>NZ_JBXAYQ010000007.1:0-99889 GCF_057359305.1 Komagataeibacter ossonobensis | reverse complement strand
TCACAAAAAAATGGAAACTTTCATCCGGAAAATAAAAAAATCCCGGAAAACCGGGATATTATAGAATCACTTGGCTGATGGGCCAGCATTCAGCACAGCCGAATCAACGCGATCACCCACGACGATTCCCAATTTTTCGGTAATCCCGGCCTGCAATTCCAACGTAGCGCGAACCGGACCATGACTGCTGATCCGCGCCAGGCTAAGCGGCACGGCATTTTCCACGATGGAAGACACGCGATTATCCGCACCGATAAAGACGATATCGAGTGGCGCCTGCGTATGCTGCATCCACATGTCGCTCTGGCGGGGGTAGGACCAGACAAAGATCATGCCGCCATCGGCGGGCACTGACGGGCGGAACATTTCGCCCACCTGCTGCTCCCGCGGGGTCATGGCCTTTTCCACGGTAAAGGCATGCTTGACGCCATCGGCAGATGTAATGGTCAGCGGCACCGTTGGCAGTGCGGGCTGGGCGCGGGTCGGCTCACCCGTTTCTTCCGCCGCCATGGCCGGAACGGATACAGCCGCCATGCATGCGGCCAGCGCCAGCCACCGGCCTGCCTTGAAGGACATCATAAGCAAATTCTCTCCTGCACCCTTACTTTATCTATCTGTCAGTTCAGGAAGGGATTGCCCTTCCGCTCCGCGCCGATTGTCGTCGCGGGACCATGACCGGGCAGGATCGTGACATCATCGCCCAGCGGAAGCAATTCCCGCCGTATGGCATCAATCAGCTGGTCATGATCACCATAGGGGAAGTCAGTGCGCCCCACCCCGCCACGGAACAGGGTATCGCCCACGAAGGCAAAGCGGGATTCGGGATCATGAAAGATGACATGGCCGGGGGTATGGCCGGGCACATGACGGACCTCGAAACGATGCCCGAGCGCATTCAGCGTCTCACCATGCTTTACAAACCTGTCCGGGGTTACGTTTTCCAGCCCGCTCAGCCCAAACAGGGCAGCCTGCTGGGTAATGGAGGACAGCAGCGCATCATCCGCCCGGTCCGGTCCGATAACCTGCACCGGGGTCCCCTGCCGTGTGGACAGTTCCTGCCGCAGCGCATCCGCCCCACCGGCATGGTCCAGATGGCCATGGGTCAGCCAGATGGCGTCAACCGACAGCCCCTCCTGCGTGATGAACGCCATGATACGCGGCACATCGCCACCCGGATCGACCACGACGGCATGACGGGTGTCGGGATTCCATAATATGGAACAGTTCTGGCCAAAGGCGGTGACGGGCACGATTTCAAGGGAAAGAGGTGTCGGCATGCGCGGGACCCTACATATAAAAAAAGCGCCCCACGTTACCGCGGGGCGCAACAGGCGACCAGTAGCCGATCAGCCCGCGTTGGACAGGGGCCAGCCGGTGGCCGGAATGTCGAAATGCTTGGCCAGGTCGTGGTCGGGGGTGTTGGTCAGGTCACGCTCCAGTTCCTTGACCACCAGCGGGCGGGTATGCACGTCCAGATGCGCGCGAATCTGGTGCATGACATCACCGGGGGCTGCAATCGCGATGGCCGGTACCTTCTTCTGGCGCACGACCGTGTTCAGGAATTCCGCGATCACCTTGCCATAGGCACCGTTACGCGGGGCATCCATGCCTTTTGCATCGTCACTTTTGAGATGCTCGAACGTCGCAAGGCCATGTTCGCCATGCTTCAGGATACGGGCATGAATGTTATCGGCAACAACATACCAGGCAGGATCGACATAACTCATTTATATTACTCCATTCATGCGCGCCCCACGTCGGGGTGGCGTTATGTTATTGCAATATATGGGATGCCTGTTCGTACATGTCCACCGGGTGGTGCGCGTGTATGCGTGCTGATAGAGTAGTCCTGCTATGACACAGGTTTCATCCACGCGGGATCCCCTGGATCTCCTGATCGAATGGGCGCGGGCGGGTCTGCCCTGCGCGCTGGCGACCGTTACATCGACCTGGGGCAGCTCCCCCCGGCCAGCTGGCAGCATGATGGCGGTCTGCGCCAATGGCCGCATCGAGGGATCGGTCAGTGGCGGCTGCGTGGAGGGCGCGGTGATCGAGGAAGCCGGGAGCGTCATGACCACCGGCCATCCCGCCGCCCTGTCCTATGGTGTATCCAGCGATGATGCATGGGCGGTCGGCCTGGCCTGTGGCGGCCTGCTGGATGTGTATGTCGCTGCCGTGCGCACGCCCACGCATCCGCAGGGCACGCTGGATCTGACCATGCTGGAAACCGTGGCGAAAAAACGCCGTGCCCGCATTCCGGTCATCGTGGCGACCGAACTGGCGACGGGGGCATCGCGCCTGCTGTACCAGACGGATGCCGCATCCGGTGCGTCGTCCGATCCGGATGCACGGCTTGCCGCCCGCGCGCGGGACGTATTCGAAACCGGCCGCAGCCTGCGGCTGGAAGATGAAGAGGGGCAGGCCCTGTGGTTCCTGCACCTTATTCCCATGCCGCCCCGTCTGCTGATCGCGGGTGCCGTGCATATCGCGCAGGTACTGGCCCCCATGGCGCAGACCACCGGTTTCAGCGTGACGGTCATCGACCCCCGCACGCAACTGGCGACTGCCGAACGTTTCCCCGGCATCACGCTGGAAACAGACTGGCCGGATGAAACGCTGGCGCGTCTGGGGGTGGATAACCAGACCGCCATCGTGACATTGACGCATGATGCCAAGCTGGATGATCCCACCCTGCAGTACGCGCTGAATGGCGACGCCTTCTATATTGGCGCGCTGGGATCGCGCAAAACACAGGCATCGCGTGTTGAACGGTTGCGCGAGGCCGGTTTTTCCGCCGAGCAGATCGCCCGCATCCATGGTCCCGTCGGCCTGGCCATCGGGGCTGTGGGGGCGGCTGAAATCGCCCTGTCCATTCTGGCTGAAATCGTGGCCGTGCGTCATAACAGACCGCTGGGGCGGATATCGGGCTGGGCATGATGCAGGCCGGGCCGCGCATCGCGGCCATCGTGCTGGCGGCGGGCAGTTCCAGCCGTACAACCCCCCTGCACAAGCTACTGATGCCCGATGCCACGGGGCTGCCCATGATCGCCCGCACCCTGCGCGCCATTACCGCAAGCCGGGCCAATCCGGTAATTGTCGTGCTGGGACACCGAGCAGCTGAAATCCGGGCCGCCGCGTCCATGGACAGGCAGGCGGAAAATTCTCCCCGATTCATTACAGCCCCCAACCATGCATGCGGCCTGTCCCGCACACTGGCGGCAGGCATCCGCGCCGCCAGCGCCTATCCGGGTGTCGCAGGTGCGCTGGTCTGCCTGGGGGACATGCCGCTGATCGGCACGGACCTGATCGACCGCATGATCGCGACTTTTCTGGCCCATACCGACCGGTCCGGCGTGGTGCCGGTGCATGAAGGCAGGCGCGGCAACCCGGTCCTGTGGAGCCGTACCTTATTCCCTGCCCTGCTGACCCTGACGGGGGATCAGGGTGCGCGCGCGCTCCTGCGCCAGCATGAAACCGACATGACGCGCGTTGCGGCCGGAGCGGAAATTACGGCGGACTTCGATACGCCGGCCCGGCTGGCCGATTTCGCGCGCTGTTTTGCAGACGGTTGACCTGAGCCTGCACCGGCGCAAAGAGAGAAGGCACGCCCTGCGGTCCACCGCAGGGCGTGACAACCAACCAGGATCAAGACATGAGCAAGATTATCCGCACCGAACCCAACGCCATCCTGTCCAAGGTGGTGGAATACCATGGCTTCCTGTTCACACAGGGATTCGTCGCCCGTGACCTGTCCGCCGACATCACCGCGCAGACCAAGGACATTCTGGCCCAGATTGACGAGGCGCTGGAACTGCACGGCACCGACAACACCCGCCTGCTTCAGGCCCAGATCTGGCTGAAGGACATCAATGACCGTGACGCGCTGAACGCGGTATGGGGCCCGTGGCTGCCCAAGGATGGCGCGCCCGCGCGTGCCTGCGTCGAAGCCAAGATGGCCCACCCCGACGTACTGGTCGAGATCATGGTGATCGCCACCAAGTAAGACGGATGGGGTGCGGGAAAGTCAGCTGATAAACATGTCACATTTTTGCAACTTTCCCGCCTCCCAAGAATCATTCCACTTATGTTCTCCCCTTTGATTTCTCACACATAAGCGCCTGAAAAACAGGCAATAAATGGTCCGATTAAAGAATATATTCCTATTTTTTGTTTGAAATGAAGTTTTTGGGTGAAATATGCAGTGTTGCTGTTCATCCTTCACAGCGCAGGCTTGTCAGACTTGCAATGGGCTTGCTACTCGATGAACACGATGTGAGCGGGTTATCAAAGAATCACCCCAATGCGGTGGAGAGATTGCGGAAAATGTGGATCAGAAACATGAAGCGTGGCGTTTTGCTGTCCGTTCTTGGTGCCACGTTCGGATTCATGTTTTCGGAACAGGGACATGCAAGGCCGGTCCGGCATGTTCATCCTGTCGCGGCGCACCCTGCCGCCACGCATCATTCCCTGCACCACGCCAGCTATCATCGCACCGTGCATACCACGCATGAACGCGGGCATGTGATCCAGTGCGTAGCCTTCGCCAAATCGGCATCGGATGTTGAAATCCGCGGCAATGCGGTTGACTGGTGGTATAACGCCGCCGGGCGCTATGCCCGCGGCAGTGCGCCGGAAGAAGGCAGTGTCCTGAACTTCCGCGGCACCCGCCGCATGCCGCTGGGCCATGTGGCCGTGGTGCGCCAGGTGGTCAACAGCCGTACCATTGTCATTGACCAGTCCCACTGGGGCCAGCGCGGGATCAGCCGTGACGTTCCGGTGATTGACGTATCGCCCAACAATGACTGGTCCGCCGTGCGCGTGGCGCTGAACAGTGGCAACGGTGCATTTGGCAGCATTTATCCGACCTACGGCTTCATCTATGCCCGTCCGGATACAACATCCAACATGATGCTGAGTACCTACCAGAAGGCCATGCGCAACCCGGCTACCATGGCGCGGACAACCGGTCATGCAGTGGCACGCCACAACAGCACGGAAGTAGCTGAAGCGCCCGAGGGAATTGCCGGTCACGTCTCTTCATCCCTGGCCTATACGGATGACGCGCCGAATCGTTCCGTCCGGTAATCAAATAAAAGTCGTTGTGGCCCTGTAATCAGGGCCGTCCGGCCCGGTGATACGGATGACCTGATGAGATGGCGCGGGCACGATAAAGCTGTTCCGCCAGCATGCCGCGCACCAGCATGTGTGGCCATGTCATCTTGCCCAGTGAAAGCGTATGGTCGGCACGCTGTATGACTGTCGCATCCAGCCCTTCCGCCCCACCAATGACAAAACACAGCGGGCGTGGCGTTTCGACCCATTGTTCCACCGCGCGTGAAAAAGCCAGACTGTCATATGTCCGGCCACCTTCATCCATGGCTACCACAATGGCGCGGTCAGGCAATGCGGCCAGGATCGCCTGCCCTTCCCTACGCTTGATTTCATTGGGTGCGCCGCGCCCTTCAGCCAGTTCAACCAGCTTGATGCGCGGCGAAAGCCGGTTGGCATAACGATCAAACAGGTCGCGTTCCACCCGGTCCTTCATGCGGCCCACCGCAATCAGATGGAACACCGGTCAGTCCACCGGTGTCGCTGGCGCCTCCGGCGGGACATCCAGATCCGCACCCCACATCCGTTCCAGACCGTACAGCGCACGTGCCTCCGGCTTGAACAGATGCACGACAATATCCCCCGCATCCAGCAGCACCCAGTCGGAACCCGAGGCCCCTTCGGTCCGCACGCGCTTGTGCCCGACCTCACCCAGCTTGCGATCGATATGGGCCGCCATGGCCGCGATCTGCCGGTCCGCCAGACCCGTCGCGATCACCATCCGGTCGGCAAAGGATGCGCGGCCCGTCAGATCAATGACCACGATATCCTCGGCCTTGTCATCTTCCAGGCTGGTGGTGATGATTTCCAGAAACTGTTCCACGCGCGGGTCGGCCTCACGCATGTCAGTGGACACCGGGCCAGCCACGGCGGCCTTCTTGCGCGGCGTGCCCGGCACCTGCACGGCACTGCCCAATGACGCCGCGTTGACGCGTGGCTGTCCCGCGGAAAGGGTGCTGCCGGTCCGGCGCTTGGCGCCATTCTCGGCTGAAGGCTTCCTGGTTATGACTGTTACTCCCGTCCGTGGCCTGAATTGGCCTGCGATGCACGTATTTGTGTTGCTGATATAGCGTTCTGCGGCGCGGGAAGAAAGACCCATGCCGGTGGCCTGCATGTGGCCAGTATGCCTGCCTGTCGTGCCGGCCGCCGCCAGCGCGCAAGCCTGCGGGCAATCTGACCGTGCAATGCGGCAGGATTATAGCCAGGTCGTGGTAGAATCGCGAGTGGAACCATACGCACGATGTCCTGCCACCGCCGCCACCGCCCCATATGCGCCAGTCCGTCCGCCCCCATCAACCAGACAAAATGCACATGCGGGAAAAGCTGTTTCAGGCGGTGCAGTGTATCAACGGTGTACCGTGTGCCGATCCGGCTTTCGATATCGGTAGCCAGCAATCCGCGCCCCCGCAGGCCCTGGATACGCGCACGCACCATTGCCAGCCGCTGCGACATGGGCGCCATGCCCGCCACCGGCTTGAGCGGATTGCCCGGCGAGACAAGGAACCACACCTGATCCAGCTTCAGCTGCCGCAGCGCCCGGCAGGCAAGCTGGATGTGACCGTCATGCACCGGATTGAACGAACCGCCCAGCAGGCCGACACGCATATGCCGCCCGTCGCCACAGGCCGGCAGGACATCACCCACGCCCGTCAACAAGGATCAGGGCCGGACCTGTCCGGTGCCGATCACCTCGTACCGATAGGTTGTCAGCTGCTCCAGCCCGACGGGGCCACGGGCATGGAAACGCCCGGTGGCAATGCCGATTTCGGCACCGAACCCGAATTCCCCCCCATCGCAGAACTGGGTGGAGGCATTCCACATGACCACGGCACTATCCGTCCCGTTCAGGAAGGTGGTCGCGGCCACCTCGTCCTCGGTCACGATCGCTTCGGTATGGGCGCTGCCGTAACGCGCGATATGGGCCAGCGCATCTTCCACGCCATCCACCACCCCGACGGACAGGACCGCATCCAGCCATTCGGTGGCGAAATCATCCTCTGTCGCGGCGGGCAGGTCAGGCACGATCTCACGCGCACGGGCATCTGCGCGGAACGTGCAGCCACGGGTGGCCAGGTCCTCGATCAGGCCGGGCAGGATCTTGGGCGCAATCGCCTGATCCACCAGCAGCGTTTCAGTCGCGCCACAGATGCCCGGACGGCGCAGCTTGGCGTTCAGCACGATCCGCCGCGCCATTTCCAGATCGGCGGCGGCATGGACATAGGTGTGGCACAGCCCTTCGGCATGGGCCAGAACGGGCACGCGGGCCTCGGCACAGACACGCTCGACCAGTGACTTGCCGCCACGGGGAATGATCAGGTCAATCAGGCCAGCAGCCCCCAGCATGGACGCGACATGCGCGCGGTCGGCATCGGGCGGGATCTGCACGCATGCCACCGGCAGGCCAGCAGCCGCAAGCCCCGCCTGCATGGCAGCATGAATGACGCGCGCGCTGTTCAGGCTGTCCGATCCGCCGCGCAGGATCACGGCATTGCCGGACTTGATGCACAGGGCGGCGGCGTCGGCCCCCACATTGGGACGGCTTTCGTAAATCATGCCGATCACGCCCACCGGGGTCGCAACGCGACGGATGCGCAGGCCGTTGGGCCGGTCCCATTCCGCCATGACATGGCCAACCGGGTCGGGCAGGCTGGCGACCTGCTCCAGCCCCTTCGCCATCGCCTCGACCCGTTCGGGGTTGAGGGTCAGCCGGTCACGGAATGCAGCCGCCCCGGTAAAGGCCGCCACGTCACGCGCATTGGCCGCCAGCAGTTCAGTCTGACTGGCACGCAGGGCATCAGCCGCCGCCATCAGGGCCCGGTTCCGGGTTTCGGTCGTGCTGCGCGCCAGCACGCGGCCTGCGGCGCGGGCGGTAATGGCCATGGTGCGGATCACATCCGGCTGCGGTGCGTCAGCCCGCATGGGGGTTGCAACAGCCTGGTCCATGATCCGTCACTCCTTCAGTTCATTCCTGAACGGGCAATATGCCCGTATCAGACGTTAAAGCGGAACAGCAGGACATCACCATCCTGCACCACGTAATCCCGCCCTTCGATCCGCAGCTTGCCCGCTTCACGCGCGCCCGCTTCACCATTGCAGGCAATGTAATCATCATACGCGATGGTTTCGCAGGCAATGAAGCCACGTTCAAAATCGTTGTGGATGACAGCAGCGGCCTGCGGGGCCTTGGTGCCTTCGGTAATGGTCCAGGCCCGCGTTTCCTTCGGCCCCACGGTAAAGTAGGTACTCAGGCCCAGCAGGCGGTAGCCGGCGGCGATCACGCGGTCCAGCCCGCTATCCTTCAGGCCAAGCCCTTCGAGGAACTCCGCCCGGTCTTCCGCGCCAAGCTGGCTGACCTCGGCCTCGATCGCGGCGGAAACCACGACCATGGCGGCCCCTTCCTCCTCCGCGCGGGCACGGACGCGTTCGGAAAATTCATTACCCGTCGCAGCCGAGCCTTCGTCCACGTTGCACACATACAGCACGGGCTTCGACGTCATGAGCTGGAGGCGGCGCACCGCTTCCTCCTGTCCTGCCGGGATGGCCTTGCGTGCGGGCTTTCCTTCACGCAGCGCCTCGATCAGCGGTTCCATCAGTTCGACCTGGGCCGCAGCTTCGCGGTCATTGCCACGTGCCTTCTTCTGCAACGCCACGATCCGCTTTTCCAGCGATTCGAGGTCGGCCAGCATCAGTTCGGTCTCGATGATTTCCGCATCACGGATGGGGTCGACACCACCCTCGACATGCGTGATGTCGTCATCTTCAAAACAGCGCAGGACGTGGATGATCGCATCCACCTCACGGATATTGGCCAGGAACTGGTTGCCCAGCCCTTCCCCGCGCGATGCACCGCGGACCAGGCCCGCGATATCGACGAATTCAAGGCTGGTGGGCAGGATCTTCTGCGACTTGCCGATACGCGCCAGATTGGCCAGCCGCTCATCCGGCACGGCGACACGGCCCACATTCGGCTCGATGGTGCAGAACGGATAGTTCGCGGCCTGCGCCGACGCCGTTTCCGTCAGGGCGTTGAACAGCGTGGATTTACCCACATTCGGCAGGCCCACGATGCCACAGTTAAAGCCCATACGCCCTTACTCCCCGGCCTGCGCGGCCATTCTTGTCATGAACAGTTCCGGCTTCCCGTCCGCCAGCAGCACGGCCTCATCAGCCAGCGTATCAAGCATCGGGTCCAGCCACTCGCGGTCCGTGCGGGAGAAGTCACCCAGCACATGGCCTGTCACGCGTTCACGGCTGCCGGGATGCCCGATGCCCAGCCGCACGCGCCAGTATTCTTTCGTACCCAGCATACGGTCCATCGACCGCAGGCCGTTATGCCCTGCCGCCCCGCCGCCACGCTTTACGCGGATGCGTCCGGGTTCAAGGTCCAGTTCATCATGGAATGCCGTAATGGCATCGGCTGGCAGCTTGTAGAAAGCGGCTGCCTGCTGAACGCTCTCACCCGAGAGGTTCATATACGTCATGGGCTTGAGCAGCAGCACCTTGTGCCGCCCGATCATCCCTTCCGCAACTTCACCGCGAAAGCGCTTCCGCCACGGGGCGAACCCGTGGCGGTCGGCAATCCGGTCCACCGCCATGAACCCGACATTGTGACGATTCCGGCTCATCCCCGTCTCGGGGTTACCAAGACCGGTCCAGAGCAGCATCGTTCATTCTCCTGTCAGGTCAGCACGGCGGTGGGAGGGATCAGCCCTCGGCTTCGCCTTCGGCGGCTTCGGCAGCTTCGGCATCTTCGTCAACACTCGGCGGTGCGACGTTGGCGATCACGAAGTTGTTGTCCTGCAGCACCGGGGTCACATGTTCCGTGCCCTTCAGGTCTTCCCAGCGCACGTTGTCGTGGAAGTCGAGCTTGGACAGGTCGGCGGTGAAGAATTCCGGAATGTTGGCCGGATCAACCACCACGTCCACCGTGTGGCGGACGATGTTCATCACGCCACCGCGCTTGACACCGGGGGAGACTTCTTCACCCGTGAAGCGGACTTCCACTTCCACGTGCACCTTGTGGCCGGCGGCCAGGCGCTGGTAGTCAACATGCAGCGGCGCATCGGTCACCGGGTGCAGCTGGATCTCACGCAGCAGGGCGTGCACGGATGCGCCCCCTTCAACGGAGATGTCATAGATGCGCGAACGCCAGCCGGACTTGTGCAGTTCACGGTGCACGATACGGGGGTCAAGCGCGATCAGGGTGGGTTCCTGGCCGCCGCCATAGATAACGCCGGGCACGTGGCCGGCACGCCTCGTTGCACGCGCTGCCCCCTTACCAGCCTTCGCGCGCGAAGAGACTTCGATCTTGGTGAATTTGGTCACTTGTTTGCTCCTGAAACACAAGCGCGCGGGCCTCCAGGGGTGCCAGCGCGTGCGCGGCGTTTAACGGAAAACCGCGCCTGATGCAATCACCCAAGGGGGAACGCGCCCGGTTTTTCAGGAAAGCGCGGTCAGGTTCCACACCGGCGTCGGTCCCGGCTCGGCCCACATCGGCGTCGCATTGGGCAGGCGTACATTGGGCTTGAGGTGCATGGCCGCGCGCAGGGCACGGAACATCGCGCCATGGCAGACGATCAGCGGCACGCCATCCTTTTCCAGCGCCCGGTTCACGGCCGATACGGCACGTTCACGCAGGTCGGCAAAGCTTTCGCCATTGGGCGGCGTGTAATCGCCCGCAATCCAGCTGTCGTACCATGTTCCCATGGGCTTGCCTTCCTCGTCACCGAAGCAGACTTCCTTCAGCCCGTCATCCAGCGCGATCTCCAGCCGGGGGGCGCCGTTGGCCGCCAGCTGGTCGGCCACGATTTCCGCCGTCCGGCGCGCGCGGACCAGCGGTGACGACACGATCCGCACGATCGGCGCATGGTCATGCCAGTGCTTCGCCAGCAGCAGGCCTGCCGCCTCGGCCTGCCTTATGCCGGTCTGGTTCAGCGGGATATCGGTCCGCCCCTGCGAACGCCCCTGTGCATTCCAGTCCGTTTCCCCATGGCGCAGATACCAGTATGGCCGGGCAATCAGGTCAGTCATGGGGTCGTTCCTTGCTTGTTACACCCCTGTGGGGGTAACGCCGGGACGGCTGGGCGGTCAATCCCGTCCTTCAGTCGAACAGCGACGAGACCGAGCTTTCGTCCGATATGGCCTGCATGGCGCGCGAGATCAGGGCCGCCGTGCTGATCTGGCGGATATTGGCCGATTCCTTCACTGCCTCGGTCGCCTTGATGCTGTCGGTCAGCGTCAGCATGCCCAGCGGTGACTGGCCAATGCGGCTGACCGCGCTGCCAGTCAGGACGCCGTGGGTCACATATGCCTCGACCGCTGCCGCGCCATGCTTCATCAGCGCTTCCGCCGCGTTGCACAGCGAACCGCCGCTATCGACAATATCATCCACCAGAATGCAGTAACGGCCCCGCACGTCACCGATCACGTTCATGACTTCGGACACGCCCGCGCGCTCACGCCGCTTGTCGATGATGGCCAGGTCCACGTTCAGGCGCTGCGCCAGCTGGCGGGCACGCACCACGCCGCCCACGTCGGGGGACACGATCATAAGGTTATGGGGGCCACCGGGAATGTCCATCGGCGGGGCGTCATAGGGCAGCGGCGGCTCACCATCAAGCTTCATGCGGCCACGGATGTCACGGGTAAACAGCGGGGCCGCGTACAGGTTGTCCACCGGGATATCGAAGAAGCCCTGGATCTGCATGGCGTGCAGGTCCATGGTCAGGACACGGTTGGCCCCGGCCTCGACCAGGATATTGGCCACCAGCTTGGCGCTGATCGGCGTGCGGGGACCGGATTTGCGATCCTGCCGGGCGTAGCCGAAATACGGCATGACCGCCGTAATGCGCCGTGCCGACCCGCGACGCAGGGCGTCAAGCATGATCAGCAGTTCCATGAGGTTGTCATTCGTGGGGGAGCAGGTGCTCTGGATGACGAACACATCCTCGCCGCGCACGTTTTCATGGATCTCGACAAAGATTTCCATGTCGGCGAAACGCCGCACGGTCGCATTACAAAGCGGCAGTCCCAGCTCCGCTGCTACTTTTTCGGCAAGGGGCAGGTTGCTGTTACAGGCGACAATCTTCATCGTGTGACGCTCCCGGGCGGCGGTGCAGGCGATCAGGGCAGCTTTGTGGTGCCACCCCCGTTGTTTATGTGCGGGGTTCTAACAACCGACATACCCCCTGTCACCTGTCTAAGGATGGCGAAACCTGCACGCCTGCCCTTCGTGGCCGATCCGTCACACCGGGCGACGGGGGGGCAATGTTACGCCAGGAAAGGGCCGGGCCGGTGTGGGGGGCGTGACAGGCACGGGTTTGCCGGTGATTTCGGTCGGTGCGGGCGCCTCCGCCGGCATCGCCTTGGGCATGGGCGGCCATTCGGTGGCTTTCGGCGCAACCGGGGCCGCGGGGCGGGATGCCGCCACGGGCTGGGCTACGGATACCGGGGCCGATGCATGGGCTACCGGCGCGGGCGACGCAGCGGGTGCGGCGGCCGGAACAGCCGCATGCACAACCGGCGCGACGGGTACCACGGATACGGCTGGTGCGACAGGCGGCGGGGACGGCGCGGCGGCATGCGCGGATACACCTGAAACCGGCGCGGGCGATGCAACAGGCGCGACCACGGGCGTCGTGGCTGCAGGCGCGGCATCCGCCATAACGGGGACAGGTGTAGCGGGCGTGGCGATCACTTTCGGCGCTGGCGTGTCTGTGCGAACGCCCTTGCCACCGATGACCGGCACAGGCGCGGCGGTATCCGCCACCGCATCCGCTGCCGTGCTGGCTGTCGCGGGCGGTGTGGCGGGAACTGATGACTGTGCAGGCAGCACGCCATCCGCCGCCAGCGGAACGTTGGCCCGACCGGAATAGCGCGTAATGATCTGGCGTGCGGCACCCGCCGCCTCATCCGCCGCCGCCACGGCGACATCCCCCCACTTCGTATCCAGTGAATGGGCGGCGATGTCATGGATCTGGGTGGCGGCACCTGCTTCCTTGCCCTGCGCATCCAGCACCTGCCATGTCAGTACGATATGCTGCTGCTTCGTGGTGGATGTCGTGGTGACCGCGTCATTGAGCACGACCGTGCAGCGCACCGTGTAATCCGCCCCGGTGGCGGTATGGCGGATATCCTCATGCGCATCGGGGAACGCCGCGATAAAGGCCCGCGCCAGCGCACGGTCCCCGTCACCCGGCGCGCCCTGCACGCCCGCAAAATAGACATGGGCGGGACGGTTCTTGAGACTGTTGGGGTCCTTCTGCATCTGGGCGGCCTGTATGCCGGTCAGCAGTTCGGCCACGGCGGGGGCGGCGTTCTGTGCCGCACGGGTGACAGCCTGCCCATCCACCGCCTGCCACTGCTGCACGGGCACGGGCGCGCCATCCATGTGGCCGCGTTCCTCACCCTTGGGGGTGATGACGGCATAGGTCGGGACAATCGCGCCATTACGGGCATCCGCCGTCATTTTCAGCCACCAGTCACCCGGACGGACCGGCTGGCCCATTGCGGGCACCGACTGCGCCAGCAGGGCATTGACCATGGCGCGCTGCCAGCCCTGCGCCCCGGCCTGATCCGTGCCCGACTCCGTGGAAACCGGCACGGCCAGCCGGGCCGTTGGCGCCTGGGCTGTCTCTGCCCCATGGCGGAAGGGATGCGGCATGCTGACACACCCCCCAAGCATACAGAGTACTGCAATGACTGACCCCGTAAGCAGCCGCCGGGCAAAAACTTCTGACATCATGCCCCTATCTATATCGCCGGGCAGGCAATAACGGAAATCTGGTGCCCGATTACCCCGCCACCAGCCAGCGTACGGCGGCGATGGCTGAAGAAACGGGTTTCATCATGCAGGGTATCGAGGCCCAGCGCCACAGCCTGTCCCACACCGCAGCGCCGCAGCCGCATGACGCCGTATCCCGGCAGGTCAAACATGTAATGCCCCGCCCGCGCCGCAGGGGTGAAAAATGCTTCCGCCGCCACGTCATGCGCCAGCGCCGCATCGCGCATGTCCGGGCCGACCTCGTAACTGCCCGGCGCGATACAGGGGCCGATCACGGCATGGATGTCACCGGGCGTACAGCCCAGCGCGCCCATGGCCGCCACCACCGACTCCAGAATCCCGCCACAGGCGCCACGCCAGCCTGCATGTGCCGCCCCCACGACCGTGCCCCGTGCATTGCTGAACAGCACCGGAGCGCAGTCCGCCGTAATCACGCCCAGTGCAAGGCCGGGACGGTCGGTCACCATGCCGTCGCCCTCCGGCCCACGGCCGGTTTCCCATGGCGTCGTGACCGTAATGGTGCGATTTCCATGCACCTGCGTCAGGCCCAGCAGATGATCGGGGCGCACGCCGACATATTGCGCCACCCGGCGGCGGTTTTCATGCAGGGCGGCGGGATCATCCGCCGAACGGGTCGAACAGTTCAGGCTGGCGTACGGCCCGGTTGACACGCCCCCCTGACGGGTAAAGAACCCATGCCGCATCCCGCCGAAAACCGGGCTGCGCACTACCTGCGCATCTGTAATCACGCTGTCGGTCGTCATGGCGTTTCTCCCCTGACTATTCCATCGCCTGCGCGCCTGCCCGCGAAGCCCGGCAGGTCACCTGCAAGGCCGGATGAAAGCCCCATTACACGAAAAAGCTGTCCCATGCGGTCCGGTGCGGCCAGCCGCATGGCCGCCGCGCGGATTTCATCCGCCTGCGCGGGGGCGGCACGGGCAAGCTGTTCGGTGCGCGCGGCAAGCCCCAGCGCGGACAGGAACGCCCCCTGGGTCATGCTGCCCCACACATCCACCCCACCGGGGACATGATCGGCAATCGCCCGGAAATCAACATGCGCCGTAAGGTCCGCGCTGCCCGCATCCAGCAGGGGATCAGCCGGACGGCCATTGCGCAATGCCTGCAGGCTGTCCCCCCAGGCAGGGGTATCATACCCATAGTCGATCAGCACCGCCGCCCCCGGCCAGCGCAGCAGGCGCATGCCCAGCGCATGAATGAAATCCAGCGCGGGCTGGCAGGTTTCCAGCACGTCCCCTTCGGGCACCGGGCGCAGGCGGGCGGGATGGCCCGCCGGGACATCACTGGCGGCCTGCATGAATGCGCCATCATGCACGAAGCGCTCTTCCCAGCCCTGCCCGCGCCTGACGAACTGCCGGATGGGCAGGGCATCAAGGAATTCATTGGCCAGCAGCACCATCGGCCCATCGGGCACACCATCCAGCCCGTCATGCCAGCATACCGGCACGGCCGCGGCGTCACGCAGGGCACGCGCCTGCACACCACGCAGGCGGGGCGATGTCTCGATCAGGTGTACGCGCATGGCCTCATGGCAGGCCGGGGCGACGCGGCGCAGCAACCGCAGGGCATCGGCCATGAGGGTTCCACGCCCCGGCCCGGCTTCCACCAGCATGAAGGGATCGGGACGGCCCAGCTGGTCCCACACCACCGCCACCCACGCGCCCAGCAGTTCACCAAACACCTGCGATATCTCAGGCGCGGTAATGAAATCGGCAAACGGATCGCACCCTGCGTAATAGGCGGCATTCGCCCGGGCCATGAAATGGTCCAGGCGTTCGCCGGGTCCGCTCACCGGGTCGCCTCTTCATCACCAGCGGGGCCGGCTGGCTCCTCCGCCATGACGGATGTACGCGCGGGCCGCATATAGGCGTTGAGCATAAGCCCCGCCCCCCCGATCGCCATGGGCACGCACAATACCTGCCCCATTGTCACGCCAAAGGGCAGGAAGCCGATAAAGGCGTCCGGTTCGCGAAAGCATTCGCATACCGTCCGCGCCACCGCATAACCGAACAGGAACAGCCCCGCGATGAAACCGGGGTGCTGGCGCACGCGCAGGCTGCGCGATACGCACCACAGCAGGGTGAACAGCAGCAGCCCCTCCGCAAAGGCTTCATACAGTTCGGATGGATGGCGCGGTTCCGGCCCCGCATCGGGAAAGATCATGGCCCATGGCAGCGAGGACGGGGCCGGCCGCCCCCACAGTTCCCCATTGATGAAATTGGCGAGCCGCCCCAGCCCAAGCCCGATGGGCACGACCGTGGTGATGCGATCGGAAAAGGCAAAGAAACTTAATCCGTTCAGGCGCGTGAACACGATCAGCGCGATAATCACCCCCGCCGCCCCGCCATGGAACGACATGCCACCCCGCCAGACCTGCAGGATCGCCAGTGGGTGGGTCAGGTAAAAACCCGGCTGGTAGAACAGGATGTAGCCCAGCCGCCCGCCCAGCACCACGCCCAGCGTCGCCCATGTCAGGAAGTCATCCACCTGCAGCGCGGTCGCGGCCCGTGGGGCCAGCGCCACAAGGTGGCGCGCGATGCGCCACCCCGCCACAAGCGCCACGATATAAGCCATGGCATACCAGCGGATGGCGAACGGCCCGAAATGGACCATTACCGGATCGAACTGCGGGAAGATCAGGACAGGCAGCATCGGCCCACTTTCATTGTCATGGTTGTGGCGGCGGCAGGCGGTTACAGATAGGGATCGGGGGCCGCAAGGTAGTCGTGGACGTAACGGTGTACCCCGTCCTCCAGCGTGGTGAAGGGCCGGGCATAGCCTGCCGCCCGCAACCTGCGCATGTCGGCACAGGTAAAGGACTGGTACTGCCCGCGCAGCGCATCAGGCATGTCGATGAATTCGATCCGGCGCGGCACGTTCGCCGCATCGCATACCGCATGGGCCAGGTCGATATAGCTCCGCGCGACCCCGGTGCCGCAGTTGAACAGCCCGCACACGGTGCCATGGTCCAGCAGCCACAGCATGACATCGACCACATCCCCCACCCAGATGAAGTCGCGCGCCTGCGCCCCATCCGCCAGTCCCGGCACGTCGGAACGGAACAGGCGCAGCGGCTGGCCGGCGCGGGCCTCGTCATACTTGACCTTCACCACCGAGATCATGCGTCCCTTGTGGTATTCATTGGGGCCATAGACATTGAAGAACTTCAGCCCCGCCCATGACAGGCCGGACATCGCCCCACCCGCCACCCGGCGCAGCACCGAACGGTCGAATGCCTGCTTGGACCAGCCATACAGGTTGAGCGGCTTCAGGTGGTCCAGCAGGGCGGGATCGTCACTGAACTGCTCGGCTTTGTCCGCCGCCCCGTATGTCGCGGCGGAGGAGGCATAGATGAACCGCACCCCTTCATGCGCGCACCATGACAGCAGCCGTTCGGACAAATCCACATTGGTGCGCCATACCAGGTCACCATCGGTGGCCGTCGTCTCACTGATCGCGCCCAGATGGATCACGGCCGATATGTCGGGACGGGTTTCAAGCCACGTGTCCAGTGCCTCGGGGGCGATGATGCGCGTGGGCGTGTGATGGCGCAGGTTACGCCACTTGCCTTCATTGCCCAGCCAGTCCACCACGACCGTATCGATCCCGCGCGCATGCAGCGCCTGCTGCATGCATGACCCGATAAAGCCCGCCCCCCCGGTAATAACGATCACTGTCGCGCACCCCGCCCTGTTGCATGGAAGTCGATATTGCGGCGTCGCCACGGCCACTGCAATCGTGCGGATAGCCCTGAGCCGCCAATGTGTCTATAGTGGCTGCTTTCATCTCGCGCGTGGACTGGCACAGGACGCGGCGCGGAACGTCATGGAGTACCCACTATGTCCGACAGGCCCCGCATTTTTGATGACCTAGCCGGTGTGGCCGGTGGCGCGTTCTCGGCGCTGGCTGGCGTGCGTGAGGAAATCGGCGCGATCGTACGCGCCCGCGTGGATGAAACACTGGGCAGCCTGAACCTTGTCCGCCGCGATGAATTCGAGGTCGTGCGCGAAGTCGCGACCCGTGCGCGCCTGGCGCAGGGCGAACTGGAAAACCGGATCAGCCGGCTGGAAGAACGCGTCTCCGACCTGGAGGCCAGCCTGACCGCGCCCACGCGCCCGGGACTGTAAGCACAACGCTTGCAGCGCGTGCCGGTGGGCCATAGTGTAACAGGACGGTCCGCGCCCGGATTCCCCGCAACAGGCCACGGACCGGATGCAGAGATACGCGGAATCCGGCGCATGCCCGGATTTCCTCCACGACGGCTTCGGGGAGTGCCACATGCCAGCTCTGACTGAAACAGCGATCCCACGCAATACGAATCCACTCGATCTGATGGAACGGATCGTGGGCGGATATGACTGGAATTTCGAACGCCGCAACGATTCGGAAATGGCGGCCGAAGCACCGGGAAAATGGTGCGATTACGGCCTGTTCTTCTGCTGGTCGGAAGAAGTGAACGCCATGCATTTCACCTGCACGTTTGACCTCAAGGTTCCCGCGGACCAGCGGCGCAACCTGTTCGAACTCCTTGCGCTGGCCAACGAACGGCTGTGGATCGGCCATTTCAGCATGGACCCCGACCATGGCACGCCGGTCTTCCGCCATGCGGTCCTGCTGCGCGGGTCACGCGGGGCATCGGTGGAAAGCCTGGAAGACATGATCGACATCGCCCTGACCGAATGTGAACGTTTCTACCCCGCCTTCCAGTTCGTGCTGTGGGGCGGCAAGAAACCGGCGGATGCGCTGGAAGCCGCGATGCTTGACTGCGTGGGGATGGCCTGATGCCCGAAACCCTTCCCCCCCTTCTTCTGGTCGGTTGCGGCAAAATGGGCGGTGCGATGCTGGATGGCTGGCTGAAGGAAGGGCTGGCCCCGTCTTTCATCGTCGATCGCCACCGCGAATCCGTGCCTGCCCCGCACCACCTTGTCCGTAGCCTTGATGATGTCCCGGCCGATTTCCGGCCGGGCATGATCATACTGGCCACCAAACCGCAGAAGGTGGACGCCGTCATGTCCGCGGTCGCGCCCTTCACCGTGCATGCGCCGGTCATATCGGTGCTGGCGGGCCGCACGGTGAAAAACCTGACGGATGCGCTGGCGGCCCACCTGCCACCCGGCAGCCCCACACCCATCGTGATCCGCACCATGCCCAATACGCCCAGCGCCATCGGGCAGGGCATGACGGTCTGCTACGCGCCCCCCATCGCAACACCCGCACAGCGCAAACTGTGCACGCGCCTGCTGCGCGCGGTGGGGGAAGTGGCGTGGGTCGAACACGAAGACCAGATCGATATCGTCACATCCATTTCCGGCAGCGGACCGGCCTATGTCTTCCTGCTGGCGGAACTGCTGGAACAGCTGGGCGTGGCCGACGGCCTGCCGCCCGACCTTGCCCGTCTGATCGCACGCCAGACGGTATCGGGTGCGGGCGCGCTGATGCAGCACAGCGGCATCGACGCCGCCACCCTGCGTCGCAACGTGACCAGTCCCAACGGCACGACGCAGAAGGCGCTGGAAGTGCTGATGGCGGATGGTGCATGGCCCGCAACCCTTGCCGCTGCCCTGAAGGCAGGGACAAAACGGGCGCGTGAACTGTCAGGCCCGCAACCCGTTTCATGACCATGTGGCGCCGTGTGCCCACCACCGATACCCTTAACCCGGAAGATTATGCCCTCCATGGATAACGACCTGTTTGACGCCACCCTTCTCCGCTCAACGTTGGAACGTGCCGCTTCGCACGGCTGGCGACGCGTGACGGTCGTTGACGCGGCGCGGGATGCCGGGCTGAGTCTGGAGACCGCGCGCAGGCGTGCGCCGTGCAAGGCGATGCTGCTGCTGACACTGGGTCGGCTGGCGGATGAGGCTGCGCTGGTGGAAGATGAATCCGAAGGCAGCGTGCGTGAAAAGCTGTTCGACATGCTCATGCGCCGCCTGGACGTGTTCCAGCAGTACCGCGAAGGCGTGCGCAGCGTGCTGCGTGCCCTGCCCATGGACCCACCACTGGCCATCATGCTGGGGGGCGCCACACTGGAAAGCATGAAGTGGATCGCCAATGCAGCGGGCATGGAAACCAATGGCCTGGCCGGTGGCCTGCGCCTGCAGGCCCTGCTGGGCGTATGGACCATGACCCTGCGGGCATGGGACAAGGATGACAGTCAGGACATGGGCACCACCATGGCAGCGCTGGATCAGGCGCTGGATCGTGCCGCGCGCTTTACCGGCCTGGCCCCGGCGGCACCGCAGGCCCCCATGCCTGGTGGCGGGTATGATGCGGACACCGATCCGCTGGTGGACCTGCCGCTGGAACCTTCGGCCTGAATAAACCCGATCGGGCCATCCTCCCCCCCTTTACGGGACGGCCCTTTAGACATTAGAAGATCACCGTATCGCGCGAATCGCACGGTTACCGGACTTATTGGGGCGTAGCCAAGTGGTAAGGCAGCGGATTTTGATTCCGCCATGCGGAGGTTCGAACCCTCCCGCCCCAGCCAGTCATTCCTGAAATCGTAATGTATCCGGGCCGTCCGGTCCTGCGATATCCCGGAAATCCAAAAGAAGTTTTTTGGCGAAGCTTTTTTCAGAAAGCTTCAAGGCATGCCGCCTGTTTGAAAAAAGGCGGCACCCAAGAACTTTTATTACTTCTTGATCAATACATTACCTTTTCTAATCCTGAATCTGTTCCATCCGCCCCGGCCCGATGGGCTGAACCGATACGGCAGGCGGCCAGAAGGCATGGGCGATTTCGTTCTGGATCTGCCGCAGTTCACGCTGGATCCAGTCCATGTATTCATGTAGGCCCCGCAGGATGATGTCTTCCACCGTCTGCTCAGCCAGTGTGACGCGCAGTTCCTCCACCCGTTCAATGATCGGGGCGCAGTGCCGCAGGCGGTACTCACCCGCCAGCGACCCCAGCACGCTATAGACACTGCGCAGGCTGGTGGACAGCGAACGGGGAAAACCGTCATTCTTCAGCAGGAAACCCACGATATTGGCGGGCGTCATCCCTTCGGGCAGGACGCGACGGAAGGCATGGTACGCCGCAGCCGACCGCAGCACGGACGTCCACTGGCTCATGTCGATATCAGAACCGACACCAACGCCACTGGGCAGCAGGGTATGGTATTTTATGTCAATCAGCCGTGTGATCTGGTCCGCGCGTTCAAGGTGCTTGCCAAGGATATAGAACAACCATGCCTGGTCGCGGTACAGCGTGCCCTCGGTTATGCCAAAATGGGTCTGGCAGTCCTGTTTCAGTCGCGTGCACAGGCCGGACAGATAGCCCGCGCCCACATCATTGGGTCCCAGTTCCATGACCCAGCGCGTAAAGACATTCAGATGCATCCACATCTCGGTCGAGATCAGGGGACGCAGTACCCGCGCATTTTCCCGCGCATAACGGGCCATGGACACGATGGAGTCCGGATTGTTGGCATCAATGATGTAAAAGGCCACAACACTGCGTTCGGTCGCGGCTTCATGATGCTGGAAGAACAGGCCTTCATCCGCGTTGATGCGGATGACGCTGTCCCATCCCGCATCCAGGTTGGTGGCTGAAACCGATGTGCTGGTCACCTCGATCAGGCGGGCAAGGTTTTCAATACGCTCCATATAACGCGACAGCCACATCGTGCTTTCGGCATAGCGTGAAAGCAGGTTGCGCAGCCCCGGCATGACCGGGGCGGGAAAGACCGAAACCTGTGTCATGATGCCAGCACCCATGTATCCTTTGACCCACCACCCTGCGATGAATTGACCACAAGCGACCCCTTGCGCAGGGCCACACGCGACAGACCGCCGGGCAGCACCCATGTATCGCGCCCGGTCACGGCAAAGGGGCGCAGGTCCACATGCCGTGCCTCAACCCCGGTGGGGCATAACGTGGGCGAAACCGACAGGTTTATGACCGGCTGGCTTATGTAATTCGCCGGGTTGGCGCGCAGCAGGGCACGGAATTCATCCAGTTCCGACTGTGTCGCATGGGGACCGATCAGCAGCCCGTAGCCGCCGGATTCGCCCACCGGCTTGACCACCAGCCGTTCGATGTTGGCCAGCGTGTAGTCCAGCCCCTCGCGCTCGGCGCAGATATGGGTTTCAACGTTGGTCAGGATCGGCTCCTCATCCAGGTAATAGCGGATGATGCGTGGCATGTAGGCATAGACCGCCTTGTCATCCGCAACGCCCGTGCCAATGGCGTTGGCCAGCGTCACGTTGCCCCTGCGGTAGGCATCCACCAGTCCCGGCACACCCAGCATGCTGTCGGGATTGAACACCTGCGGGTCAAGGAAATCGTCATTCAGCCGCCGGTAGATGGAATGGACCGGGCGGGGACCGGCCACGGTGCGCATGTAGACACGCCCGTCCTCCACCATCAGGTCACGTCCCTCGACCAGCGGGATGCCCATTTCACGCGCAAGGAACACATGCTCGAAATACGCGGCATTATAGATGCCGGGCGATAGCAGGACCACCTGCGGGTTATCCACGCCAATGGGTGCGACCTCCGCCAGCGCGCGGTGCAGGCGGGGACCGTATTCATCTACCGGGCGGATGTTCAGCCCCCGTGCCAGATCGGGCATGAGACGCAGCATCATCTGCCGGTCTTCCAGCACGTATGACACGCCCGAGGGCGTGCGGGCATTATCTTCCAGCACCAGGAAGCGGCCATCGCGGTCACGCACAAGGTCGGTGCCATTGATATGCACGTAAACCCCGCCGGGCACATCCAGCCCGACCATGGCCTGACAGTAATTGGCGTTTCCCAGCACCAGATCGCGCGGCACCACACCGTCATTGAGGATATGCCGGTCGTGGTAAATGTCATGCAGGAACAGGTTGATGGCGCGCACGCGCTGCTGCACGCCGCGTTCGACATGGTCCCATTCCATGGCAGTCAGCACGCGCGGAATGACATCAAACGGCAGGACGCGATCAATCGCCTCGCGGTCGGAATAGACGGTAAACGTTATGCCAAGGCGGTAGAACTGCGCTTCCACCGCGGTCGCCCTGCGCCGCAGTTCCGCCAGGTCGAAGTGCGCCAGGCGGTCACGCACCAGTTTCAGGTCGGGCGGCGGGATATCCCCGCGATTGAGCAGTTCACAGAAAAAATCCGGAATGTCGTACGTCGCGAACAGCCCGGCGGCCTGTGCTGCCATTTTCATATCATTCATGTCCTACCCCCGCTGGCGTGGAGGTGGATCAGGCGCGAAGGAATCATGTCCGCCCACCTGCAATTTCGTTTCGATCCGTTTCTAGCGGAGCAAGAAAATCGTCTCTTGCCAAGAACGAATCTGCATTCCCTTCCCATTCGGGCCAAAATGCCGGAAAAATACGATATTGCCGCCGCCACCAATCCTGATAGCGTGGACGGTGACAGACAAACCACGTCCGAACCGCACCATCGCCGGATCACGATGGCAGGCATGCGGGACAGTTTTCCGGGGCTCTAGATTACATGAACGCGCATGCCATGCTGGTCCACCACACACGGTACCGATACGACCGGCCTGTTCACCTTGGCCCGCAGACCATCCGCCTGCATCCCCTGCCGGGTTGCCGCAATGTCCTGTCCCACAACATGGATATCGCGCCCCAGCCCTGTACGCGCGTCTGGGGACAGGACGCGTCCGGCAACCGGATCGCCCGCGTCACGTTCCCCGAACGGGTCACGCATTTCGATATCACCGTCCGCCTTGCAACCGACCTGACGCCCATCAACCCGTTCCACTTCACCCTTGCCCCATCCGCCCGCCACTGGCCTGCCGACGGGACATGCGACGCCCCTGCCCTTGCCCCCTACAGGCTGAACGCAGACGACGGCGCGGACGGGTCGCCTACCCCGCTGCTTGATGCCTTTGTGGCGGAATGGCACGCCAGGCTGCCCTGTCCCACACTGGACCTGCTGGTGGACCTGAACCGGGCCATTGCAACACACATCACCTACCGCATCCGGCCCGAAGCGGGCGTGTGGTCGCCGGAGGAAACCCTGTGTCACGCCGCCGGTTCGTGCCGCGACAGCGCGTGGCTGCTGATCGCCGTGCTGCGCAGGCTGGGCTTTGCCGCCCGGTTTGTATCGGGCTACCTGTTCCAGCCGGACCTGAATGCTCCGGACCGGCTGGGTTGCGACCTGCATGCATGGACGCAGGTGCATGTGCCCGGCGCCGGCTGGATCGGGCTGGATACGACATCGGGCCTGCTGGCGGCACAGGGGCATGTCCCGCTGGCGGTCGCCACGACCCCGCAGCATGCCGCCCCGGTCAGCGGCCTGCTGGACTACTGCGTCGCCACATTTGAAGCCGTGATGGAAACCACGCCCATGCCCCCGGTCGCGGATATGGCATCCACCCCGCGTCGGGCTATACACCCCTCATGAAACTGTTTTTCTGCCAGTCATGCCAGCAGGTCCTGTTTTTCGAGAATACGGCATGCGAACGCTGCGGCCATACGCTGGGTTATGTGCCGGAACGGACCGTCCTGTCCGCGCTGGACGCCATGGGGGACGGGTTGTGGCAACCGCTGTCAACGCCCGATGCCCCGCCGCGCGCGCTATGCGCCAACAACGCTTACAGCGCATGCAACTGGCTGGCGGAACCGGGGCAGCCCTTCTGCATCGCATGCAGTTTCAACCGCACCATTCCCAACCTGTCGGTACCCGGCAATATCGCGCGGTGGCAGAAGGTGGAGGTGGCCAAGCACCGCCTGTTCTACAGCCTGCTGCGCCTTGGCCTGCCCCTGCGTAACCGGCGGCAGGATCCCGAAGGCGGGCTGGCGTTCGATTTCCTCGACAGCCTGCCCGATGGCACGCCCGCCATGACGGGCCACATGAACGGCGTCATCACCATCGCCCTGAACGAGACGGATGATGCGCGACGTGAACAGCTACGGCAGGAAATGGGGGAATACTACCGCACCCTGCTGGGCCATTTCCGCCATGAAATCGGGCATTACTACTGGAACGTGCTGATCCGGGACGCGGGGCCGGAGCGGCTGGCTGCCTGCCGGGCGGTGTTTGGGGATGACCGGCGCGATTACGCCGACAGCCTGAAGGCCCATTACGCAGCCCCGGCCAGTGACGCATGGCGCGGCCAGTATGTCAGCCACTACGCCACGTCCCACCCGTGGGAGGACTTTGCCGAGACATGGGCGCATTACCTGCACATCATCTCGACCCTTGAAACCGCATGGGCCTATGGCATGTCGATTGACGCGACGGGCGCCCATGCGCCACCGCTGCGCACCAGCGTCCGGCGCGACCCCTATACCGAAATGTCATTTACCGAAATCACGGATGGATGGTTGCCCCTGACCTATGCGGTCAACAGCCTCAACCGTTCCATGGGCCTGCCGGATTTCTATCCGTTTGTGCTGACGCCGGATATCCTGCGCAAGCTGTCCTTCATCCATGAACTGATCCGCGACAGCCGCACGGACCAGACGACCATTGATGAATAATAAAAGTTTCCGGGTGTCGCCTTTTTTCAAAAAGGCGACATTTCCCAGCGTATTCTGAAAAAATCATCGCCAGAAACTGCCATGTGATTTTCAGACCGTTTCTTCCACCCCCTCCAGAACGGGGGCCACGGAAATAGCGCTGTCATTCATGTCCCGACAGCATGCGCGCAGGGTGGAAATGAAATTGGCCAGCAGCGGCACATGCTGTCCCGCCCGCATGGCGATGGCCAGTTCCGCGCGCGGCGCCTTCGCCCCCAGCGAGTGGTAGGTCACGCCGCCGGAATGGATCTGGTGCAGCGAACGCGGCACGACCGATACCCCAAGCCCTGCAGCCACCAGCGGCACGGTGGAGGCGATCTGCGGGGCCTGCTGGCCCATGCGCGGCGTGAAGCCTGCATTGTGGCAGGCGGACAGAATGGCGTCATGGAACCCCGGCCCGAGTTCACGCGGGAAGATGATGAAGGGTTCATCCACCAGCATTTCCAGTTCAAGATGGGGGTGGATGGCCAGCGGGTGCCCCTTGGGCAGGGCCACGACCGTTTCCTCCTCCAGCAGGGGGGACACCAGCAGGCCCGCCCCGTCGGGCACCGGCGGGCGGACAATGGCAATGTCTATGGCCCGGTCGTGCAGGCTCTTGCGCAGGGCGGGAGTATTGCTTTCCTCCAGGTAGATGGTGACATCGGGCCAGAGTTCCCGGAAACGCCGCACCGTCAGCGGGATCATGGGCAGCAGCGAGACCGCCCCCGCCAGCCCCACGCGGATATGCCCCTTCTCACCCCGCGCCAGTCCCTGCGCCGTGGCAAGAAACTGCTGCTGCATGCCCAGTAGGGCACGGGCCTGATCCAGCAGGACCATCCCGACATCCGTCAGCCTGACCCCGCGCGTCAGCCGCTGGAACAACAGGACACCCAGCTCGTTTTCCAACTGCTTGATCTGCTGGCTCAGAGGTGGCTGTTCTATGCCTAGCTGCTCTGCGGCACGGGTAAAGCTACCATTGTCGGCAACGGCTACAAAATAACGTAAATGCCTTAGATCCATATTCCATATAAATTATATATGGGAATGTCTTTCAATATATATTTGACGAAATAACATGGCTTGCGCCACGTTTCGCGCCAATCGTGCTGAGGATGAGTATCCCATAATGAAGATCGGCCTGTTCATTCCGTGTTATATCGACGCGTTCTACCCTGAAGCGGGGATCGCCACGCTGGAACTGCTGGAAAAACTGGGACAGGATGTCGAATATCCGCTGGACCAGACCTGCTGCGGCCAGCCCATGGGCAATTCCGGTTGCAATTCGGACGCCGCCGCGGCGGAAGCCCTGTTTGTTCGCAATTTCGCGAAATACGACAAGATCGTCATGCCATCAGGCAGCTGCACGCATCATGTCCGCGACAATTTTGATGCGATCCCGCAGACCGACGAAGTGCGCCACGTGCGCGAAAACACTTACGAACTGGTCGAATTCCTGCATGACATCCTGAAGGTGGATGCCTTCCCGTGGGCTGAATTCAACCATACCGTAGGCCTGCACAACAGTTGCGGCACGCTGCGCGCCCTGCGTACGGCCAGCATGTCCGAACTGGGTGAAAAGCCGTTTTCCAAGCCGATGGACCTGCTGAAGAAGGTCAAGGGAATCCGCTTTGTCACCCCCAAGCGCCCCGATGAATGCTGCGGCTTCGGCGGCACCTTCTCGGTCACGGAAGAAGCCGTGTCGGCCAAGATGGGCGTGGACAAGGTGCGTGACCATTACCAGGCGGGGGCGGATTACATCGTCTCGGCCGATTCTTCATGCGTGATGCACCAGCAGGGCTGCGCTGAACGCGCGGGGGTACCCATCCGCTTCATTCATATCGCGCAGATCCTTAACGGAGCAGCTCAATGAGCAACAAGCCCGTCAACCACGCCCGGGCGGCGGAGCATTTCCTTGAGGACGCCCCCCACCTGCAGTTCCATGACGAACGCCTGTGGGACATGCGCCAGAAGCGTGACGCCCAGATGCACATCCTGCCGGAATGGCAGGAACTGCGCGAGGAAGCGTCGCGCATCAAGGAACACACGCTCTCCCGCCTGCCCGAATACCTTGAGCAGTTCGAGGAAAACGCGAAAAAGAACGGCATTCACGTCCACTGGGCGCGCGACGGGGCGGAACATAACCGCATCGTGGGCGAAATCCTGAAGAGCCATAACGCGCGCAACCTGATCAAGAGCAAGTCCATGGTCACCGAAGAGTGTGACATGCGGCCCTATCTTGCAAAACAGGGTGTCACCGTAACCGAAACCGACCTTGGCGAACGCATCCAGCAGCTTGATGACCAGTTGCCCAGCCACATCGTGGTGCCGGCGGTGCACAAGCTGACATCAGACGTGGCGAAAATCTTCGCCAAGGATTACCACACCGACCCCAACATCCGTGACCCGCACCTTCTGGCCGAAGCACAGCGCCAGGCAGCCCGTCCGGTTATCCTGCATGCCGATGCGGGCATGACCGGCGGCAACTTCGTGGTGGCAGAAACCGGCACGTTCGTGGTCTGCACCAACGAAGGCAATGCCGACCTGAGTGCGACGGTGCCCAACCTGCATATCGCAACCATCGGCATCGAACGCCTTGTCCCGCGCATGGCCGACCTTGGCGTATTCATACGCCTGCTGTCGCGCAGTGCGCTGGGATCACCGATCACACAGTACACCACCCATTTCCGTGGCCCGCAGAAGGGTGGCGAGATGCACGTGGTGCTGGTCGATAACGGGCGTTCCGCACGTCTGGGCATGGAAGATTTCTGGACGTCGCTCAAATGTATCCGCTGTGGCGCGTGCATGAACACCTGCCCGGTGTACCGCCGTTCGGGTGGGCTGTCCTATGGTGCGGTGTATTCCGGCCCGATCGGTGCGATCATCGACCCGACCTTCAACGAACGCAAATACAGCACGCTTCCCTATGCCTCGACGCTGAACGGAAGCTGCACCAATGTCTGCCCGGTCAAGATCAACATTCACGAACAGCTGTACAAATGGCGTCGCGTGCTGGTGCAGCACCATGAAATGCCCTTCGTCAAGCGTGAGATCATGCACATGGCGGGCAAGCTCATGGGTCAGCCCAGGATGTACCGCGCCGCCATCAAGGCGACCGAGGTCTCGCTGGGCACCATGCCGCGCTTCGTGCTGTATAACTGGCTGAATCCGTGGGGCAAGCACCGCGAAAATCCCCATCCGGTCAAGCAGACATTCAATGACTGGTATCGCAAGAACCGCGAGAAGGCCAAGCCTGCCGCCGCACCGGAGACCAAGAAATGAACCCCGCACGCGACGAGATCCTGCAGGCCCTGCGTAACAACCGCCCCACGCCGGAAAACCATCCGCTGCCGCCGGTCAGGACGCTGGGCGACCTGGACGCCAGCCGTGAACGTTTTATCGCCAGCCTGAAGATACTGGGCGGTGATGTGCTGGAACCCGTGGAAGGGGAAACGCTGGATCAGGCCATCATGCGCCGTCACCCGGATGCGAAGGTGATCTGCTCCACCGTGCCTGAAGCGCACGGCACGCTGCCGGTCGAGAAGGTGAAGACCCCGCAGGACGCGGCAACCATTGACGTGACCGTGGTGCGCGCGCCGTTCGGCATTGCGGAAATGGGGTCGATCTTCCTCAGCGAATCACAGCTGCCGATCAATTCCTTCGCCCATCTGGGGCAGCACATCGTGGTGGTAATGTCCCCCGCCACCATTACGGCGAACATGCATACCGCGTATCAGGAACGGCCGGAATTCAGGACCGCCAATTATGGCGTGTTGATGAGCGGCCCCTCCGCCACGGCGGATATCCAGGGCGTGCTGATCCGGGGCGCACAGGGTGTGCGCTCCCTTTCGGTCTGGTTTGCCTGAACCCCGCGGACAGTCCCTTCGCGCCATTTTTCTGAAATGGCGCGAAGCTGTCTGATATCAGACAGCTTTCTTCAGGTTGGGGCTGGCCTTGAACCGAACGGTCTTGCCGGCCTTGACCTTGACCTGTTCCCCCGTGCGGGGGTTAAGCGCCTGACGGGCCTTGGTTTTCTTGACCGTAAACGTGCCGAAAGACGGCAGGGTAAAGCCACCCTCGCGCTTCAGTTCCTTGACAATTGCCGCGATCAGGTCAGAGGCAGCCTGATTGGCCGCGACACCCGTGCAATCAATCGAATCCTGTATAACTGCTGCAATAAAGGCTTTACTCATCGTAACGGCCTGCTCCCTTCTGGCTGAAAATTGATGTCGTGAATATCCTGCTTCCGTAATCAAATGGGGCGATCACCACCATCTGGACCGGACGGTCGCGGCTTTTACCCTGATGATTGGGGTTACACCAGCAATTTTTTGTTATCACATGAAAATTTCTGCTGTCGTAGTCAGCAAGAACCGCAACTGTTTTACAAACGGCAGTTATATCGGCTACCTTCTGCGATAACAGATTGTTTATATCGAAATCGTATCATTGTCGTCAAAAAAATAACCTGGATAAAATGTCACCATTGCCAGAGATGCCCCTCGGTCGGGGGGCATCTCTGGCACAGGCCCTGCAGGTCAGCTTTTGAAATTCTGTACCTTCAGGTCTGTTACGCCAACAAAGGTAATCCGGGTATCATCCGTCAGGCTGACAGTCGTATTCCCACCAGCGATGGTGGCATTATCCAGCATGGACTGGATAGAAGATGATTTTGCGTCATAACCGGCCAGCTTGACGATATTGCCTGCCGATTTACCGAAATCCTGAATGATGTCGTTACCGCCGGCCTTGCCCTTAACAAACTCGAATTCCGTCTTGGCACTCCCTGCAGTGAACAGGTCATCGCCCGTCCCGGCCCGCAGGGTATCCTGCCCGCTGCCGCCAATCAGGGTATCATTGCCGCTGCCCGCCCGGGCATACAACTTGCCTGTTGACAGGCCACCATCCAGTGTTTCGTTTCCGCTACAGGCATAATAGGTGGCGGTTGTCTGCGTATTCGCCGTCAGGTCCAGTCCCGCCGTGCCATAAATAGTGGCATGGCTGCCGGTCACGGTGTCGGAAATACCATTGCTGCCATCAATGAAGGTCAGGCTGCCATGCACGCTGACCGAAATCGTACTGGCATCCACGTCATCAAGATGGGAGGAATGACTGGCGGAAATCGTATCGTTGCTGCCACCACTCACGGTCAGTTTCGTATGCGCCTGGATGGTGCTGTCACTGACCGAATCGGCAAGCAGACTACCGTTGCCATAGATGGTGTCGGACGCACCGCCATCTACGGTCAGTTTCGCATGTCCGTGGATATTGCTGCCACTGACCGAATCGGCAAGCAGATTACCGTTGCCATAAATGATGTCGGACGCACCGCCATCCACGGTCACTTTCGCATGTCCGTAGATATTGCTGCTACTGACCGAATCCACAAGCAGGCTGCTGTTGCTATAGATGGTGTCGGATACCCCCCCATCCACGGTCAGTTTCGCATGTCCATGGATATTGCTGTCATTGACCGAATTAACGACCAGATTATTGCTGCCATAGATGGAGTCGGACACGCCACCGTCGATAGTGTTGGTATAGCGTGCGGGATTATGTTCCCCGAAGTAATCGTCATCCGCATAACCGCTGATGGTGGAATTGCTGACATCCTGTACCGTCACGCCGTCAATGACCCGCAATTGCACGCTGCCACCGTTAAACCGTGCTGCATCGGGCGCATTCCAGTCACCGGTTACGGTCGGGTGTCCATCAGCGCCATAAATGGTGTCGGCCCCACCCAGGACATGGATGGTGTCCAGTCCCTTGCCGCTGACGAAATCCGTGTTGCCGCCAGCGGCGTAATAATTCACGTCACCCGATTTCGCGACAAAATCCACCTTGCCCATGTCACCATCCATGATGGTGGTGGCCTGCTTGCCACCGGTCAGGATGATCTTGCTGTCCAGCGGGGTGGAGGTGGTGCTGCCGATCTCGACCTCGGTGCCGGTCACGGTGTGTTTGCCAGCAGTCGTGACCTGCTGGTTCACGCCGCCAGACTGCTCCATCACGGTATCGATCCCGGCCACGCCAAACATGCGCACGGCCAGTGCCGGGATATCATTGCCATAGGCCTGCTGCAGGGCCGAAACCTCTGCACTGGAAACGTTGGCGAGCGACCGCAGGACCGTGACCTCGCTCACCCTGTTCAGTCCCCATATGATATCACTATTATCCGGGTTGATGCCCAGCGTCAGGCCAGTGGCCCCGGTTACGGTCACTCCCATGCATTCCGTTCCTTTTCACGCATCGCGGGAACATGCATGTCTCCCGACCTCGCTACAGATATCCGCTACCCGCGCCGCATGATCGCCACGACAGGGGAGGAGATGCTTTCACGACGGTAATTGACAGCAATGGGTTAAGAAATTCGGAATCAGGGTCAGATTGGTTCAGTTTAATGGAACACGTTTTTCCAGTTCCTCCAGCCAGATGCGGGCATTGCCGTCAGATGGCGCCCGCCAGTCCCCGCGCGGCGACAGCGCGCCGCCGGCCACGACCTTCGGCCCGTTGGGCATGGCCGAACGCTTGAACTGGCTGAAGCCAAAGAAACGGTTCAGGAAAACCCCCAGCCAGTGCCGGATTTCGGACAGGGAATAGGCCCGCCTGCTGTCGGCGGGGAACCCCGGTGGCCAGTTCCCCCGCGTGGTGTCGCCCCACGCATGCAGCGCCATGAACGCGATCTTCGCGGGACGGAAGCCATAGCGCAGCACATGGAACAGGGTAAAATCCTGCAATGCGTATGGCCCGATCAGTGACTCCGTGCTCTGCACCGCCTGCGTGGCCGTAGCGGGCACCAGTTCGGGCGAGATCTCGGTGGACAGGATGGCATCCAGCACCGCACAGGTCCGTGCCTGCTCCTGCCCATTGGCCATGACCCAACGGATCAGATGCTGGATCAGTGTTTTCGGCAGGCCGGAATTGACGTTGTAATGCGCCATCTGGTCACCCACGCCATAGGTACACCACCCCAGCGCCAGTTCCGACAGGTCTCCCGTGCCGATCACGATCCCACCCGACTGGTTGGCCAGCCGGAACAGGAAGTCCGTCCTGAGCCCGGCCTGCACATTTTCAAACGTGACATCATACACGTCCTTCCCCGCGGCGAAGGGGTGCCCCATCTGTTCCAGCATAAGCTTTGCCGCGGGACGAATATCGATCTCTCGCGCCTGTATGCCCAGCGCCGCCATCAGTTCATGCGCATTGCCACGCGTGTCGCTGCTGGTGCCAAAACCGGGCATGGTGTAGCCCAGCACCGCCTGCCGTCCCAGCCCGCTTTCATCCGCCGCCCGTGCCGCCACCAGCAGGGCATGGGTGGAATCCAGACCACCCGAGACGCCAATGACCAGCGTTTTCGCCCGTGACGCCAGCAACCGTCGCTTCAGGGCCGTGACCTGTATGGTAAAGGCCTCGTAACAGTCCTGATCCAGTACGGCTGGATCACTGGGCACGAAGGGAAAACGGGGAATGGCGCGCCGCAGGCCGATATCGTCGGCCGGTGGCGTCAGGGCAAGGTCGATCCAGCGCCAGTCCTGCGCCCCTGCATGGGCGCGGTTATCGGCAAAGCTGCCCATGCGCAGGCGTTCCTGCCGCAGCAGGTCAAGGTCCACATCCGCCGTCAGCGTGACCAGACCGGACGGGAAACGCGCACTTTCCGCCAGGATCGCACCATTTTCGAAAATGGAGGTCTGTCCGTCCCATGCCACATCGGTGGTTGATTCCCCCTCTCCCGCCGCAGCATAGACATAGGCACATATACACCGCGCGGAATGAGACTGGCACAGCAGCGTACGCGTACGCGCCTTGCCCACGGTGATATTGGATGCCGACAGGTTGGCGATGACCGTAGCCCCGGCAAGGGCCGCCTGAATGCCCGGTGACTGGGGCACCCACATGTCCTCACAGATTTCGGCGGCTACAACCAGACCCGGTACGGCGCGGGCACGAAACAGCAGGTCGGTGCCAAATGGCACGTCATGGCCACCAAGCGTGACATGACCTCCCCGCAGTCCGGCGCCCGCGCTAAACTGCCGGGCTTCGTAAAATTCCCGGTAATTGGGTAGATAGGATTTCGGAATGACGCCGACAATCCGCCCATCATGCAGGGCTATGGCGCAGTTATACAGCGCATTCCCCCATACGACCGGCGCGCCCACCAGCACCAGCGGCCGCAGGCCCGCCGTCTGCGCGGCAAGCCACGTGATGGCATCCCCCACGCGGTCCAGCAGCACATCCTGCTGGCGCAGGTCCTCGATCGCATAACCGGACAGCCCCAGTTCAGGAAAAACCGCGACCACTGCCCCCGCGTCATGACAGGCACGGATACCGTCATGCGTGCGGCGCGCGTTTTCCATGGGATCAGCCAGCACGACCGGCAGCGTACACGCGGCCACACGTGCGAACCCATGGGTGTACAAAGCGTAAAATCCGGCCGTGCCACTGGCTGCTGTCATATCCTGTATCCCTGTCGCCAAAGCCAAAATCACGACCCCGGTGAACCGGTTGCCATCTGGCGCATTGTTATAGAGCGGATGGCATGCCCGCGTCTGTCACAACAACGATTGGAAGGAACCGAATCATGGACCTGTTACGCTGGACCATCACATTCCTTGTCCTGGCCCTGATCGCCGCGGTCTTTGGCTTCGGCGGCATATCTGACACCTTTGCCTATTTTGGCAAGGTGCTGTTCTTCGTCTTTATCGTCCTGTTCATCCTTGGATTGTTTTTCGGCCGCGGCCGCGGAACTTCGCCCTGATCCGCAATCCCCCGCGCACGAGCGGGATCAGCGCAAGGGCATAGATCCCGTCCATCATGGCCATGGATACTGGCACGCCGGGCACCAGATAGGTTGCCGCGTCGCACGGCTTGGCCGGGCGGCGCGGCATGGAGGCCAGGCGTTCGGCAAAACTGCCGCCATGGAATGTCGGCGCACGACATTCAGGCAGCGGGCTGGCCCACCAGCCCTGCTCCACCCCTACATGCACCGCCGACAGCCCGAACGCGCACAGCAGCACAGGCATGCACAGCCACAGCATGCCGCGTGCCATATCACGCGGCAGAATGGCGGCCAGCCCCCCCAGCACGATCAGGATACGATAAGGCCAGCGTTCCCACAGGCATAGCCCGCAGGGTACGTGACCAAGTGTGTTTTGGCTCCACCACGCCACACCAAGTGCCGCAAGACCTGCCAGCACCATCAATAAAGCAGTTGAACGCATGGCTGGTTACGATCGGTCCACAACGGGTGCGGTCTGCAGCGCATGCATGAAATCAGCGGCCCAGCTTACGGCTGTCGTGCTGCTGACTTCCCGTTCAAGGGCCTGCCAGCGCGTGCGCCGTTCCGCAAGGCCCATTGTCAGTGCTTCATGCAGGGCGTCGGCAATCTCGTCAGGGTCATACGGATTGACCAGGATCCCTTCGTCCATTTCCGGCGCGGCCCCCGCGAAATGCGACAGGATCAGCACCCCCGGATCAGCCGGGTCCTGCGCCGCAACATATTCCTTGGCCACAAGGTTCATGCCATCGCGCAGGGGCGTAATCAGCGCGGCTTCCGCCCGGCGGTAGAACCCGGCCAGGACCTCCCGCGGCAGCGGGCGGGTGATGTAGCGGATGGGCGTCCAGTCAAATTCGGAATAGGCCCCGTTGATCCGTCCGGTCAGTTCATCCAGCTGGCGACGCAGCTGGCGATATTCCTCGACACTACCGCGCGAAATCGGGGCGACCTGCAGGAACGTCACCTTGCCCCGGTGTTCAGGGTAGCGGGCCAGCAGTGCCTCATACCCGCGAAAGCGTTCGGGCAGGCCCTTGGAATAATCCAGCCGGTCCACGCCCAGAACCAGTTTCGCACCCCGCAGGCTGCCTTCCAGCCGCTCGATCTCCGGCCCCTGCATGCTTTTTTCAGCCTGCGCGCGGAATTCATCGGGATCAATGCCAATGGGAAACGCCTGCCCACGCGGCGGCAGGCCGTTGACCTTTAGCGAATGATTCAGGTTCTCGGCATCCTCGGGGGTCTGCACACCCACCAGATCGTAGCTCTGCATGTCTTCCAGCAGCAGTTCCGCGCCGGGCAGTGAGCGCACCAGGCTCCATGGTGGAAAGGGAATATGCAGGAAGAAACCGATCCGGCACTTCACCCCCAGATCCCGCAGCGCCTGCCCCAGCGGGAACAGGTGATAATCATGCACCCATATCACATCATCGGGCCGCAGCAGCGGCAGCAGCGTGCGTGCGAACATGGCGTTGACCGCAAGGTAGGTTTCCCAGTCCGTGCGGGAATAATTCATCAATCCCACGCGGTAATGGAACAGCGGCCACAGGATACCGTTGGAGAAATTCTGGTAAAACCCCTCGTACTGCAGCGGGGTCAGGTCAATGGTGGCGTAGGTTACGTTATCAACCTGATCCAGCCGGGGCACGGGGTCGCCACCATGAAGCTGCACCTGCTTGCCTGACCAGCCGAACCACAGCGATTCCCCTTCGCGCAGCGCATCTTTCAGGCCAACGGCCAGGCCACCGGCGGGCTGGCTGCGTTCACGCGGGGACGGGACGCGGTTGGAAACAATAATCAGTCGCCCCATGCGTCCCTGCCTCCCTGTGCCAGTTGCGCAAGCCAGCCGCGAAAGGCGGCGGGATCGGGGAAATCGGCAGGAATGCGGAACCCGACCCCACCCAGATGTACCGCCATGCGGATGCCATCCTCATCCGTAACATCATCGCCAACGAAAATGGGGGACCGCCCGGCAAAGGGCGCGCTTTGCATGAGCACTTCCACCGCATGCCCCTTGTCTATGCCCGCAGGGCGGATTTCCCATGCCATCTTGGCGGCCTGCACATGAAAGGCACCGCCTGTTGCGCCAACCCAGCCATCCGCCACCTTGCCCAATGCTTCCCCTGCGTCGGGCGCGCCGCGGTAATGCAGCACCAGCCCTGCCTTCTTGCGTTCGATCCGTACGCCGGGATGGGCCTGCGCCAGCCGGTCGGCCTGTTCCAGCCATGCAGCGGGCACCGGCGGCAGGGGGGCACGTTCAATGGCCTGGCCCGGCGCGTGCCGGATGGCGATGCCATGTTCACCCGCCACGGCATAGGGCACATCCCCCAGAAAATGGTCAATCTGGTCAATGGGTCGCCCCGAAATCACGGCCAGCGCATTCCCGCATTTGTCACGCAGGCGCTTCAGCGTATCAAGCAGGCCGGGCACCACCACAACGGATTCAGGCGTAGGCGCGATATCAACCAGTGTCCCATCGAAATCCAGCAGGAATGCCGCGCGGGCAGGCGGGGGCAGCCGATCGAGCGAAGGAAGGGAAGGTATCTTGCTCATGGTGAATCTAGCCTCCGGCAAAGCTGGGGAATACGCAAGCCCGGAACCGCACCGGACAGGCCGACAGCATTGATACGATACAAATTAAACTATTATCTAATGCAGCATTAGCGGGGCTGCCCCCTCATCCGCAGGATCAGCAGGCGGTCGGGCCGGCAGTGGCGGGGATACCGGGGCAACTGCCGTTGTGGGGGCCTGCGTGGGGGAAAGGGACTGTGGCGCGTCAGTGCCGCCCGTAGCAGGCATGAGCGACGGGATGGGCCCGGCCACCGGGACCGGACTGCCATCCGCACCGGGCTGCGGCACGGCGGCAACCGCCAGCGGCGGTGGCACGGGGGCGACCGCATCCCCGCTGCAACCGGCAAGCTGCACGTCATACAGCGGATTCTGGAACACGCCATTCGCGGGTTCGGCTACGGCCATCCAGCCCTGAAAGGGCGCCATGCCTTCATGCGCATCATGCACCTCCAGCCAGGCGGCGCTGTCCGCAGGCAGGGTGGGCGGGCGCTGCAGGCATGACGTGGCATGCAGCGTCAGGCTTTTATACGATACGTCCTGCCCGGTAGGGATATCGAGCATCTGGATATGGGCATCGAGCTTGTCCAGCACCCGTACCGTGGCAATAGTACGCCCCTGCCACGTATCGGGGGGATACATAGCGGGCGGGGCCAGCCATTCCGCCGCATGGGCACAGGCGGGCAGGCTGGCAAGCAGGGCGGCGGGCAGGCACCGCAGCAGGCGCCTCATGCTTTCGGGCTCCGCAGGCTGCCCACAAGATCGAGCAGGATCCGGCGCATCGCCGCCTCATCCACGCCCATCAGGATTGCGTCCTCGAACGCATCACGGAGAATACCCTGCAATTCAGTATAATTTTCCTGCAATATCAGTAATTTGTCACGACATGACACTGGCGTGCCATCGGGTTGCGGCCAGACCGCCGGCATGCCCGTACTGGCGTTTCCGTCATGGGTCATGGGGTTTCTCCACCCACGGGGGCCGGAGCAGCAGGCTGGGACGCCTGGGCCTTGTCCTGCCGGGCCTTGGTCAGCGTATCGGTCACGGAGAAGATGAACTTGCTCAGCAACTGTTCCAGACTGATCGCACCCTGTGTCTCACCGATCGTGCCGCCGGGGGCCAGCATCTTTTCATCCCCACCGGGGGACAGGGCGATGTACTTGCCCCCCAGCAGGCTGTCGCTGGTAATGATCGCCGCCGTATCATCGGGCAACTTAATGTCGGGCCGCACGGTAAAGGTGACCTGGGCTGCAAAGGTTTTCGGGTCAACATGCTCATCGACCACCTGCCCGACCGTGATACCGGCCAGCCTGACATCCGAACCCACGGACAGACCGTCGATATGGGCAAAACCCGCGTTCAGGCGATAACCGGATTCATGCGGCCGCCCCTTGTCCAGCACGGCATAGGCCAGAAGCCCCGCCAGCACGGCCAGCACGGCAAATCCGGCAAGGAGTTCCGCGGGCTGGCGGACCGCCCGGCCTGAAACAGCAGCAACCATGTTGGCAAAGCTTCCCCAATATCCAATGGCGCGTACCCTAGCAGGTTACGCCACCGGTTTCATCCCTCGGGGTACCATGCCTCATAATCGCTGGTAGTTGAAGCCCGCTGCCCACCGCGCAGGTCGCTGCCGGGGGGGTGATATGCCGCTACGGTCCCGGTCTGGTTGGGCTGCCACGGCTGCTGCCATGGCTGGCGCGCGCTTTCGGGCAGGGGCGCATCCTCCATATGATGCAGCCAGCCCCACCATTCGGGCGGAACGGCGGATGCATCCTCCCCCTTACGATAGATGACCCAGCGTTCATGCCGCTTTTCCCCGCCACCGGTACGGTTGGGAGTCCGGGCCTCATAATAGGATCGGCCATCAGCGTCCCTGCCGACCAGCCGCCCCCTGAAATGCGTATAGATACGGGTGCCTAAATTTGCCATGACCGAAGCCTAGTCCGCCCGCACGCGCGCGGTCCACGCGCATATGCGCGACCAACCGTCACATCTGCGGGATCAGGGCGGGCGGGCATGGCGGCGGCACTTCGCGCCCGCGCGCGTACCGGCCTTCCGGACCTTCCGGGCCGGGACAACACCACCCGGTGACGGGACTCGACCGCCGCCGCACGCCGCATGCATGGCACGATCCGCACCCGGTTCGGGAGGGTGCGTACTTATCCCCCATATCCACGGTATCCAGTGGAATGTATAGTTGCGACTCCGGTCCAGACGGGTTCCGCCAGCCCTGCCCGTGCCGGTAAAACGGAAGGCATGACAGCACGAAGCCACTGGAACGGCGTGCGCATGCGGACCGTAGAGGCCGCAGCGGATCCCGACGACGCGCCACGTTCCGTTACCCTGCCCGCCGACTGGGATGACACGGCAGCCGAGGCCCTGGCCCAGCTGACGCCCGGCCATGGTCCCGCCAGCCTGCCGGTCGAGGCGGCGCGATGGATAGACGACCTGTGTACGGGCGAGGTGGCCGGCCCCACGGTCCGCCCCATCGCGCGCACGCTGTCGTGCCTGCTGCTTATGCGGCAGGCGGCCCCTGCGGAAAGCCTGTGGCATGGCCACCATGACCGCAGGCCCGCCTTCGTGGTCAACCTTGCGGCCTTTGTCGAAGCTGATAACGGTTTCATGGCCACCGATTTTGTCGCGGCCCTGCGCCTGCTGGCCCGCGTACTGCGCGCGGTGGCACGGCAGAAGATGCATATGCGCAATGGCGAACTGCCGCTGCCCGACCCATCAGGGCAGGCCATGCCACACCTGCGGGCCGTCCCTGCCCCCGCCGCGGTCGAACCCCGCGAACGTCCACCCATGGCGGGCGCCATCCTGCTGACCAACCTCGATGCCTGCCTTGCGGGGCTGGGGCTGGATTATGACAGCGAGGCTGGGCGCGACGCGGCATGCAGTATCGTGGCGCTGGCCACCCTTGTCGCCCATTCCGGCGAGGGGGCGGACGCCATGCCCCTGCCGCCCGTGCGCAGCATCCTGCCCGGTGTCAGCCAGATCGCGCGTGCGGTATGGCAGGAAGCCGCGGTCGAGACTGATCACCCCGCCGCCCGCGTCGAAACCGGATTTTCCACGCCCGGCCCGATCGATGCATTGCTGGGGGTGGAATCATGCGGGCTGGCCCCGGTCTTTTCCCCGTTGCGCGCCGACGGGCGGCTGGCCACCAGCACGCTGGCACGCCTTGCCTGCCGGGGGCTGACGCTGGAAGCGGCCTTTGCCGCGACACTGGCGGGGGACACCGTGCTGCCGCTGCCGGGCGCTGCATCCCATCAGGCCATGCATCGCGCGCTGAGCGGCTTCGTGGATCGCGTGCCCGCCCGTCCCGACGCCACGCGCGACACGCTGGCCACCCGCGCGGGACTGGAACGTGGCGCACGCCGTCCCCTGCCCGCGCGCCATGGCGGCTTTACCCAGAAGGCCAGCGTGGGCGGCCACCGCCTGTTCCTGCGCACGGGGGAATATGCCGACGGGTCACTGGGCGAAATCAGCCTGACGCCCACGCGCGAAAGCCCGATGGTACGCGGCCTTATGGATACGCTGGGACAGGCGGTCAGCATCGGCCTGCAGTACGGCGCACCGCTGGAAAGCTATGTCGAGGCATTTGCCTACACCCATTTCGGCCCTGCCGGCACGGTGGAGGGCGACCCGGTTGCATCATACGCGACATCCATGCTGGACTATGCCTTCCGGGCGCTGTCCGACGCCTATCTGGGCCGCAGGCTGCCCGACGCCCCGCATGAGGACATGATGGCGGACAGTCCCGCCCCCATGCTGCCGCTGGACCTGCCGGAATCCGGCAATGACGATGGCGATGACACACCCCCCCGGCGGCGCAGGCTGCGGCTGGTCGGATAACGCGACGGCCCTGCTTTCCCGCCCCTGATGACAGAGGATGACCCGATGCCCGACACCACTCCCGAACAGCGTCTAAAGCAGCTTGGCATTGTCCTGCCCACCCCGGCCGCGCCGGTGGCGAATTACGTCGCGGCCGTCATCAGCGGCTCCTCGCTGGTGGTATCGGGACAGCTGCCGCTGGTCGATGGCAAGCTGCTGACCACGGGCAAGCTGGGTGACAGCGTTGCCGTGGAACTGGCGGTCGAGGCCGCACGCTACAGCATGGTCAACGTGATCGCGCAGGTGAAGGCCGCGATTGGCGACCTGTCGCGCGTGAAGCGCGTTGTCCGTCTGGGCGGCTTCATTGCCTGCACGCCGGACTTCACGCAGCATGCCGCCGTCATGAATGGCGCATCCGACCTGGCGGTGGCTGTATTTGGTGACGCGGGCCGTCATGCGCGCTCCACCGTGGGCGTGCCGTCGCTGCCACTCGATTCGGCGGTTGAAGTGGAAGGCCTGTTCGAAATAGGCTGAGGCAAAGCCCCACCACAGAAAAAGGGAGCCTGTCATGACCCCAACGCCCCACGCGGTTTTTCCACTGGCGCGCCCGTCATGACCGGCACCACCATGATCCTGCACCGCAGGATTGCCGAAATCCCGCCCCATGAATGGGATGACTGCGCGGGTGATGACAACCCGTTTGTCAGCCATGCCTTCCTGTCCGCGCTGGAGGATAGCGGGTCCACCGGGCCACAGACCGGCTGGATGCCCCAGCACCTTGCCCTGCGCGATGACACCGGCCGCCTGCTGGCGGCAGCCCCCCTGTATGCCAAGGGCCATTCCTACGGCGAATACGTGTTCGACCAGCAATGGGCGCAGGCCTTCATGCAGGCGGGCGGGCAGTACTATCCCAAATTGCAGGTGGCGGTCCCGTTCTCCCCCGTGCCGGGGCCGCGCCTACTGGTGCACCGGGACGCGCCGGATGCCGATGTGCTGCGCCAGCTTGCAGGCCGCGCGCTGCGGCAGGCCTGTGGGGAACTGGACCTGTCATCGGTCCATGTCACGTTCTGCACGCAGCATGAATATGACCTGCTGGGGCAGACCGGCTGGCTGCAGCGCCTTGGGGTGCAGTACCACTGGGACAACTGCGATTACACCAGTTTCGATGATTTTCTGGACACCCTCGCCTCACGCAAGCGCAAGGCCATCCGCCGCGAACGGCGTGACGCCAATGCCTGCGGCCTGACCTTCCATACCTATCGCGGCAGCGAGATCACCGACGCGCTGTGGCATGACTTCCATCAGTTCTACCTATCCACCGTGGACCGCAAATGGGGCAGTGCCTATCTGCAGCCCGGTTTTTTCCCACTGCTATCACAACGGCTGGGGGATCGGGTGGTGCTTATGGTTGCAAAACGCGACGGCGTGCCGGTGGCGGGCGCGCTCAACCTCATGGGGCGTGATACGCTGTATGGCCGCAACTGGGGACGGCTGGAGGGGGACTGGCCCTTCCTGCATTTCGAGCTGTGCTATTACCGCGCCATCGACTTCGCCATTGCCCACGGGCTGAAACGGGTGGAGGCGGGCGCGCAGGGCGAACACAAGCTGCAACGCGGCTATCGCCCCTGCCGGACCCATTCCGTCCACTGGATCAGCCATCCCGGCCTGCGTGAGGCCGTGGCGGAGTTCCTGCATCATGAACGCGCCGCCATCATGGCGGAACTGCCCGCACTGGACGCCATGACCCCCTACCGCGCCGGGTCGTGATCGGCATGATGATACATGTCATGCCGTGCGGGCACCCGGACATGGTAGCGTAGCATGATGACTGGCGGCCCGCAGGCCGCAGCCTGACAGCCAAGGAGCGGACCCCATGTACGCAATGCGACTGCTTGCCCCCCATACCCCCCTGCAATGGACCGAACTGCCCGATCCCACGCCGGGACCGGGACAGATCCGCGTCAAGGTGGGGGCCTGTGGCGTATGCCGCACCGACCTGCATGTGGTGGATGCCGACCTGCCCTTTCCCGGCCATCCGCTGACGCCGGGACACGAAATCGTGGGCCGGATCGACGCGATCGGCCCAAATGTGGAAGGGCTGCACATGGGCCAGCGCGTGGGCATCCCGTGGCTGGGCCATACCTGCGGCTGCTGCCATTACTGCGAAACGGACCACGAAAACCTGTGTGACCACCCGCTGTTCACCGGCTACACGCGCGATGGCGGCTATGCCACCATGGCGGTGGCGGATGCGCATTTCACCTTTCCCCTGCCCGATGGCGATGACGACGTGGCGACTGCCCCGCTGCTGTGCGCGGGGCTGATCGGCTGGCGGTCTCTGGTCATGGCGGGCAAGGAGGCGCGCAGCATCGGGCTGTACGGTTTCGGGGCGGCGGCCCACATCATAGCCCAGGTGGCGGTGTGGCAGGGACGGTCGGTCTATGCCTTCACCCGTCCCGGAGACACGAAAACGCAGGACTTCGCCCGCTCGCTGGGCTGCGTCTGGGCTGGCGGGTCGGATGAAGCGCCACCCGAACAGCTGGACGCCACCATTATCTTCGCCCCCGTGGGCGCGCTGGTGCCCGCGGCGCTGAAAGCCGTGCACAAGGCGGGGCGCGTGGTCTGCGCGGGCATCCACATGAGTGAAATCCCGGCCTTTTCCTATGACCTGCTGTGGGAGGAACGCCAGATCGTCTCGGTCGCGAACCTCACAAGGCAGGACGGCATCGACTTCCTTGAACTGGTGCCCCGCGTGGGCATACGCACCACGACCACCCCGTACCCGCTGAAAGAGGCGAACAGGGCGCTGGATGACCTGCGCCATGGCCGCTTTGAAGGGGCCGCAGTCCTGGTGCCCTGACCATGCCTGGCCCAGGGTGGGGATGACGGCCACAGGTGCGTATGCTACTGATGTCATGACTGCCTGCATGTCCTGACCCGCCTTACGGCAACCGCCGAAAGGGCACGGCCCTCCATGCAGGTGGAAAATGCCCCCGATCCCCACCGGAAGGGTATTCACGACCGCTGCAAAAATGCCCCGGCCATTATTAATTCTGGCTTTTGGGGCAATCATTCTTTATGCACCGGCCTTCTCCCTGACGCATGAACACGGGCCGGCGGCCAGTTTCCTTCCTGCGTCGCCCATGTTCTTCATGTTTTTGTCCGGATTGCCCGATACATGCCGTTTCCCGAAACCCACCCCGCCCTGCAACGCGCGCTGGACGAGCGTGGGTACGATAACCCCACCCCCGTCCAGACAGCCGTGCTGGATGTCGCCGCCGAAGGGCGCGACCTGCTTGTTTCCGCCCAGACCGGGTCGGGCAAGACCGTCGCCTTCGGGCTGGCCATGGCCGATACCCTGCTGGGTGGGGCCGAACGTTTTGGCCCGGCGGGTCCGCCGCTGGCCGTCATCATCGCGCCGACACGCGAACTGGCCATGCAGGTCACGCGTGAACTGACGTGGCTGTATGCGCCCGCGGGCGGGCGCATCGTATCGTGCATTGGCGGCATGGACGCGCGGCGTGAAGCGCGTGCGCTGCAGATGGGCGCGCATATCGTAGTCGGCACGCCGGGACGGCTGTGCGATCACCAGTCGCGTGGACGTCTGGACATGTCCCAGCTGCGCGTGGTCGTGCTGGATGAAGCGGACGAGATGCTTGACCTCGGCTTCCGTGACGAACTTGAGCAGCTTCTTGACGCCATGCCCAAGACACGGCGCACGCTGCTGTTCTCGGCCACCATCGCCAAGGAAATCGCGTCGCTTGCACGCCGTTACCAGAACGACGCCGTGCGCATCGATACCCTGTCGGGCGCCAAGCAGCACGCCGATATCGAATACCGCGCCATCGTGGCCGATGCGCGCGAACTGATCCCCGCCGTGGTCAACGTGCTGCGCTATACCGACAGCCAGACCACCATGGTGTTCTGCGCCACGCGTGAAATGGTGCGCCACATGCAGGCGGCACTGGTCGAACGCGGCTTTTCTTCCGTCGCCCTGTCGGGTGAACTGGGCCAGAACGAACGGACGCGCGCCATCGACAGCCTGCGCAAGGGCCAGGCCAATGTGTGTGTCGCAACCGACGTGGCCGCCCGTGGCATCGACATCCCGGCACTGGCGCTGGTGATCCACGCGACCCTGCCGACCGATCCGGCCACTCTGCTGCACCGTTCGGGCCGTACGGGCCGCGCGGGGCGCAAGGGCGTGTGCGTGCTGATGGTGCCCATGTCGCAGCGCCGCCGTGCCGAACGCCTGATGCAGGGGGCCAAGATCACGGCCACATGGTCCGGCGTGCCGACGGCGGCCGATATCCGCGCCAATGATGCCAAGCGCCTGCTGGCCGATCCCGCCCTGAACGAGGACGTGGCCGAAGCGGACAAGGAACTGGTTGGCCAGCTGGTTGAAGGCCGCACCAGTGAACAGCTTGCCGCTGCCCTGCTGCAGATGTACCGCGCCCGCCTGCCCGCGCCGGAAAACGTGCGCCACATCACGCCCGATGCCCCGCGCCCCCCGCGTGAGCGTAGTGAGCGTAGTGAGCGTGACGGTCCCCGCCCCACCCGTGACAGCTACGCCAGCGCCGAACCGGGCGCATGGTTCGCCATGAATGTGGGCCGGCAGGAAAAGGCTGATCCCAAGTGGCTGATCCCGCTGATCTGTCGCCTTGGCGGCGTGCGCAAGGCGGAGATCGGTGCGATCCGCATCAACGATAACCAGACCCTGTTCGAGATCACCCCGGATTCGACCGAGAAATTCCGTTCGTGCATTGCCGCGATCGAGAATGACGAAGTGCAGATCACACCCGCCAGCGCACCGGCTGGCGGTGGCGCGCGCCGCAGTGGGCCGCCGCCGCGTGGCGGGCGTCCGTTCGGGCGCAAGCCCGGTGGTGGCCGCCCAGGTGGCGGGTTTGGCGGGCCGCCGCGCGGTGGCGCGTCCTCACGCAAGCGTCCGCGTTCGTAAACGCGGCACGCCCCTGCCCAGACACGCTGTGTTTCCTTCATGCCCGGTTCAGCCGGGCATGTCTGTTTTCATGACCCTGACAGGAAGGGGCCTGCCGTGCTCACCTCCCGCCATGCCAGCCTGTGCCTGTTCAGTCTTCTGGCGCTGCTGACCGCAGTCCCGGCCCATGCGGATTCCGATACCGCATTGGGCCATGAACTGGCTGCCGCCACCGGACATTACGCACCGGATACCCACCTGTTTGAAAAAGGGCCGCTGGCCACCATCGTGAAACAGGAACTGGGGGCACGGTACGGCAGCTTCATACAGAACATGGAAGTCGCCGGCCCGCTGGAGGCCGCGGGCGATACCCTGTTCATCACGGGAAACCGGCGGCATGAAGGCGGCAGCAGCATAGCCTGGCTGCTGGTTGACCGGGCGGGACGCAACATGACGGTTGGTATCCTGAACCCCGGCACGCTGGCACTTTACACAACCGGGCCTGTCGCGCTGACCAAGCCCGCCGATGTGCGAACCCTGATTGAAAACCTTGATACCGTCCCGCCGCTGTGTAACAGGCCACAGGACCTGTCACCGGGCGGGCGGCTGGACTGGCAGGGCATGCTGGAACCGGGGGGAACATGCGTCTATCGCATCGGCCTGCAACAGGGAGAGCGGGTGACGGCGCGGCTGGATACACCCGATAACGGGCTGGAAATGCGGGTGATCGACCCCCATCCGGACCATGCCGGAACCATGCAGTCATGGACCGTACCGCACGATGACCTCTACCTTGTCGAGGTTGCCCCACGGCTTGATGTCACGGTGCGGAAGAGACACGCCTTCCATTTGCGCATCAGCACCTCCCCCTGACAAAAAAGGTCCGTCCCCTTATGGGAACGGACCCTGAAAAAATCTGGCCGGTCGACATGGACTTTGCCGATTAAACCATATTTTTCAATACTTTAATTGTTATTTCCACCGCCCAGGAAATTATTGACACTGGAATTGGTCTGGCTTTTCAGATCATCCCAGCGCTGGCGTTCCGCGCTGCCAGCGTCGCGCAGGTTGTCCAGGCGGTTTTTCGGAGCATTGCGAATCGCATCCAGACGGTCGCGGCCATTCTGGATCTTGTCGTCAACGCGGCTGCGCGCATCCTCCAGCTTCTGCTTTTCGGCATCACGGGCGTTATCCCAGCGGCCAACCGTGTTGTCATGCAGGCTATTCACCCTGTTGTCGTAATCCTGCTTGAGGTTCTGCTGACGGTCCCGCAGGCGGCTATCGGCGCAGTTACCCGCCTGCGCCGCACGGCCCAGCAGGTCCCACTTGGGGGTATCCTGGCCATTGTCGCAATCAGACGCCATGGCCCCCACAGATCCCCCGACAGTTGCACCAGCCAGGGACAGGGCAAGAAGATATTTATGGAATTTCATCACCAGAACCTTGGAACAATTGTTTTCTACATGAACTTTACAAAAGTCATAGACCATATCTTGGTCAGGAATATGACAGTGCACCAGCTTCATACCTGAATATAGTAATCAATTCGCCAATGCCTAGCGCATGGAACACATGTCACCCTTCGTACTGGCGCAGGCAAGGCCGCCACGCATGGTGGACATGCCGTAATAATGCCACTATGTGACACGGACAAGCGCACGCGCCCATGCCTGAACCCCCGGTCATGGTCCGTCGTGAAAAGGTGGCGGTGCGCATACCTGTTCCTTGGCGGTCCCTGTCCCATGTGGAATGAACCTTATCTTGAAACATGCTGCCGTTCGGCCCTGCACCGCCTGAAACTGAGCGGCCATGCCGGCCGCCCGGCCAACGTGCCCGATGCACCCTGCCTGAAGCGGCTCAGCCATATGGGGCTGGCGTGCAGCGCAGGGAATGACCGCTTCACCCTGACCGGGGCGGGCCATGCGCGCCACCGGACCGAAATACTGAAATTACCCACATGATCAGCCATGACGATATCTGGCGCGCCATCGACCGGCTGGCCGCCGAACGGGGGCTGACCCCTTCCGGCCTCGCGCGGGCGGCGGGACTGGACAGCACGACCTTCAATCCCTCCAAACGGATCACGCCATCGGGCCGTCCCCGCTGGCCCGGCACGGAAAGTCTGGCGCGCACGCTGTCGGCCACCGGCATTTCGTTTGAAGGGTTCAGTCGCCTGCTGTCAGGTCACCATGACCCCGAAGTGTCGAGCAAGGCCCATCATTCCCACCTCAAGATCGCCCCCTTCTCGCAGCTTGCCCACCCCGAACTGTTTGACGAAACCGGACTACCTGATGGGGAACGGTGGGAAAAATGGGAATTCCACGGCATGGCCGACCACCATTCCTATGCCGTGCATGTGGATTGCGACACCATGGAACCGATCTTTCGCAAGGGCGGCACGCTGGTCATTTCCCCTACCGCCGCGATCCGGGTCAATGACCGTGTCCTGCTTCATACCCCGCAGGGCACGTCATGCTGCGGGCTGGTGGACGAACGCTGGCACGACGCGCCCGTGACCGCCCCGCTGCATGAACTGGTGCGCATAAAGGGACTGGCCGCGATCGAGGGGGAGGAAATCATCCTTGATGGCGCAACCCGCATCCACCGCATCACGATGGCCTGCATGTAACATTGTATGCGGAAGGTGATATTTTCCGTGTTATCGTGACAGGTAGCGGCTGACTTTCTTCCCGATTTACACTATGTCTCGGCCATGACCGACACGCCCCTCTCCCTGATCCGCAATTTCTCGATCATCGCGCATATCGACCATGGGAAATCCACCCTGGCCGACCGCCTGATCCAGGCCTGCGGCGCGCTGACACAGCGGGAAATGACCAACCAGGTTCTGGATAACATGGATCTGGAACGTGAACGTGGCATCACCATCAAGGCGCAGACCGTGCGCCTGTCCTACCCGGCCGAAGATGGCAAGACCTATGTCCTGAACCTTATGGACACGCCGGGCCATGTGGACTTTGCGTATGAGGTCAGCCGGTCGCTTGCCGCGTGCGAGGGGTCGCTGCTGGTGGTCGATGCGTCACAGGGTGTGGAAGCGCAGACGCTGGCCAATGTGTATCAGGCCATCGACGCCAATCATGAAATCGTGCCGGTCCTGAACAAGGTCGACCTGCCTGCCGCCGACTGCCCCCGCGTGAAGGAACAGATCGAGGAAGTGGTGGGCATTGACGCCGAGGATGCCGTCGAGGTCTCGGCCAAGACCGGCCTGAATATCGAGGCCGTTCTGGAAGCGCTGGTCAAGCGCCTGCCGCCGCCCACCGGCGATGCCGGGGCCCCGCTCAAGGCGCTGCTGGTTGATAGCTGGTATGACCCGTACCTGGGCGTCATCACGCTGGTGCGCGTGAAGGAAGGGCGGCTCAAGCGCGGCATGCGCATCCGCATGATGTCCACCGGCGTGGTCCACCAGGTGGATCAGGTGGGTGTGTTCGCCCCGCGCATGACCAACGTGGACGAACTGGGCCCGGGTGAGATCGGCTATATCAACGCCGCCATCAAGACCGTGGCCGACACCAACGTGGGCGACACCATTACCGATGACCGTCGCCCCGCCGATGCACCACTGGCAGGTTTCAAGCCCTCCATTCCCGTGGTGTGGTGCGGCATGTACCCCATCGTGGCCGATGATTTTGAAAAGCTGCGTGACAGCCTGGCCAAGCTGCGGCTGAATGACGCATCGTTCCACTACGAGGCCGAGACGTCCGCCGCCCTTGGCTTCGGCTTCCGCTGCGGGTTCCTTGGCCTTCTGCACCTTGAGATCATCCAGGAACGCCTCAGCCGCGAATTCGACCTTGACCTGATCGCGACAGCCCCTTCGGTCGTCTATAAAATGCAGCTGACCAATGGCGAGACGGCGGAACTGCACAATCCCGCCGACATGCCCGACCTGTCGCTGATCGAGAAGATCGAGGAACCGTGGATCAAGGCCACCATCATGGTGCCCGACGAATACCTTGGTGCGGTGCTGACCCTGTGCAGCGAACGGCGCGGCGTGCAGGAAGACCTGACCTATGTCGGCAACCGCGCCATGGCGGTCTATCGCCTGCCGCTGAACGAGGTCGTGTTCGACTTCTACGACCGTCTGAAATCGGTCACGCGTGGTTATGCCAGCTTCGATTACCAGATGGACGGGTATGAGGAGAGCGATCTCGTGCGCATTTCCATCCTGGTCAATCAGGAGCCGGTGGATGCCCTGTCATTTATCGCCCACCGTTCGGCCGCTGAAACGCGCGGGCGTTCCATCTGCGCCAAGCTGAAGGAACTGATCCCCCGCCAACTGTTCAAGATTGCGGTACAGGCCGCGATCGGCAGCCGGATCATTGCGCGTGAGACCATTGGCGCCATGTCCAAGGACGTGACGGCGAAATGTTATGGCGGCGACATCTCGCGCAAGCGCAAGCTGCTGGAGAAGCAGAAAGAAGGCAAAAAGCGCATGCGCCAGTTTGGCAAGGTCGAAATCCCGCAGAGCGCCTTCCTCGCCGCGCTGAAGATGGACCAGTAATCCCCCGTCCCGGCCTGTCACATCATAATTGTGGCAGGCCGTGCGGACATGGCGTTTTCTACTTGCGCCAATGAAAATTGGTGATATGTTCCGCACGCATCGGACCCCGCCATTCCGACAGGATGGCATACAGTCCGGTACCGGCTGGAGAGATGGCCGAGCGGCTTAAGGCGCACGCTTGGAAAGCGTGTGTACGTTAATAGCGTACCGTGGGTTCGAATCCCACTCTCTCCGCCATATCCTGTTTTCCAGTATGAAATCAGTTAATTAGCTACGCCCGGCGGCGCAGTTCCGCATGGTGTAGTTACGTGTGCAGCGTTACATATCGTAGGGCATGAATGACGTGCATGATATGTCTGGACAATGTGCCTTCATGCGTAGCGTGAAAGCCGTCAGGACATGGACAGAACTGACCCTGCCCAAATCAGACACAGGGCGTAGGCGGTCAGGATACCGCACACAACCGGCCTGAACATGATCGATTTAGGCATACATCGACCCCTGCATGATGTTCCGCAGGCTTCACACAGCGATACCCTGCCTGCGTCCTGTGGCCCCTGCCAGCATCAAGAACATCAGTAAGGATAAAGCATACTGCTTGTCCCCAGGACCTGACTGCTTGCGATCATCACGTAACCGGGTGGTTGCCTATTCGACCAGCGAACCGGCGGCAATCGTTGTATTGGCCGCGCCAGCGTCTCATGCCACCGACCCGCAAGGATTTTGAAGACGGTTTTAAAAGTCAGATACAGACATATCCTGAAATCATAAGAAAGTTTTTGCTGAAGCTTTTTCCAAAAAGCTTCGAAAGACGTCACCTTTTTAAAACAAGAGGGCACCCAAAAAGTTTTACTTTTAATTAATAATAAAAACAGTATTTAATAATTTATATCATTAATTTTTTATTTAAAATATAAAAATACATATCCATTACTGGTCGGGCGCAGGAGCAAAGCGATAACTTTCGATCTGGCGCTCCGAATTACGGACCATATCGTATGGTGTGGTCATCTTCAGGCGATCAGCGATGGTATTCCACCGTGCCGCCGCAGATTGCAGCGTTGACTGGTACGGCATGGTTACCGGCAACTGCTCGGTCCAGGCAAGGATGGGACCAGATCCGAAAATTATACCGCTTGCGGCTGCGACCAGCACGATGGTGAGCAGACGACGCGTAGGGGATGGGAAAGAAGAATGGGCCATCAGAACTGAAAATATATGAAGGGAGCGACACCGCTTGGTCCTGCGGCATCAATCATTAACACACAGATACCGAACGCAAGGGCCAGCGCCCAGTCCGGCGCACGCTGCACCACGGGAAACGCTGCAATACGTTCAGGCATGTTCCTGGACACAAAATGCAGACCGATACCAATAGCGATCAGGCCAAGCGTAAAGGGCGTGACCTGTGCAAAACTTCCTAGTTTCAGGGGTGTTATGGACTGCAGGTAAAACCAGACGCTTTGCATATCTTCCGCGTGGAAAAACAGCCATGTCAGACAGACAAAGTGAAATGTCAGCAGCACGGCCATGATGCGGAAAATGCCCCGGCTATTTTCCAGACGCTCGGAAAAAGGGCGTTCCAGCACCAGGCCACCGCCATGCAACGCGCCCCACATGACAAATTTCACGGCGGCACCGTGCCACAGGCCGCCCAGAAGCATGGTAATCAGAAGATTGGCGGATGTACGCGCCCCACCACGATGACTACCGCCAAGCGGTATGTAGAGATAGTCACGCAGCCAGAACGATAGCGTCATATGCCACCGCCGCCAGAAATCGCGCAGGGACGCACTCCGGTAAGGCTGGTTGAAGTTTTGCGGAAATTCGAAACCCAGCAGCGCAGCCAGACCTATGGCAATGTCCGTATAACCAGAAAAATCACAGAATATCTGAACGGCAAATCCATAAAGGGCGAATACCAGATCCAGCGTGGAAAAACTGGCAGGATCAGCAAAAACCGGGTCAACAAGCTGCGTTCCCAGATAACTTGCCAATATAACTTTCTTGAAAAGTCCCCCTGTAATCATCAACAGGGCTGTTGCCATGAGGGGAGGATTGCTTGATGGCCGCTCCAGCTGCGGCAGGAATTTGGAAGAACGTACAATCGGTCCGGCCACAAGCTGCGGAAAAAAGGACATATACAGCATCATGTCCGTAAAACGACGGCACCGCGTGACTTTACCACGATACACATCAACAATGTAGCTGATGCCATGAAAGGTAAAAAATGAAATGGCGACGGGCAGAAGGATTTCAATAAGCGGAACAGGTTCCCCCCATCCGATATCACGTGTCGCCTTATTCAGGGATGTCGCAAAGAAATCGTAATATTTGAAAAACGCCAGAACCAGCAACTGAACAGCTATACCGCCGCCAACCATCCATTTACGTAAACGCGGATTGTCTTCTTCTGGCAAAAACAGGCCAACCGAATAACTGACAGTCGTGCTGAACAGCAGGAGAAAGCAGAAATGCCAGTTCCAGCATGCATAAAAGACGTAGCTTGCAGCAACCAGAAAGATCTTCTTGATTTCCCACAGCCCACCAATCAATGCGAGAATGACAGCAACGGCAATAAAGAATAAGGCAAAGTCAAGCGTTGGAAAAAGCATTATTTTTTATGTTTCAGTGACGTCCACAGCTTATAACCATTCATCAAGTCATCGTATAATGACGTGGCGGTCTGTTGATAGCCCGCTTTCAGAAGATGAACATGGTCCTTCGCGGCGATTGGCGGGTTGCGGTTACCCCAGACAAGAATGGTGCATCGTCCATCCGGGTGGGCTGTATCCGCCATGGCCTGCCGCCAGTCCCACTGCATCCAGTGGTTGCGCCGGGCGACGTCAGTCTGGGCCTGCCGGACGGTATTGAGGGCGGCCGGTGAGGCAAAGCCCCTGCCCGTGGACACCAGCCTGTCACATGACCGGGTGAAAGGGGGCAGTCGTTCCTGGCGTACGCCATCGGGCGGCATGACAACCACAAGCCCCGCCATGGGCGCCGCATTATGCAGCGTCTGTATGATCTGCTCGTATCGTGCCGAATATGTATCGAAATTTGTTGAAGTATTGAAACCTTCGTTGGTGCCAAAGGCAATAATCAGAAGGCGCGGGTTCAGACGCCGCATTTCTTCCGATAGTATTTTAGGATCGACCCGGCTCAGGATTTCTATGGTGGAACCTGTAATACCCAGATTGGAATATAATATTCCCGGCGCGGGCCTTGCCTGGCTTCCTTTCGCCACTTCCCAGCCCAGGACATCCACCGGACCATCACCCATGGCGGAGACCGTGACGGCGTGCGTATCAGCCGTGGTGGGCATCCGCAGCCACATGGAATCAGAATCCTGCGATGACGCGGTTGAAACAACCGTACGCCCGCCATCATCCGTCTGTATGACAAGCTGACCGCCACCCGGCTGGCTGAGGAACTCCACCATGCCACGTCCGGCACCCCCCGCTTCATCCGGGGTAATGGTCATGCTGGCGGACGCATCCGCATGCTGCCTGACCAGACTGATACCCCACGGGCCTGTCGCTGTTTTGCTGAACGCACTGACAGGCGTCCATCCTGTAGAAGAAACCGTAACCTGTGCAGGGTGGTAATAGCGGAATGGAATGCCAGGCTGTAGAAAGCCCCTGCCGGCATTCTGGAAATCCTTTTGCAGCAGGGTGCGCATCTGGTCGCTGAAAGCATCGTTGGCGGTATGGCTGTCCCCAATCTGCAGTACGGTCACAGGTTCGGTCGCCTGGCCACCCTGCAATGAATCCAGCGCTTTATAAAAAGGTACTACAGAAGCATAACGGCCGATTTTTTCATGGTCTGGTACCGGGTCACGCGCTGCTGCACACCCCATTAACAGCATTGCACAAAACAGCGGCAACGAGCAGTTACGAAGCAGGCGAGTGCTCAGGCTACGGCGAGAGAATGACACTGAGTTCCCAGTAAAAATTTTTTAATGCCTGCTTCTACCATGCAACACGATATCTGTAACCAGATATTTTCAGTATGTGACAGGCTCTGACCCTGTCCGCTTCTATGTTTCTGCGCGCCGGGCACGGTTCAATAGAAGATATGACATGGGGAATGATGCTGAAGAATGACCATGTAGAGGCAGGCCACGCCCCTTCACGCACACGACATGACAGTCCGGAAACCGCGGACCGAAGTCATGCGTTCATATGACAGGACATGGTAAAAAACAGCAAAGCATTCCCACCCGACCGAGGCATGACCACCAGATTTCCACAATAAGGTACCATACTGCCGGAGCGCGAAACCGATTGGTGAGGCACCCGGTCGCCCTGATGCGGGTATGACATGATGGAACGGGTCCGGATACATTGCGTGACCTTATGCGGGGCCGCACGGCCTTTCCTGCGCTGCGGAAAGCCACCTGGAACAGGCCTGCTCACTACTGATGCGTGGCCAGAATCCCGGACGCATGTCTGGAAGAACGGTGGACTGTCACGAGCAGGATATCAGAGTGTAATTCCGGCATTTCTTGATTTTGAAATATCTGTTATTGGTCATGATCATGCGGTATATTTCACAGTCCCTGAAGCACAGGATGGCAACTCTTTCTGCCGTTGCTTCTATTGCCATTTTTTCTTTGGCAACAACATCTTGCCAGGCATCTGATATTACAGGTAGCCGCTCCCGGGCAGATGAAGTGGCCATGCAGCAGGGACAGACGGCGCTCCTCCATCCGCTTTCTCCCAGTGATGCCACCCGTATCCGTACAGCCTTCGCGGATCAGTCCGCTGGCAATTTCGACCAGGCCGATGCCCTGCTGAAACAGGTAAAGGACGGCAGCCTGACCGGTACCGTCCTTGCTGAACGGTGCCTCCATACATCCTATACCTGCACGACACCCATGCTGAGGGACTGGCTGGCCCATTACCCGGACCTCCCGGCCACGCCGATGATGCAGGCATTGCTGCAATCCCGCAGCGACCTGCCGGCCGATGTCTCGGCGGGATTCCCGATAAAAGTCCCTGCCAGTGGAAATCGGGCATCCGGCGGGGGCATTAATGCCGCGGATGCGCAAAATCTCTATATACAGGGGCAGGATCAGGTCGTTCTCAACAAGGCCCTGACTACACCCGCCATCAAGGAAACAAGTGGCAAGGTCGCGTTCTATGCGGGCCTGTCGGCCTGGCGGCTGGAGCAGATGCAGCAGGCGCAACTTTTATTCGCGTGGGCCGCGAATGCCGACACGGCCTCCCGCGACCTGCGTAGCGCAGCCGCCTGGTGGGCAAGCCGCGCAACCGGGCGTATCGGCAATACGAAGGATGCCTTGCGCTGGCTTGTACAGAGCGCCCGTTGCAAGGACTGCTTTTATGGGGTGCTCGCACGGCGTGCCATCAATAAAAACGGTCCGCAGATGGCTGATGCAGGTGTGCCGACCGTTGTGGATGTCAATGCGGTTTCCGCCCGGCCCGCAGGCCACCGGGCTTTGGCGCTGCTTCAGGTTGGACGTGCGGACCTGGCCGAGACCGAACTGCGCACGGATTGGGTAAATGCGGAAAATACCAATGCACGCCGGTCCATAGGGCTGATCGTACACACGGTCGGGGATGCGGCCGAAACATCCGGTCGCATGGAGACCAGTAAACTTGTGCCGGGCCATACCATCGATCTGCCACAACGTTTCACGCCACGCGGTGGGTTTGTGGTGGACCCGGCGCTTATATATGGAATCATTTCCATTGAATCCCGTTTCCAGCCGACCGTGGTCTCCAGAAGCGGTGCGCGGGGACTGATGCAACTAATGCCACGCACAGCCGCAAATTTCGTCGGTGGACGCAATGAGGATTTAAGTAATCCTTCCGTCAATCTGCTGATCGGACAGCGTTACCTGATGGCACTTGCGCATGATGGGCATATCAATAATCATCTTATCCGACTGCTGGCCAGTTATGCCGTCGGCCATACAGCGGTGGCGCACTGGAATGCTTCCGAACACGGCACCAATGAATCCCTTGCTTTTCTGGAAGCCATTCCCAATCCCAAGATCCGCAACTGGATCGAGACAGTCCTTCTGCATAGCTGGATGTATTCAGAAAAGCTCAATCGGCGTCCCGTCAGCCTTGACCTGCTGGCCGAAGACAAGAAGGCCAGGCTGCCGCTGGAAGCGGAAACATCCCTCCAGTAAAAAAATCATTTAAAATCAATTTTTTAATAAATAAAAGCCAACCAAAAACTTCTTCTTGCTTTGTACACTGTCGCAAAGGCTGCCTGTTCAATCAGCCATATAACAGGTTGTCGCCCCGTTTCCAGCAAACGTTATGAACGTGGTTGACAGGCCCCGTCCCGGACATGGCAGCACAGGCATACCTGACACCGCAACCACCCGACCGCAGGTAATCACCCGCATGCCATTACGTGGCATGCGGCATGTTGATGCCCTGTTCTTCCGAAAATTGGTCGAGTTTCAGTCATCTACCCCCTTCCTGACCAGACTCTACTTCAGGAATGATCAGATTCGCAGTGATGACGCCACGAATTGTTTCGAGAAAGATTGACGCCTTTAAAGGATCATAGTAAGGAAACATCTATAAATGTGTACAGTTTCAATTTTGATATTCCAGTGGTAATATTTATAAAATATTAAATATTTCCGCCTGCTGGAGTTGAGTCGCAGAATCAAGATCTATCAATCCGCACCGCTCCTTTGAAACTGCATTATAATTACAAGCTATCCATATCGGGATTGCTTGGTTCAATTCCGTTTGTCGCGCATCAATCTGTTGCGAATACCTTTGAGGCGTTTATGATTTTTTCTTCCGGCTGGCTTAAAAAGAACAATATGTCTCAAGGTCGGCTTCGCCATTTGATGTGCGCGACTGTGCTGTTTTCCGCGCTATGTGCTGGTGCCAATGCACAGACCCCGGGACCGGCTGTTGCAACCGGAACCTCCCCGGGCGGTTTGTCGGCCCCTGCATCTGCTCCGGCTCCTGCTGCGGCAGCGCCTTCTGCCACTGCGCAGGCGACACCTGCTACATCCTCCGATGCGGCTTCCCCCGCGCCTGTTACGACCCCGTCCCCGGCACCGGTCTGCCATGCATCGTCTGGTGAAACCGGGCGCATACTGGTGATTGGTGATTCACAGGCCCAGGGCCTGGCGGGTGGGCTGCGATGGCTTTATCGCACCAACAGGAACATGCGTGTCCTGGACCATAGTAAGATTTCCACCGGTCTGGTGTCCGTATCATTCTTTAACTGGCCGGACGAGGTTCATAATCTGGCGGCGACCGAGCATGCCGATGTTGCCGTTGTCATGTTTGGCGCCAATGACAGACCTCCGGTCAGGGTGCATGGTGTGGTTGATCCGGCCCAACTGGCGAATTTTACAAAAATTTACTCAGCGCGCGTACGTGACATCATGACGACGCTGAAAAATGCACATATCCCGGTGATCTGGGTTGGGCATCCCATGGTGCGTGATGAAGAATTCTCCGCTGACATGGCGATCCTGAATACCATTTTCCAGGATCAGGCGGCCGGGAACGGTGCCCAGTTCGTACCGCTATGGACAGCCTTTTCCGACAATGGACATTTTTCCGCATATGGCGAAGGTGTCGATGGATCCAAGGTGCGCCTGCGTGCAGACGACGGCGTGCATCTGACACCAAGCGGCTATCAGAAAGCAGCCAAGATACTGGAACCCCTGATTGCCTGTTACCAGCCTGATACGGCACAGAAAACCAAACCGGCAGCCCCGCCTGCGCCAGCACCGTCACCAGCGGCACAGTAGCAACCTATAAGAATTAGTCCGATGCTTCCACGATATGCGGACACGCCTGTCCGCATACCCATCGGGCCGTAATCGCAGCAACCAGTCATCCGGGCGATGGTCGCCCCATCGGCTGGAAAGGCAGCCGTTCCGGTCGCAGTTGTGCCCGCGACCAGCCAGATGACCCGCATGGCACCATAGCGTCGTTCCAGGCAGTGTGCCGTCCCGTGACACACCGGTATGGATGACATGGGATTGAAAGCGGCATGCTGTCACGGATGCACGTCCCTGCGTGTACCGGATCCGGTCAGCCTGGCAATAAAGGCAGTTCATGGTACTGCCAGAAACGGCCCGCGCCCTACGCCCGGATCAGATTGCCAGTCACTGATTGCGTCCATCGGGCAACGGTATCGCAAATTTCCTGCCAGACGGGTGCTGTACACGTCAGGCATAACACTAATACAGTATAACACCATTCATGCCCCTGCCGGGGTATGCCGGTATATTGATGCGCGGGAATAAAGGGTTATCGACGTATCATTTTATTACAGATATCATGGATACGATCAGACAGGGGGTAGGCATTCCCTTGCACCGCAGGGAAAATCCCTTGCGGAATGTCGGGTCTGGCGCGTATCAGGCGCTACGACAGGACATTGCGGTCAGGGAAGTATGTAGTTCGTTGGAAAAGAGTTATTTAAACGACAGAATCAGCAGGCCCACGACAGGACGGGTCGCCGTCGTGACCGGGGCAACCGGCGGCATTGGACAGGCACTGGTACGCCGCATGATCGGGTGTGGCTATCAGGTAATCATATTATCCCGACAGGCGCAGATGGACATGCCCGGTGTCACGCCCGTCGTATGTGACCTGACCAATATGGACAGCATATGCCAGGCTGCCAGAACGATTATCCAGCATGCGCCGCAACTTGACGTTATCGTGCATTGCGCGGGCATCATCACGCCCCGACCAGTTGGCGAGATGGGTACGCAGGAAATCGCCGACCAGATTGCGGTGGATCTGACCGCCCCCATTGAACTGACCAATGCCCTGCTGCCCGCGATGCGACGCGGGGGACATATCGTATTCGTCAATTCCATGGCCGCGGTTTTTCCGCTGGCGGGTAGCAGTGTCTATACGGCGGCCAAATTCGGCCTGCGCGGTTTTGCCCGTGCGCTGGAACAGGAACTGCGTCCCCGGCACATACAGGTGTCATCCATCTATCCCGCCAGCGTCAATACGCCGATGCTGCGCCATGAAATGGATGCAGGCGGGTCGATATACAATTTCATCGACCAGCCACAGGAGCCGGATGTCACGGCGCAACGGATTCTGGAATGCTGCGAACGCAGCAGCCGGGAAATTTTCAGTTCCGTCTTTGACAAACTGTTCACCCACGCCTGCCTGGCGTCACAGGGGCTGCTCAACCTCAGCCTGCCGGTCATGAAAATTCTGGGGCGGATGGGCTACCGCACCTATAAACGGCGCTCTTCACGCACCTGATCGACTGGACAGGAACCGTCTGGAATATCCCTGGAATCATAAAGAAGTTTTTTAGTGAAGCTTTTCCCAAGAAGCTTCGAAGAACGCCGCCTTTTTTGAAAAAACGCGGCACCCAAAAACTTTTGTCATTCCTGATCAGGCTTTTTCCAGCAGTTCGCGGGCCAGCACGTTATGCCGCCGGGCCAGTGCGGCCGGGTCATGCGCCGTAAACTGTCCATCGCGGATCAGCACCCGCCCATTGACGATGCTGCATGCCACCCGCCCCGGCGTACAGAACACCAGCGCCGCCACCGGATCGGACTGCGCGCCCGCATGGTCGATCCCGCGCATGTCAAACGCCACGATATCCGCCGCCATGCCGGGGGCCAGATAGCCGACATCATCACGTCCCAGCACGCAGGCGCCACCGCGTGTGGCCAGTTCCAGCACTTCACGCGCCTGCATCATGGGCTGGTTATTGCCCGCGGGCAGCAGGCGTCCCAGCAGCATGGCCTGACGGGCTTCCCCCAGCATATGGCTGCCGTCGTTGGAAGCCGAACCATCCACCCCCAACCCGACGCGCATGCCTGCCGCCACCATCCGCCGCACCGGGGCGATACCCGACCCCAGCCGCATGTTGGAACACGGGCAATGCGCCATGCCGGTATGGGTCACGCCAAAACGATGAATGCCGGCATCATCCAGTTGCACGCAATGGGCGTGCCAGACGTCCCGGCCGACCCAGCCGGTGTCCTCGGCATACTCGGCGGGGGTCATGTTGAATTTTTCACGGCTGTAGGCAATGTCGCTGGCATTTTCCGCCAGATGGGTATGCAGCATTGTGCCTGTCGCACGCGCAAGGTGAGCCGCATTGCGCATAAGATCACGACTGACGGAAAACGGCGAACACGGCGCCACGGCCACCCGCAACATCGCCAGTGGCGCCGGGTCATGATAGGTTTCGATCACGCGCTGCGTATCCGCCAGGATGGCGTCTTCATCCTCCACCACGCGGTCCGGCGGCAGGCCGCCCTTGCTTTCGCCAACACTCATCGCGCCACGGGCGGCATGGAAACGTATGCCCATCTGCCCAGCCGCCTCGATTTCATCATCCAGCCGCGCGCCATTGGGAAACAGGTACAGATGGTCGCTGGTGGTGGTGCAACCCGACCACAGCAGTTCCGTCATGGCCGTGCAGGCGGAAATGCGGATCATCTCCGGTGTCAGGCCCGCCCATATGGGATAGAGCGCCTGCAGCCACCCGAACAGGGAGGCATCCTGTGCCGTCGGAATGACGCGCGTCAGGGTCTGGTACATATGGTGGTGGGTATTGACCATGCCCGGCATCACCACATGCCCTGTCATGTCAATGACATCATCAGCCACAGGCAACGGGTCCGCAGGTGTTCCGATGGCCGCGACCTGCCGGTCACGTATCAGTACCCATCCCCCTTCGATTTCGCGCCGCTGGGCATCCATTGTAACCAGACGCAGCGCATTCCTGAGCAAAAGGGTACGGACCATGCATTACCACCTTGGAAATTGTTTCCGGACAATCAGTTGATAGAAAATAATAAAAGTTTTTGGGTCCCGCCTTTTTTCAAAAAGGCGGTATTCTTTGGCGCTTTTTGAAAAAAGCTTCACCAAAAACCTCTTTCTGTTTTGCGGGACCTCTCATTACAGATTTCCGGGAAAAGGGAAACGTTGCGTTTATGCAGCATTTCCAGCGGACTGCCTATATGCACGACCACGACTGGCCCGCAGTGGTCCATTAGGCATATGTCCCATCCGTGGGGTAAAAAAGACATTGGATGAACCGGCAGGCCCCGCCCATGTTCCATGGAGGGAAACTGCCCCTCACCCCGTCAGCATGAAGGAATCCAGGCAATGCCAGCAACCCCATCCCCCCTGCATGTCGATCCGCTTGTATGGGGCCATGGCCCGCGTATTTTCGAGGTTTTCCTTGAGCCGACCTGCCCGTTTTCGTGCCGTGCCTTCGGCAAACTGCCCGACCTGCTGGAAAAGGCTGGCGCGGACCGGATCACCATCAGGATCCGCCTGCAATCCCAGCCATGGCACATGTTTTCCGGTGTCATCATACGGTGCATCCTTGCTGCCGCCACACTGGAAGGGGGCAAGGAGACAGCCCGTACCGTCATGGCAGCCGTGGCGGCGCACCGCGAGGAATTCGAATTTACCGATCACTGCGCCGGTCCCAACATGGACGCGACGCCAAACGACATCATCAGACGGATCGAACATTATAGCGGCGTGAAGCTGACGCCGGCCTTTGCCGTGCCGGAACTGCAGAAAGCCATCAAATGGCAGTGTAAATACAGTCGCCAGAACGGTATCCATGCCTCCCCCACCTTCATGGTGGATGGCCTGATCGACCCTGCCATCAGCAGTGGCGATACGGTCGAAGCATGGATGGAGCGTATTTTCGCCTGAAGGACGTTTCTGGTGAAGCGTTTTTCAAAAAACTTCGATAGATCGCCGCCTTTTAAAAAAGGCGGCGCCCAAAAGCTTTTATCATTCCCAAGCACCTGCCGGACGGTCCATGGATCAGTTTGGCAATCACCATGCCGACTGTCTGGCCGGTATCATATGCGCAACGTATGCCGCACAGAATCACTGTAATTTTTCAGAAAAAAACTGGTGCCGGGTGAGGGATTTGAACCCCCGGCCTTCGGTTTACAAAACCGCTGCACTACCACTGTGCTAACCCGGCATGACAATGAAGCACGCCCACGATCGGACGCATCACTGCACCTGTTTCCCCTTTTTGCCGAAATGCCCCGCATGGTCAAGCGGGGATTCCCCTTTAATGCGCGGCCATCCGCTGCGCCCACACGGCGCGGATATGTTCGCGTTCCGCACGGCTCAGGTTCCCAGAAACCGCACCATTGGCCTGCTGTGTTGCAGGGGGCCTGCGGCCATGCGCGGCATGGCGGACGGGACGAGAGGCATGGGGCGCGATCCCGGCGGCAGGATTTTCGTTCACCTCCCTGATCGCCTCGGCACATGACGACTGCTTGCCAACACCTGCCTCGATCGTGGGCAGCAGGCCCACGGGGGAGAAGACAAAACCCGTCAGCACCGACGCCACGGCCCGGCCGATCACCTCTGCCCCGGGCATGATGCTGGGGTGCTTCAGCGGCCCGGTAATGTGCAGCGGGCCGGGGAAGGATGCGATGGCGAAATGGCGCGACCGTGTCAGCAGGGCGTATTTGATGGTGTTGTCACTGAAATTGATATCCCCCTTGCCCACCGTGGAGGTATCGCCCGTTTCCATCAGCATGGTTTTGGTATGGAACACACCATCACGCAGTGGCATGTCCGCGATCAGGCATTTCAGGTCGGTCTTGGCTGGCAGCCCGAGGGCGGACAGCAGCGCCTTGCCCAGTTCCAGCCCCAGCAGGTCGGGCAGGATGGCGGAAATATCCCCGCCTTCATCCAGCGCCATGGTTACGCCGCCATTGCCATCGCCCACGATCTGCGCCAGCGACTGCCCATGGCCATGCACCATGATATGGCCGCCAATCGTCCCCTGCCCCTGATAATTACCCAGCGCCTGCATAAGGCGGGACAGGTCGATCTGTTCCATATCGACCCGGATGCGGGCATCAACGCCATTGCCCTGCGGCACGAAGGTGCCACTGCTGGCCAGTTTCCCCTTGCCCACACCAAAACTCAGGTGATGGACATCAATCGTCCCGTCGCGGATATCCACCAGCGCATCGATGTTATCCAGCGGCACATGCCGGTTTTCGATATGGTCCCCGTGATAGGCCAGATGGACATTGGTGGCCTTCAGCTTGGGCAGGTTGATGGGCGTGGTGGGCAGCACGGCGCCACTGGCCTCATGCGCCTTCTGTTCCGCCGCCTGCTGTGTGGTGGAGGGATGATCCCCTGGTGTCGCCCCGAAGAAACCGCCAAGATCGGCAAGGTCCACATGGCGCGAATGCAGGCCGGCATCCACGAACGTAACCGCCTGGTGGGGATCGACGCTCAACGTGCCGCCAAGGTCGCTGGACCCGACCATGCCCTCGAAGTCATGAAAGCGCACGCGCCGGTCATGGTAATCAAGGCTACCCGCCACATGGTAGGTGGGTGTCTGCGGGATCACCACGCCCGTCAGCGGATACAGCAGCGACATGTCCGGTCCCGCCAGCGTCAGCTTCAGGCGCGCGCCACGGAACGACAGCGGGTCATCCACCGATCCCACCAGCGTCAGGCGCGTGGGGCCGTGATGCACATCGACATCAATGGGATAGGGTTTCGTCCTGTCCGCCAGTGACACCAGCGCCCCGCCGGAAAAATGCCCCGTAATGGCCTGCCCGGTATAGGTGCCGCGCACATCCGCAACGATGCGGGCCTGCGTATCCGCCTTCGCCGGCGTGGTATGCACCTGCGCGCGCATGTTGCTGCGCAGGCCCGCATGCACGAAATGCAGTTGCCCGTCGGCAATGTTCAGTTCCCCGATCTGCGGCATGGCAGTGGACCCGCCATCACTGCTGCCGGGGAAATGGTAATTGGCGCTGCCATCACGCTTTTCATCCAGTTCCACGACCGGCCTGTCCAGCGCGATTACCGGCAGGTCGATCCTGCCCCCCAGCAGGTGCCACAGATTGACCCCCACCATCAGGTGGTCCGCCGTGGCGAATGGCGGCAGGGTGTCAAACCCGTCCGGTTCATCAATATGTACGTCATCGGCGGTAATACGGATCACGCGCCCCAGATGCACATGCAGGTGCGCGATCGTGACCCTGCGACCCAGCGCGGCCTCCGCCCGGCGTTCCACCATCGGGATGAACCAGTCCCATGACCAGAAGATGACCAGCGCCAGCATGGCAACCGCCAGAACCCCCAGCACCGGAAACCGTATCTGCGCCAGCACGCCACGCCGCCGTGTGCTGGGTGATCCATCCTGACGGTCCGGTTCTGGCATGCCGCGCGTGCTCCTTGTGCAATGACGGGTAAGGTATCAGATGAACGACTGGCCGCAGATGGAGTTGCGGTCCGTGCCCGTCCCCTCCCTACCCGCCCACGGTTAACGGCAGGTTTGGACTGGCGCGCAGGCCGCGCGTCCTGTATGCGGGCAGGCAATATCGTTCCCCTATGCTAACCCCTTTGTCGCGAGAGGTCACCGTCATGCCCGCCTATCGTTCCCGCACTACGACCCATGGCCGCAACATGGCCGGTGCGCGCAGCCTGTGGCGTGCAACCGGCATGAAGGATGGTGACTTCGGCAAGCCGATCATCGCCATCGCCAATTCGTTCACGCAGTTCGTGCCCGGTCATGTCCACCTCAAGGACCTGGGCCAGCTTGTGGCCGGTGCGGTGGCCGAAGCCGGTGGCATCGGGCGGGAGTTCAACACCATTGCCGTGGATGACGGCATCGCCATGGGCCATGGCGGCATGCTGTACAGCCTGCCGTCGCGCGAACTGATCGCGGATGCGGTGGAATACATGGTCAACGCCCACTGCGCCGACGCGCTGGTGTGCATAAGCAACTGTGACAAGATCACGCCGGGCATGCTGATGGCGGCGATGCGGCTGAACATACCGACCATCTTCGTCTCCGGCGGGCCGATGGAAGCGGGCAAGATCATCAATAACGGCACCGAACAGCAGGTTGACCTCATCACGTCCATGGTGGCGGCGGCCAATTCGGATGTGACGGATGAACAGTCGGCCACGATCGAACGCTCCGCCTGCCCCACCTGCGGTTCGTGCTCGGGCATGTTCACCGCCAATTCCATGAACTGCCTGACCGAAGCGCTGGGCCTTGCCCTGCCGGGCAATGGCAGCCTTGTCGCGACCCATGCCGACCGCCGCGAACTGTTCGAGCGCGCGGGCCGTGAAATCGTCGCCCTTGCCCGCCGCTGGTATGAAAATGACGACGCCACGGTCCTGCCGCGCGGCATCGCCACCAAGTCCGCGTTTGAAAACGCCATGTCGGTCGATATCGCCATGGGCGGGTCGACCAACACCGTCCTGCACCTGCTGGCGGCAGCGCATGAGGGCAAGGTGCATTTCACCATGTCCGACATCGACCGCCTGTCCCACAAGGTGCCCAACCTGTGCAAGGTCTCGCCATCGCGCATGGATATCCACATGGAGGACGTGCACCGCGCCGGTGGCATTCCCGCCATCATGGGCGAACTGGCCCGCATGGGCCTGCTGCACATGGACACCCCCAGCGTGCATGCACCCAGCATGGCGGCAGCCCTGTCCAAATGGGATATCAGCGCCGATACGGTGGATGAGGACGCCCGCACCTTCTTCCGCGCCGCCCCCGGTGGCGTGCGCACCACGGAAGCATTTTCACAGGCCAGCCGGTACAAGGCGCTGGATACCGACCGTGCCAATGGCGCGATCCGTGATTCGGAACACGCCTACAGCCAGGACGGTGGCCTTGCGGTGCTGTTTGGCAACCTTGCAGAAGATGGCGCCATCGTCAAAACCGCAGGCGTTGCCGATAACCTGCTGACCTTTACCGGCCCGGCCCGCATTTTCGAAAGCCAGGACGCGGCCGTATCTGCCATCCTTGGCAATAAGATCGTGCCGGGCGACGTGGTGGTGATCCGCTACGAAGGGCCGAAGGGTGGGCCGGGGATGCAGGAAATGCTGTATCCGACCAGCTATCTTAAATCCAAGGGACTGGCTGAAAAATGCGCCCTGATTACCGATGGCCGCTTTTCTGGCGGCAGTTCGGGACTGTCGATCGGCCATATCTCGCCCGAGGCGGCGGAAGGCGGCATCATCGGCCTTCTGCATGAAGGCGATACGATCGAGATCGACATTCCCAACCGCGTCCTGCGCACCACCGTCACCGATGCGCAACTGGCTGCCCGCCGCGATGAAATGGAAGAACGTGGCGACCGGGCGTGGCAGCCAGACCGGCAGCGCGAAGTCTCCGTCGCCCTTCAGGCTTACAGCGCACTGACCACCAGTGCCGCGCGCGGCGCCGTGCGTGATGTCAGTCAGCTTGGGCGCCGCACCAGCCGCTGATATATCCGGCGACCTGGCAGACTGTTGGAAAATAATCAAAGTTTTTGGATACCGCCTTTTTTCTAAAAGGCGGCGTTCTTTTGAAGCTTTTTGAAAAAAGCTTCAGCAAAAACTTTCTTGGGATTGCAGACTGTTCAGACAGTCTTTTCCGACACCGACGCCCCGGCGGGATACAGGTTCCCACCGGGGCGTCGCGCGTTATGTGGCTAGACCTCGCGGAAGGTGACGGCCTTATGCCCCATGCGGCGAAATGTCGCCGTCACCCGCTGCTTCAGCGCCACCAGATCGGGCAGGATGGCGTTGTGCAGGCTGCGCACGCTGTCATGGGTTGCGTAAAAACGCAGCGAGGACGCAATGCCCGTAATGATGGCCGCCCCCACGAACACGCCATCCACTTCTATGATCTTTGACTCAAACATGGTTCCCTGACCCGAACTGCCGGTTGCGCCAGCCTGAATGGCACGACCACCCCATGGGCAGACCGTATCGACAGACCGCCACCAGCAATATTCTTCTGATTTCCATTACCCGCCGCAAACGCGGCAGGGCAGAAGGAGTTTCATCATCACATATCCCGAAAAAACCCTGTGGCCACAATTGGTTGACAGCCATGGTCCGGGCTATGTGACACGCCCCCGCCAGAGCGTGGCAGTGGGACCGCAGGGCATGAAAAAGACGATTATTGTGGCATTTCAATGACTGATGACAATATGGACAGACAGATACCAAAACAATACATGCAGAACATGAATGGTCCGCAATAATAATTGCCATGAACTGCAATATACCGACATACCAGCCCATCACCTGCCCTATGCACGGTATATGACAGGACTTGCCCACGACGTTGCAGGCCGCCCATACTGGGCAGGGCTGACATGCCCACACCCCCCGTGACAGCAGGGGGACAAAAGCTGTTTCCTGTCACCCTGACAATTCACCAAGACCTTACACAGACCGGTGCCGACCCTTGCCTAGCCTGACACGTCCAACCCATCCCGAATGTCCTGTCCCGCCACGGCGGACCCTGCATGGGACCGTTCTGGTCCTGGCCCTTATGGGTGGCATGGATGTGGCACATGCCGCATCAGCCACCTATCCCGCGCCCATCATGGGAACGGAGACGACCGCGCATGCATGGGGTATTGAAACCCGCTTTGCGCAGACCGCGCCCTGCGTGGTGGAAATGACCATAAACCAGCCCACTTTCATGGCCCACATGCCCGAAATGATTCAGGCCGGACTGTTCAATACGCAGGTCACACCCGCCCTGCAGAAGCAGGCGCCGCATTATCTCATGAACACATTGCAGATGGATGTGACGCCCGGCTTCGTCCACACACTGTTTACCCAGCGCGGCGCACCCGTACGCTGTCATTTTGCATGGTCCTACACCGCCCCGAACGGTACGCCGCACCCCATGGTGAATTTTGACGTGACCCGTCAGGCACATGACCGCATTGACTGGGCGCATCTGCGTTTTGGCGACATGATGACGATGGCGCAGAACCCGGTGGTGGACCGGGAATTTGATGCGCAGGTCAATCAGGAAACGATAGACGTGACCATTGCCCTGTCCAGAAGCGGCTTTTCAGCCGACCTGCCATCGCCCGCCACAACGGCAGGGACGCGTTCCCCTTAAGGGAAAAATGATTGATAAATAAACATAAAAGCTTTTTGGCGCCGTCTTTTTTTAAAAAGGCGGCGTTCTTCTGAAGCTTTCAGAAAAAAGCTTCACCAAAAACTTCCTTGTTATTAGCCAACAGTTCCTTAACGACCATGTCCGGCAAGCTGCATGACGAGGTCGATCAACGCCGCCGCCAGCAGCACGACCGTCACCACACGCAGGCCGATGCGCAGCATGCGCTCGCGCCGCGTGGGGGGCAGTTCACGACGATGCAGGACGAAGGAATCCTGCGGGCCGGGATTTCCTGAATCAGGTTGCTCGGCCATTGCCCTGCCTTATCAGATGTTTCATGGATAAGCCCCATTTTACCAGAACAGATGGATAACGCCAGACCGTGTCCCGACATTGCCCTGCCCTTCGCATGACACGGTATGTCCTGCCCCTTCTGGTCTGGCTTGTGGCCCTGTTCCCATCCCATGCCGCACACGCCGAAGGGTGTGCGGAACTGGGGGCGGGGCAGCAGTTGCCAACGCTGGACAACGCAAAACTGTCGCCCCGGACACAACTGCTGTGCAATGCCCGCTATGCCGTGCTGTATTCCGGGCTGGCACACGAACCCCTGTGGTCGGCGGAACATCTTGATACCGCCATGATCCGCGCGGCCATGTCCACCCCGCGCCGGGGGGACTTCCACCCTGACCCGCGCATTGCGCCCGGGGCGCGGGCGGAACTGGAAGATTATGTCCGATCCGGCTTTGACCGGGGGCATATGAGCCCCTCGGGCGACATGCCCGACGAACAGACACAGCAAGAGACGTTCCTGCTATCCAATATCGTGCCGCAACGCGCCGCACTGAACCGGGGCAGGTGGGAGGAAATCGAATCGGCCGTGCGCAGGCTGACCCTGCGTGAAGGGGAACTGTATGTCGTGACCGGCCCCGCCTTCCATGGCCGCACGCTGTCGGCCATCGGGGCGGATCGCGTGCTGGTGCCAACCTCGACATGGAAGGCCATATATGACCCGCGCCGTGAACAGACGGGGGTTTACGTATGCCATAACGTCGCCCGCACGCCCGGCTGCAGCCATGTCAGCGTGGCGGAACTGACCCATATTACCGGGATCGATCCCTTTCCCGCCCTGCCCGCACGCCTGAAGCAGACCTGCATGACGTTGCCGTTGGGCACGACACGTCCCCACACACGCAGGACAACCCGTTACCACCGCCGCAGCCGGCATACCTATTACCGGTGGTGACCAGCCCCTTTCTTTTTTGCAGGAGACAGATCATGACCGCCCATCACCCGACAGCCACCGACGCGCTGGTCCCCTTTGCCGATAACAGCGCCAGCCGTACCATTGGTGGCATGACGGTGGAAAACAGCACCGACAGCATCGCCTTTTACGGCCAGACGGACCTGAGTCGTGACAAAGCCGGGCTGGAACGCGCACGCGCGCTGCTGGCCTTCATGCAGCAGGTCGTGACGACCCTGGAAGCGCAGAAGGACCTGCCTGATTCCCTGCCGCCCCGCAAACCGGCCAAGGTCGCCAACCCCTTTGCCTGATACCGCGCCGATCCGGCACGCCTGATGCACAACGGGGCCGGTCCATTGCTGGACCGACCCCGTTGCAAAACCCGTATCCCGTGGCACGCCACGGGATAGACAGGATCAGCGCTTGCTGAACTGGAAGGAACGACGGGCCTTGGCGCGACCGTACTTCTTACGTTCAACAACACGCGAATCGCGCGTCAGGAAGCCAGCAGCCTTCAGGATGCTGCGCAGCGCGGGTTCGTAATGGGTCAGCGCACGGCTGATACCATGACGGACCGCACCAGCCTGACCGGACAGACCGCCACCGACAACGGTGCAGTACACGTCAAACTGGTTGTAGCGATCAGCAACCAGGAACGGCTGGGTGATCAGCATGCGCAGCACGGGGCGTGCGAAATAGGTGCCGACCGGACGGCCATTGACGATGATGTCGCCCTTGCCCGGCTTGATCCACACGCGGGCCACGGCGTCCTTACGACGGCCCGTGGCATAGGAACGGCCCTGCGCATCGCGCTTGGCTTCGTAAACGGGTGCGGCTTCCTGCGAAGAGGTAACCTGGCCGGAAGCAACCGCTTCCTTGAGGTCGGCCAGCGTGCCTGTACGTTCTTGGGTTTCGGACATGTTGTTCAGCCCCCGACCTTCTGGGTGTTCACGGCGTTCTTGCGGTTCATTGACGCAACGTCGAGAACCTGCGGCTTCTGCCCTTCGTGCGGATGTTCGCTACCGGCATACACATACAGGTGCTTCATCTGCGCGCGCTGCAGCGGGCCACGGGTGATCATGCGCTCGACAGCCTTGCGCACGACATCACCGGGGTTCTTGCCGGTCAGGCGCTGGGTGATGGTGCGTTCCTTGATCCCACCGGGATAGCCGGTGTGATAGTGGAACAGCTTCTGGTCCACCTTGTTGCCGGTCAGGCGGACCTTCTCGGCGTTGATGACGACAATGTTGTCGCCGCAATCAACATGCGGGGTGAACTGGGGCTTGTGCTTGCCGCGCAGGCGCTGGGCGATGATGGTCGCCAGGCGACCCAGGACGAGGCCTTCGGCATCGATCAGGGTCCAGCCACGCGTCACCTCTGCGGGTTTCAGCGAAAGTGTGGTCTTCATGGATTCAGTGTTCCGTCCAGTAATGTAGCGGTAACAGGTGGCGCGTTATCATCCGTACGGGACACGAACGTCAAGCACATAATCCCGTACAGGCGGCATTTTTCCGGTAAAAAAACGTGTGTGGTATCATGATACCGCACATCTTTCCGCAGCTCTCTGCCCGCTGGCGATTGCCCAAGGGGGCTGGAATGCGATAGCACTCAGTTCAAGGTCATTACGGATATCAGGCTCGTGAAGAAACTCTATCCCGCCATTCCCCTGCTTATACTTGTGCTGCTGGTCGGCAGCTGGGGGGTGCACCACTTTGCCCAACGCAGGCTGGAGGCCGGCATTGCCGACTTCCGGGCCTCCATCGGGCCTGACGCCACGTTCAGCTACGCCACGGCGCGCCCGCGCACGCTGGCGCGGGGTGCGCATTTCACCGCTGTCACCTACCACAACCCCGCCATGACGCTGATCGCGGCCGACGTGCGGCTGGGTGGGCTGACCGGCAATAACGTGCAGGGCGAGAAGATCGGCAGTCTGGTGCTGCGCAACGTGAAGGTCATGACCACCTCCAACACCATATCGCTGGATCAGGTGGAACTGGGCAACCTTGTCCTGCCCAACACCGCGCGTGCGGCGGGCGACATGGCCCGCCCGCTGGGTTTCGATTCCCTGGTGCTGGACAAGGGGACATTTACCAACATGCATCTGGCCATTCCCGCCAGCCAGACGGACGTGACCATCGGGCGCATGACCGTAAGCCAGTACGGAATGGGCCGCGCATCGCATCTGGACCTTGACCGGCTGGCGACGCAGATCAACCTGACACCGACACGCCGCATTTCCGTCGATCATATCGTGGTGGACGGCCCGGATTTCGCCAGCGAGGTCGCAAGCCTGATCCAGTCGGGGCATCTGGTGCATGAACGCCATCCGCAGACGATGGACCTGAAGAAGGTGGAAATCGACAGCACCCACCCCATGCTGCAGATCGACCATGTGACCACGTCGCGCTTTTCCACCGAAACCGAAGACAAGATGGATACGAAGCTGGATCACCTGACCCTGTGGTCCACCGGCACGGACAACCCGTCCATCCTCAATGCTTTCGGCTATGACCATTTCAGCGGCAACATCCACGCCAACAGCACCAGCGACCGCAGCGCGGGTCGTGTGCATCTGGAACCGCTGACCATCGAATCCCCCGACATGGGCAACCTGACCATGGTGTCCGAACTGGACCAGATCCCGTTTGACGACATGGCCATCATTCCCGAAACCGCGCGGATCGTCTCCGCCGCCATGACGTGGGACGACCTGTCGCTGGCCAATCACGTGGTGGCCGGTCTGGCCAAAAGCCGTGACATGGATGTGGATACCTACCGGCAGAACCTGCTGACCACGCTCAGCACGTCCGATGATGCCTCGATGCGCGCCATGGGCCGCTTCCTGCAGTCACCGCAGGACCACCCGCTGCAGATCGCCCTGCGCCCGATGAAGCCTGTCAACCTGATGATGCTGGGTGTTGCCCTGTCCATGGCCGGGGATCCGTCAGTCGCCGCACCGCTGGGCCTGACCATCTCCACACCCTGATGACCGATGCCGGGCCGGTGCATGTCATTGGCGCGACCGGCCGGTCGGGACTGGCGCTGTGCCATGCGCTGAAGGCGGCCCGGCGGCCCGTTGTGCCCGTCATGCGCAACCTGTCCCGGTGGCGGGCGACGGGCATGGCGTATCCGGCCCGTGTGGCTGACCTGCGCGATGATACCGGCCGCCTGCGCGCTGCACTGGCTGATGCCACGTCCATTGTCCTGACCGCCCATGCCCGCCACCTGCCCGCCGTGCTGGCGGCGGCGCCGCCACAGGCCCGGATCGTGGCGCTGGGCAGCACCCGTATCTTTACCCGCTGGCCCGACGCGCATGCGCGTGGCGTGATGGCAGGCGCGCAGGCATTTGTCCGCTCAGGCCGCCATGGCGTGCTGCTGCACCCGACCATGATTTATGGCGCAACGGGAGAGGATAACGTGCAGCGCCTTGCCACCCTCATGCGCCGCCTGCCCATCCTGCCGCTGCCCGGTGGTGGCACATCACGCATCCAGCCCATATGGCAGGGCGATGTGACCCGCGCCATCCTTGCTGCCCTGAACCACGCGTGGGATGGGCCGCACAGCCTGGTCATCGCGGGTGGGGATCAGGTTACCTATCGTGATTTCACGCGCCATGTCGCGATCGCGGCGGGGCTGCGCCCACGGCCTGTCGCATCCGTTCCCGGATGGATGCTTATGGCGGCGGCGCGAATCCACCTGCCCGGCCTGCCGCATATTGCGCCAGCCGAGGTGCGGCGACTGATGGAAGACAAGATTTTCGACATTGCTCCCATGCGCACGCAACTGGGGCTTACACCCTCGCCGCTACTGGCCGGGCTGGAACGCACATTCGCGCGACCCGGGCAATAGCCTGCCGCCACACGTCATATTCGTTATTTTCAGGAAAGGTGGGTTGGGGCGAACGACGGGGATTGAACCCGCGACAACCGGTACCACAAACCGGCGCTCTACCAACTGAGCTACGTCCGCCACAACTGCGCAGTCATTTAGAAAATCCGTACGCGTACGTCAACTATCCTTTTTGGATTTCCACCACATTTCCTGCGCACAGCCGTTCACGCACGGATTGCAGCCGCTTTACGGCGCCCGCGATCACCTCCTTCTTCTTGCAGAAGGCAAAACGGACATAGCGGGCGGGGATATCCGTGCCCCTGCTGTCATAGAAAGCCGAGACCGGAATCGCGGCCACGCCCACATGGCGGATCATCTGCTGGCAGAACGCGACATCATCCCCCGCAAAGCCAAGTGGCGCGATATCCGCGATCAGGAAGTAGCTGCCATCCGATGGCAGCACCGACAGGCCCGCGCGCGACAGCCCATCCGCAAGGGTATCACGCGCGCCGCGCATGCCTTCCGCCAGCTGGTGGAAATAGGCGGTATCCTTGTCCAGCCCCATGGCCACCGCACGCTGCAGGTTGGGGGCGACAGTGAATGTCAGCAACTGGTGCGCCTTCATCACCAGGTCAGCCAGCGGGGCGGGAGCCGTGACGTAACCAACCTTCCATCCCGTCATGGAAAAGCTCTTGCCCGCGCTGCCAATGCGGATCGTGCGTTCACGCATGCCTGGCAACGTCATGAGCGGCAGGTGCGCAATCGTGCCGAAAGTCAGGTGTTCATACACCTCGTCACACACCGCATAGGCATCATGGCGCGCAACAAGGCCGGCGATGAACTCCAGTTCATCGCGGGTGAACACCTTCCCGGTCGGATTCATGGGTGTATTCAGCAAGATCGCCTTGGTGCGCGGGCTGAAGGCAGCCGCCAGTTCCGCCCGCGGCAGGTCCCAGTGCGGCGGTGTCAGCCGCACCTTGCGCACGACCGCGCCCAGCATGTCCAGAACCGGCATGTACGTGTCGTATAACGGTTCGAACACCACCACTTCATCGCCCCGGTTGACCAGTGCCATGAGGGAGGCGGTAATCGCTTCCGTAGCACCACATGTCACCACCACTTCACGCGCGGGATCGACCGCAATTCCATAAAAGCGCGCATTGGACCGTGCCACGGCGGCCCGCAGTTCCGGCAGGCCCGCAAGCGGGGGATACTGGTTGCGCCCGTCACGCAGGGCGTCGGCTGCGGCATCCACCATGTCGGCAGGCCCTTCGGTATCGGGAAAACCCTGACCGAGGTTGATGGCGTCATGTTTCACCGCCAGCGCAGAGATGACTGAAAAAATGGTGGTCGGCAGCCCCGAAAGCAGCGAGTTGGCGGGTTTCATCATATCATCCTGTCCCGGCGCGCATATCAGGACGCGCGCGCGTGCGTGTTTTTTGCCTTATCATCCGATTGCCTGAAATCCAAAGCCATGCAACCCTGCCTGCGCCAGACAGACGGCACCGCGGACCTTACGCCACGAGACGGAAGACAGACACAGCAGCATGAAAAAGATCGAGGCCATCATCAAGCCCTTCAAACTCGACGAGGTGAAGGAGGCCCTGCATGAAATCGGTCTGATGGGAATCACCGTCACGGAGGCCAAGGGCTTCGGGCGGCAGAAAGGCCATACGGAACTGTACCGTGGCGCGGAATACATCATCGACTTCCTGCCCAAGGTAAAGCTGGAAATCGTGTGTCCCGACGACATGACCGAGCGCGCGATAGAAGCCATCATGGCGGCCGCCCGCACGGGGCGCATTGGCGATGGCAAGATATTTGTCACCCCCGTCACGGATGTCATCCGTATCCGCACAGGTGAGCGCGGCGCCGATGCGGTCTGAGGTCAGGGATGCAAATATGGCTTCCATGACCGCAGGCCTATCGACAGCAGCCTTCCGTTTCCGTAACCATAGCCGCCGCGCCGCATGGAACGGCACACCAAAGTCAGGACAGGTAAATTAACATGGCAAAAAAAGCACAGGCCCCGGCCGCGGCCTCCACGCCGTCACATTCCGCCAAGGCCATCGCGAAGGTCTTTGATATCATCAAGGAAAACGCGGTCGAGATGGTTGACCTGCGTTTCACCGATCCGCGTGGCAAGTGGCACCACACCACCCAGTACGTCACCACGATCGAAGAAGACACCTTCCGCGAAGGCTTCATGTTCGACGGCTCCTCCATCGCCGGGTGGAAAGCCATCAACGAAAGCGACATGATCCTGCTGCCTGACCCGACCACCGCAGTTATGGACCCGTTCTCCGCCAAGCCGCAGCTGATCCTGATCTGTGATATTGTCGAACCGTCCACCGGGCAGTTCTACAACCGCGACCCGCGCGCGACCGCCAAGCTGGCCGAACAGTACCTGCAGTCCACCGGCCTCGGCGACACCGCCTTCTTCGGCCCCGAAGCCGAATTTTTCATCTTCGACAGCGTGCGCTTCGGCACCGGCCCGAACTTCGGCACCTACGAGCTGGAAAGCATCGAAGGCCCCGGCGCCTCGCTGAAGGACTACCCCGAAGGCAACATGGGCCACCGCCCCGGCGTCAAGGGTGGTTACTTCCCCGTAGCCCCGGTTGACAGCGAAGGCGACCTGCGCGCCGAAATGCTGACCACCATGGGTGAGATGGGCCTGCCCATCGAAAAGCACCACCACGAAGTCGCACAGTCGCAGCATGAGCTGGGCACCAAGTTCGACACGCTGGTCCGCTCCGCCGACTTCATGCAGATCTACAAGTACTGCGTGCACAACGTTGCCCATTCCTATGGCAAGACGGCAACCTTCATGCCGAAGCCGATCTATGGCGACAACGGTTCGGGCATGCATGTTCACCAGTCCATCTGGCGCGACGGCAAGCCCACATTCGGCGGCAATGGCTATGCCGACCTGTCGGATGAGGCGCTGTACTACATCGGCGGCATCATCAAGCACGCCAAGGCGCTGAACGCCTTCACCAACCCGTCCACCAACTCCTACAAGCGCCTGATCCCCGGATTCGAAGCGCCCGTGCTGCTGGCATACTCGGCGCGCAACCGCTCCGCTTCGTGCCGTATCCCGTACGCGACCAGCCCGAAGGCGAAGCGCGTCGAGGTCCGTTTCCCCGATCCGACCGCGAACCCCTACCTTGCTTTCGCCGCCATGCTGATGGCTGGCCTCGACGGGATCAAGAACAAGATCCACCCGGGCGATGCGATGGACAAGGACCTGTATGACCTGCCGCCGGAAGAACTGAAGCAGATCCCGACGGTTGCCGGCTCCCTGCGTGAAGCCCTGACGGCGCTGGAATCCGATTACGAATTCCTGCTGGCCGGTGACGTGTTCACCAAGGACCAGATCGAAAGCTACTGTGCCGTGAAGTGGGAAGAAGTCTACAAGTTCGAACACACGCCGCACCCCGCTGAATTCGAAATGTACTACTCCGTCTGATAACGGCTTCCCTCCGGGAAGGCCTTATGGACGAAAGCGCCGGGACCGGAATGGTTCCGGCGCTTTTTTCATGTCCGCATCACAACCGCGCGCGACAATGGGGCAACCGGGGTCGTGTGCACACGTTTGCTCGATTCCCGGCCCTGCACACTGGTCCTGACCACCAATCGCCTACACCTTGAGGCCTGCATGCCGCACGTACACGCCTCACGAGGACAGACATGACCCAAGCCATACCCGACACCATGCAGGCCGTTACCTTCAGCCAGCCCGGCGGTCCCGATTGCCTACGCATTTCCACCCTGCCCGTGCCCCGTCCCACCGGTGGGACGGTACTGGTCCGCGTCATGGCGGCGGGCATCAACCGGCCCGACATCATGCAGCGCCAGGGACTGTATCCGCCACCGCCGGGGGCCAGTCCCCTGCTGGGGCTGGAAGTCGCGGGGGAAGTCGTGGCGACGGGACCAGACGTACCCGCCGACAGTTTCCCCGCCATCGGCGCGCGGGTATGCGCGCTGGTCAATGGCGGGGGCTATGCCCAGTACTGCACCGTGCCCGCGGGCCAGTGCCTGCCATGGCCCACGGGCCTTGACGCCATCCATGCAGCCGCCCTGCCCGAAACCTTTTTCACCGTCTGGTCCAACCTGTTCATCACAGCGGGGCTGAAACCGGGTGAAAGCGTGCTGGTGCATGGGGGGACCAGCGGCATCGGCACCACGACCATCCAGCTTGTGCGCGCCATGGGGGGCACGGTCTATGCCACGGCGGGCACGGATGACAAATGCGCGCTGTGCACCACGCTTGGCGCCACCGCCGCCATCAATTACCGGACCGAGGATTTTCCCAGGCGCATAAAGGAACTGACGGAAGGCCGGGGTGTGGATGTCATCCTTGATATGATCGGGGGCGCGTATCTGGATGGCAACCTGCGGTCACTGGCAACCGCGGGACGGCTGGTCATCATCGCCCTGCAGGGCGGGGCGAAGGCCGATGGCGTCAGCCTGGCGCGCATCATGACCCGCAGGCTGGTGGTGACAGGCAGTACGCTGCGCCCGCGTGATGCCGCATACAAGGCAGCCGTCGCCCGGCAACTGGAAGAACGGGTATGGCCATTGCTGGCGCAGAGGACCATCCGGCCCATCATCCATGCCACCTTCCCCTTTGCGCGGGTTGCCGATGCCCATAAACTCATGGAAAACGGAACGCATATGGGCAAGATCATGCTGGACCTGCAGCACCTGCCCATCGATACGACAGGACGATAGGAACACAGCGGGTGCTACTGAACGTCATTGAGCGCGGACCAGAACAGATTACCCCGGACACGGCCGGGCGCCCTCCCGTTGTCCTGCTGCATGGCCTGTTCGGGCGGGCGCGCAACCTTGGCTTCTTCCAGCGCCGGCTTGCCACCACCCGTCGCACGCTGGCCATTGACCTGCGCAACCATGGCGACAGCCCGCACGGGCTTATGGATTACTACACCATGGCCGCCGACCTGCTGGAAACGCTGGCCCACCACAATGCCCTGCCCGCGACCCTGGTGGGGCATTCCATGGGTGGCAAGGTCGCGATGACGCTGGCGCTGACGCGACCGGGCATGGTGCACAGCCTGCTGGTGGCCGATATCCCGCCCGCACGCACCGGGCATGGTCAGTTCGCGCTGGGCGAACAGATGCTGCGGGTGCCGTTTCCGCCGTTCCTCAACCGCGCGGGCGCGGACAGGCTGCTCCAGCACTACATTCCCAACACGGATATCCGCGCGCTCATGCTGCAGAACATCCGGGTGGGAGAAAACCCGGACTGGAGCATCGGCCTGCGGGAAATCGTGGAATCGCTGCCCAATGTGGAAAACTGGCCCTACATACCAGAAGGCTATGCCTATCCCGGTCCCACGCTATTCCTGGCGGGGGGGAATTCCCCCTATATCCGCCCCGAGCATTATGCCATCATGCGCCGGCTGTTTCCGTGCTACCGGCTGGAACTGATCGAACAGGCCGGGCACTGGCTGCATGTCGAAAACCCCGAAAGATTTGCGGAACTGCTGGAAAATTTCACTGAACGTTACTGAACCGCCTTCCGTTACACATCCGGTCCTTGACAGACCCCCCATCCGCGTCGGTTATGCTGACGATATAACAGGGCAGGCAGGTGCGCGGCCCCGGCAACAGACCAACATGGCGGAGACCCGTAGCCTTTCATGACGGTGACACTCAGTCCCTCCTCCCGGCGGCGCAATGCCGTGGAGCCCGTACTGATCCCACGCCGCACACAGCCCGGCGCCAGCCTGCCGCCTGATCCGGCAGGGGACCAGTACCAGCCACCCGACCGCGAGCGCCTGCTGGCGGGCGTGGCCGTGCCGCCACCGCCGGGCTATCGCAAGCTGCGCCCCACCATGTCGGGCCTGATCCGCCCCGATACGGAAGAAACACCCGGCCCCGGCCGGGCCATCGCCATATCGGGGCTGCTGCACGCGGCCCTTCTGGCGACCATCCTGATTGAATCCGCCCACCACAGCCAGCATGGCTCCCCCAATGCCACGCAGTCGGAGCCACAGGTGGAAATGGTCTTTTCGCCGCCGACCTCCAGCGGGATGCAGGGACAGTCCTCGCCTGACATGGCGGGCGGCCAGAACGCGCCACGGCAACAGCAGGACCAGCCCGAACCCAGCGCGCAGGAAAAGACCCCCAACCCGCAGCAGAGTGACGAGGATTCCTCCCCCTCGCCCAACATACCCACACCGGAAGTGCCTGCCGCACCGCCGCTGAGTGACGCGCCATCCGACCTGTCGGTACCGCAGTCCGAACGGCAGGATGCGTTCAATCCGTCCATGCAGAGTTCGGGCCACGGCCACCACCCCGCACAGCAGTCGCACAACCATTCCTCCGCCACGGATTACAGGGCGCTGGAACATCCGCGTAACTGGACGCTGTCGCAATCACCCCTGCCGCGCCGCAGCCAGCGCGGACGCGCGGGCGGCACGGGCAGCCCGATCGACCTGTCGCTTGGCCCGCTGGTCAAGAATGGCCAGGTCAACGCCCCCTATTCCACCAACACGCAGATCAAGGGGGTCAGCGATGATTATGGCAGCGAACTCGACCGCTGGATCCGCAGCCACATGTACTACCCCGAGGAAGCGGCCCGCGCGGGTGAGGAAGGCCCGTCTTCGGTGCATGTGGAACTGGACCGCGATGGCCATGTCACCAAGGTGCGCCTGACAGGGCAGTCGGGGTCGTACTACCTTGATGCCGCGACGGTGGGCATGTTCCGCAACGCACAGCTACCGCCGGTGCCACCGGACATGCAGGGGGATACCTTCCCCATTGACCTGACCATCAACTACATCCTGATCCGCCGCTAGGCGCGTCAGGCAGACGGAGAGACGCGCCATGGATACAGCCCCCCTCCTGCAGCAGGTCGGACGTGACTTCCAGCCGTTCGATACGGCGGATGCCGCCGTGGCCCGCATTACCGAACTGTATGACCATGCGGGCGAACTGGTCCGCCATGCCTTTACCACACGCGATACGACGGGCCTTGCGGATGCGGTCTATCCCTACCTGGCCTTCATGCCGCAGGCCGCCCTGCCGCCCGATGGCCCCCGTCCGCCCTTTGACGTGGTGCTGGAGCCGGGATTCTATGGCACCACCCTGACCCGGCCCGCGCTGTTTGCCGATTACTGGCACGAACAGATCGAAAGCCTGCTGCGCCATTACAGAACGCCGGTCCTGGTCGGACTGTCGAACCAGCCAATCCCGCTACCCTATGTGATGGAGGAAGCGGTTACGTCGCTGACCGAATCCGACCTGGCATGGATCCAGTCGCATTTCGCGCTGCCTGACCTGCATGTCACTGATGATTCGATCGCCAACTGCGATTACATCCCGCGCCCCGGCGTACCCCGGCCGCTGGCGCTGTTTACGGCGGCGCGCACCGATTATTCACTGGCGCGGCTGCACCATTACACCGGCACCGCACCGCGCCATTTCCAGCGCTTCATCCTGCTGACCAATTACCAGCGTTACGTGGATGCATTCCGCGAATACGGGCATGCCCAGGTGGATGCGGGATCGGAATACACCACCTTTGTCGAACCGGGGGAGATCATCCACACCCGCGACACCCCGCATGCACCCACCCATGCGGGCCAGAGCCTGCCGCAGATGCCCGCCTACCACCTGTGCCGCCCCGACGGCGACGGCATCACACTGATCAATATTGGCGTAGGCCCCGCCAATGCCAAGACCATTACCGACCACCTTGCGGTGCTACGCCCGCACTGCTGGCTGATGGTGGGCCATTGCGCGGGATTGCGCCGCAGCCAGAAGCTGGGGGATTACGTGCTGGCGCATGGCTACCTGCGTGACGACCACGTGCTGGATGACGACCTGCCGCCATGGGTGCCCGTTCCCCCCATTGCCGAAGTGCAGATGGCGCTGCAGGACGTAACCGCGCGCGTGACCGGCCTGCATGATGCCGAAGTCAAGACACGCCTGCGCACCGGCACGGTCATGACCACGGACAACCGGAACTGGGAACTGCGGCTTGGCGCGCTGTTCACCCGCATCAACACCTCCCGCGCCATTGCGGTGGATATGGAGTCAGCCACCATCGCGGCCAACGGGTTCCGTTTCCGCGTGCCCTACGGCACGTTATTATGCGTATCGGACAAGCCGCTTCATGGGGAACTGAAGCTGCGCGGCATGGCCAATGCCTTCTACCGCGAACGCGTGCGCCAGCATCTGGTGGTAGGAATCGAGACCATGCAGCAGTTGCGTGCGCAGGGCGTGGACCGCCTGCATTCACGCAAGCTGCGCGGGTTTGACGAACCGGCATTCCGGTAACGGCGGGGATGGGGCTGCTTTCGCACCTGGCTGGGGGCGAAACGGGTCTTGCGAACACGTTACCGACCGCCATATGGGGTGGCAGGTTTTCTCAGGGCGCTGCCCTGAGACCCGGCAAAGGCCAGTGGCCTTTGCAAACTGCTTTAATTTTCAGGACCATTCAAAAAATCTGTCCCTGAAACAGTCTCGAAATCATAAGGAAGTTTTTGGTGAAGCTTTTTTCAAAAAGCTTCGGAAGAACGCCGCCTTTTTGAAAAAAGGCGACATCCAGAAACTTCTTACTTTTAGAAATCCGGCAGCGTCGGGGCCAGATGGCCACCCTGCCTGACCGGGGCCATGCGGCGGGCCAGGCCGGTCGCGTCATCGGTTTCCACCATCATGCCCGCAATACTGGCATCCCCTTCGGCGGGTTGCAGGCGGTCACCGGGCATCTTGCGCACGAAGCGGGCGATGGCCGCGTCCTTGCCCATGCCGATCACGCTGTCATAATCGCCACACATGCCCGCATCGGTCTGGAATGCGGTACCGCCGGACAGGATACGATGGTCCGCCGTGGGCGTGTGGGTATGGGTACCGATCACCAGCGATACCCGGCCATCAAGGAAATGCCCCATGGCCCATTTCTCGCTCGTGGCTTCGGCATGCACGTCCACCACGGCGGCGTGCATGGTCACACCCAGCCGGTGTCGCGACAGGATATCGGTGACGGAGCGGAACGGATCATCCATCGCATCCATGAACTGACGGCCCATGACACTGACCACCAGCGCCTTGCGGCCATCGACCAGTTCCACCACCACGCTGCCCTGTCCCGGCGTGCCAGGGGGGTAGTTGGCGGGGCGGATGATGCGGGGTTCGCTATCGATATGGCCGATCAGGTCACGACGATCCCAGCTATGGTTGCCCAGGGTGATGACATCGGCCCCCGCTTCGATCAGGTCACGCCCGATGGCGGGCGACAGGCCGAAGCCATGGCTGGCGTTTTCCCCGTTCACCACCACAAGATCGAGTGCCAGGTCGCGCCGCAGGGTAGGCAGGCGTGAAATAACGGCTTCGCGCCCCACGCGCCCGACAATGTCACCCAGAAACAGAATTCTCAAGAAAACAGCCTTTGTTACCGTGTACGCCCGTCGCCACGACACCGGATCCATTCACGTTCGGTCACGATCGCGGGCAATGCCACATCATACAGGCCGGTCGGAATGCATGTCACTTCCTGAAAGGACAGGCCAAAACCAACCGTTCGCGCACGCGGCAGGCGCGCCAGCGTGCGGTCGTAATATCCCCCGCCATATCCCAGCCGCATGCCACGTCGGTCAAACGCCAGCAGCGGCACACACACCACATCGGGCTGCATGGAGGGACCATCGGGGTGCAGGGTGCCGTAACGTCCCGGCAGCATGGGACATTCGGGCCGCCAGCGGCGAAAGATCAGTGGATGGCCGCGCGGCGGGGTTTCAGGCAGGACAATGCACATCCCGTCCGCATGCAGGGCCTGCATGACCGGCTGCAGGTCACTTTCCCCTGGCAGGGGCCAGACCAGGGCGACACAGTCCCCCGCCCCGGTCATGCCACGCAGGCCGCGCACCATGCGGTGGCACAGGGCTTCTTCCGCACCGGCACGGGTGGGACTGGTTGTGAAAGCCTGCCGGTGGCGCGTCATCTGGTGGCGCAGGGCCTGCTTGGCCCGCACGACAGGCCACGATTCGGGATCGAGAGAGGTCATGAAAACATATACGGAGCCGCCATGGCCGTTGGTCGGATCAGCCCTCCCGGACCTGCTGACGCAGGTGGGCGCCAGGTAACGTGACCACGGTCACGACAGTGCCAGCTCCCTAGGAAGTGCTTATCGGCCCAGGGGTTGAATCATGCCTGACGCACCTGGCAGCCCCGCCCCTGCAATCTAGTCTTCTTCCATCGCGGCTGCAATGCTTTCCGCACGTTCAACCAGATGCGCCAGCTGGTCGCGCCGGCGTTCGTTTTCAATCCGCGCCTGACGCCCCTGCGCCAGCTGATGGGCGGTGTCAGAGGACACCTTTTCCGCCGTCAGGTCATGGATTTCATCGGCCATAAGCAGGGCGGCAAGGGCCAGCAGGCGTCCCTCCCCGCTATGCCCACCCAGTTCGCGGATGCGGTCGATACGCCGCTCCACTTCCTGCGCCATGGCCTGCAGGTGCTTTTCCTGTCCTTCCTTGCAGCCCACGGCATAGGAAAAGCCGTTGATGCGCACGGTCACCTGGCTCATGGCCGTTATTCCTTCCCGCCGTCAGCTTCGTCCTCGCCCAGCACATCACGCACACGGGCAATCAGAACATCGATATTGGCCGCCAGTGCCTGCACGTCCACCTCCGGTCCGGACGGGCGGGCGATGGACGCCAGTTCCGTGCGCCGGTCAAGGGCGAAGGCAATACGGTTCAGGGCCAGTTCAAGACGATCCGCCGGGTCCCGTCCGGCATCCGAGGGGGAAGGGGCGACTTCCTGCCCCGGTGGCATGATAATATCAGACACGTTCATTCTTTCCCTCGTTCCTCCCCTTGAACTGATCGCCCGGTGTGGTTTCAACGTCAAGCATGATCGACAAACATGACCATTCTATGCATGCCGCCCCCTGCATCACCGTTTCCTGCATGCATGACCTGACGCGGGTCATGGCCATGGCCGCATCGTTACGCGTCAACTGCACCATGGTTTCCCCTCCCGGCGCGGGATGTGTCATGGGGGTGCCATGGTGGACGGCGCTGGTGGCGGACTGCCCGCTGCCGGCCCTTCTGGATTGTGGGCAGGCGGCGGGATACGCCGCCTGCGCCCTGCGCGCGGGCGTATATGGCGTCATTGCGCATGTGTCCGTGGCACAGCACCGTGCCCTTGTGTCCCTGGCGCAGGTTACGGGCGGCCATGTGATGGAACGGCGCCCCGCATCGCTGGACCTGCCCCCGCGTGACGCCGGGCCGGTGCTGGAGCGGTACCTGCGGAGATTTTCCGCAGGATGACCGGATGCACGCGACGGGCAACCCGCCTGTGGCGGCATGATACCATCAACCCGCAGCCGAAGCATGCGCTTTTGGGTCATGCGCCCGTCACGGGCTGATCACGGCATGACACCCGCGACCACCCGGTTACCGAGATCCCGGTCCGGGCACGGGCATCAGACACGGCACCGCGCCACAACAGGCTGACTGAAACCCTGATGCCGGGCAAATCACAGCCATCCGCCGGGATACGCCCCATTGCCCTGCCTGCGGACACATGCCATGCGGGGGCTGTTCGCCACCCCGATGGTCGCATAGGATCAGGCCGACATGACCGATTGCCAGCTTTACCTCATCACCCCCGAATCGCTTGATCCGGCGACGTTCGCCCCCCGCCTGGCCGAAGCGCTGGACGCAGGTCCGGTCGCGGCCGTGCAGCTGCGCCTTAAAAACGTGGATGACGACACGATCCGCCGCGCGGTGGACGTATTGCAGCCCGTTGCCCATGCGCGGGACGTGGCCTTCATCATGAACGACCGGCCCGACCTTGCCATCGCCTGCGGATGCGACGGGGCGCATGTGGGCATGGACGATACGGATGTGGCCACGGCGCGCCGCATGCTGGGAGACGAACTGCAACTGGGCGTATCATGCTACGACAGCCGCGACATGGCCCTGCGCGCGGGGGAAGCGGGGGCTGATTACGTGGCGTTTGGTGCGTTTTTCCCCTCCCCGTCCAAGGAAACCGAAATCCGCGCCGATCCCGCCCTGCTGACGTGGTGGAGCAGCATGATCGAACTCCCGGTCGTGGCCATTGGTGGCATCACGCCTGAAAACTGCGGCACGCTGGTGCGCGCGGGGGCCGACTTCCTGTCGGTGATCAGTGCCGTATGGTCCCATCCCGATGGGGCAGGCGCGGGTGTACGCGCCATGAACGCAGCGATTGCGGCGGCAGAAACCACTTAAAAAACAACAGAAGTTTCCGGGCGCAACTTTTTGAAAAAAGCGTCACCAAAAACTTCTTTCGTCATCCCTGGCCTTCGCCCATCCACTGCACATCACTGATCCGGCCGGTACCGGCCGCCAGCATCACCAGACGATCAAAGCCAAGGGCTATGCCCGCGCATGGTGGCAACGTGTCGAGGGCGGACAGAAAAGCTTCATCCATCGGCCAGTCCAGCCCGGATTCATCGGGATAAAGCGCCAGGCGGCGGGCACGATCGGCCTCGAACCGCTGGCGCTGTTCGGTGCTGTCGGTCAGTTCCTCGAACGCATTGGCCAGTTCGATCCCGCCCGCATACAGTTCAAAACGCAGCGCCACGCGTGGATCGGCCGGGTCACGCCGCGCAAGGGCTGCCTGGCTTGCAGGCCAGTGTGTCAGGAAGGTGGGGCGCGTGCGCCCGATATGCGGCTCGATCCGCGCCATCATCAGGCGAAAGAACAGGTCTTCCCATGTCTCACCCTGCCGCAGGTCGCAGTCTGCCGCGCGCGCAAGGGCGGCGGCATCCCCTTCATTCGCCAGGATATCCACGCCGACATAGCGACGAAAGGCATCCGCGACACGCAGGCGTTCAAAGGGGGCGGCAATGCTGATGTCATCCCCACCCACCCGCACCACGGGCGGCAGGACGGCACGCAGCAGGGTTTCCGTCTCATCCATCAGCGCATCAAACGTGGCGCCGGGATGATACCATTCCAGCATGGTGAATTCATGCGCGTGCAGCCGGCTGCCTTCCGCATTCCGCCATACACGGGCCAGCTGGTAAACCGGCAGGCCGGTCGCCGCCACGATGCGTTTCATGGCGAATTCCGGGCTGGTGTGCAGCCACAGTTTCTGGCGGCTGCCATCCGCGCCTGCACGTTCGGTGGCGAAGACCTTCAGGTGGACTTCCTCACCCGGAGTCGGCACGGCATAGGGGGTCTCGACTTCCATGTAGCCACGCGCATCAAAAAACGCCCGGACCCCACGCAGCACAAGGCTACGGCGCAGCAGGAACGGCAGGCGGTCGGCAATGCGGGCAGGATCGGGGCGTGGCGGGGAAGCATTCATGCCTCAGGCAAACACCGTTACCGCCTGATCGACAACCCTGACATTGGAATCATCCAGATTGCCGATGGCCTTTGCGAGGGCCTGAAGATTCACTTTTTTATTGTCACGGCATACATCAAATGTATCATTGGCCCCATTGCAAGTAATGACGATGCCGTCGCACATATGCGTCGTGACGGGATGACCTTCCGGGTCCGGGTGTTCCACGTTTCCCATTGATCCGATCCCCGCTTCGGACAGGACATGCCCGATTGCCAGAAACCGTTCGTGCCCTGAGCGCATTGCGATGTTCCACAGATGGTATAAATGGCCACACAGCGCCATTATTCATCCCCACAGCAGGAAATCAACGCCGCATCGTGAATGTCATCGATTCAAAAAAACCGGAATTTCAGCATCCCCGCACGGCGTCCCCGGCCACGCGCACGCTACGCAATGTAACCGACCTGCTTGCGGCAGACCTGATTACCCCGGCGCAGGTCCCGGCGCTGGATCAGGTGGCCCGGCATTACGCCACCGCCATTCCCCCCGCCTTTGCCAGCCTGATCGAAAGTCCCGATGACCCGATCGGCCGGCAGGTCATTCCCGATGCGGCGGAATGCAAGACGGACCCGACGGAAGACCCGGACCCGATCGGGGATGACGCGCTTTCCCCCGTACCGGGCATCGTACACCGCTATGCCGATCGTGCGCTGCTCAAGCCGCTGCTGGTCTGCCCGCTTTACTGCCGCTTCTGTTTCCGCCGCGAACATGTCGGCCCCGGCGGCGGCGTGCTGGATGATGCGGCGCTGAACCGCGCACTGGACTGGCTGCGCGCACATACCGACATTCATGAAGTCGTGATGACCGGGGGCGATCCGCTGATGCTGTCGCCACGCCGCATGCGCACGATCATGACGGCGCTGGAGGGAATGGACCATATCCATACCATCCGTATCCATTCCCGCGTGCCGGTGGCCGACCCTGAACGCCTGAATGATGAAATGGCGGATGCGCTGGAAACCACGCGTTCCATGTGGCTGGTGGCGCATATCAACCATGCCCGTGAACTGACCTCCGCCGCCCGCGCCGCCATCCGCCGCGTACAGGCGCGCGCGATTCCGGTACTGGGGCAGTCCGTGCTGCTGCGCGGCGTCAACGACACGCCCGAAGCGCTTGAGGCCCTGCTGCGCGCGCAGGTGGCCGCGCGCATCCGCCCCTATTACCTGCATCAGCTTGACCCCGCCCCCGGCACCGCACGCTTCCATGTGCCCATACGCGAAGGACAGCGCCTGCTGGCCAGCCTGCGCGGGCGGGTGACGGGCATCGCCTGGCCGACCTATGTGCTGGATATTCCCGGTGGCCATGGCAAGGTGCCGATCGCGCCCGACTACCTGCACGAAGGGCCGGACGGATACCTGCGCGTGGAAGCGCCCGATGGCACAATCCACCGCCTGGCACGCGAACGCGGGTAAAACGCGGGCGAAAAGACAGCCCGCAACCTTGCCCTTCCGCGCGTGGGGCGCTAGAAGCCGAACCGCCATACTTCCCACAACCATACAGGGACCACCATGAAGCAGCAGGCAAACCTGATCCGCGCCGGACAGGTTATTGAGCACGACGGCCGTCGCTGGACGGTCCTGAAGCAGCAGATCATCACGCCGGGCAAGGGCGGTGCATTCATCCAGGTGGAAATGCGCGACCTCAAGACCGGTAACAAGACCAACGAACGCTGGCGCACTGCCGACACCGTTGAACGCCTGATGACCGAGGAGAAGGAATACACCTACTCCTACATGGACGGCGACAACATCGTGCTGATGGACCCCGAGACGTTCGAACAGCTGATCCTGCCGCTGGATCTTCTGGGTGACCAGGCGCCGTTCCTGCAGGACAACATGACGCTGGTGCTGAACCTGGTGGAAGGCGACCCGGTTGGCGCCGTCCTGCCCGCGCAGGTCACGCTGGAAGTGGTCGAGGCCGATCCCGTGGTGAAGGGCCAGACCGCAAGCTCGTCCTACAAGCCCGCGCGCCTGTCCAACGGCGTCAAGACCATGGTGCCGCCCTTCATCGAAGCGGGTGAACGCATCGTGGTCCGCACCGAGGACAGCACCTACGTCGAGCGCGCCAAGTCCTGACCATCCACCCATCCGTGCCGGGGTCTTCACACCCCGCGCGGGCCGGTTTTTCAACGCCTCAACACTCCGTTCCACCGCACGAACCAGACAGGACCGATCACCGTGGCAATGCGACTCTCTCCCCATATGACGGTGATGCAGAACGCTGCCCAGAAGGCCGCACGCCGTCTTCTGCGTGACTTCAACGAAGTCGAGCAGCTTCAGGTCAGCATCAAGGGCCCTGGCGATTTCGTGTCGCAGGCCGACCTGCGGGCCGAAACCGCCATCCGCGAGGAACTGGCGCGCGCCCGCCCCGGCTATGCCTTCCTGATGGAGGAAAGCGGTGCCTCGGGGAACGAGGGATGGACGTGGCGCTGGATCGTCGATCCGCTGGATGGCACGACCAACTTCCTGCATGGCATCCCGCACTGGGCCATTTCCATCGGCCTGCAGCGCCGCCTGCCCGATGGCACGATCGAGATCGTGGCGGGCCTTGTCTACAACCCCGCCGCCAATGAGATGTTCTGGGCGGAAAAGGGCGTGGGCGCGTTCCTCAATGACCGCCGCCTGCGCGTCTCCGCGCGTCGGTCGATGAATGAGGCCCTGTTCGCGACCGGTATCCCGTTTGCCAAGGTTTCGGCCCGCAACCGCCTGTCATTTGCCCGCACGCTGGGCGCGCTCATGCCGCAGGTTGCCGGTATCCGCCGATTCGGTGCTGCGGCACTCGACCTCGCCTGGGTCGCGGCGGGGCGGTATGACGGCTACTGGGAAATGGGCATCAAGCCATGGGACTGCGCGGCCGGCATCCTGCTGGTGCGTGAGGCCGGTGGCTATGCCACCGATCCCGAGGGCGTTGACCTCAATGACCTTGGCGCGTCCATCGACGCGGTGGCGGGCAACCCGCAACTGCATGGGCCGCTGCGCGAACTGGTGGCCAGCAGCATCGCCTGATGCCGCGCGGGCGCGGGTGCGGCTCGTTTGCCGATTGCGCCCCCGCCCGTCGCCCGGTAGCCTGCCGGGCACGATGCGATACATATTCCCCCCTTTCCACCGCCGGTCCCTGCGTGGGCTGATCGTGCTGGGTGCCACGGCCATCGGGCTGTCCGCCCCCATTGCGGGTGCCCATGCGCAGGTTACGACCAGCAGGAACGCGCTGGACGCGCTGGGCGCGCCACGACGCCCCGCCATGCTGCCCGATGGCGGCAGCATGTCCGCTTCCCCCACCGGCACCACGACCAGCACGGCGGGCGGCACCCCGGCCGCCAGCAGCACCGGCGACCATGCCGCCGGGGACATTCCTGGCAGCCACGCCCCCGCCACGGCCATTGCGTCGCCTGCCGCCATCGCCTCCCTGCCGCCGGTTGCGACCCGGCCACCCGATAACCCCGTGCTGCGCCCGCCGGAACTGCACGTGCCGCTGCATCCCTTTCCCATGCCCCCCGAAGTCAAGGCCGACCCGCAGGCACGGGGCCGGGCGGAACGGATTACCGGTGGCACGCGCCTGCACTTCACCCCGCAGTCAGCGGAGATGAATTCCCGCATGATTGCGGCGCTGCAAACATTTGCCACAGTCATGCAGAAACTGCCTGACCAGCACATCAGCATTGCGGCATATGGCGAAGGCCGCGCCGATGATCCGTCCACACCCCGCCGTATTGCGCTGTCGCGCGGGCTTGCGGCGCGTTCGGTGCTGCTGCATGCCGGTATCGCGCCCACGCGCATCTATGTCCGCGCGGTGGGGCTGCCGGATGAAAATGCGCACGGAGCCGGAACAGATTGTATTGACGTCACCCGTTCGGGTGTGGTGGCCTCGAATGCTACAGGCTCACCTTCACGTTAAGGAAACCATTGCGTGACACGACCGACGACCTATCTTGTCCGGGTTCTGCTGTTCCTTCTGGCGGTCGGGGTTGTCACAGCCCTGCTTTCCTCCACCCTGTATCAGGCGTTCTGCAACAATCCCTACCTTGATGGCCTGATCATCGGCATCCTGCTGCTAGGCATCGGGTGGAACATTTCCATGATCCTGCGGCTGATCCCCGAAGTCCGCTGGGTCAACATCCTGCGCCACCCGCGTGAGGGCCTGACCACGCCGCCGCCGCCGCGCCTGCTGGCGCCCATGGCCTCCATGCTGGCCACCCATGACAAGGGCCGCAGGCTGACCCTGTCCGCCCCGGTCATGCAGTCCCTGCTGGACAGCCTGTCGGCGCGTCTGGACGAGGGGCGTGAACTGTCACGCTACCTGACGGGTCTGCTGATCTTCCTTGGCCTGCTGGGCACGTTCTATGGCCTGCTGCTGACGGTTGGCTCCATTGCCGACGTGATCGGCAACATGTCGGTTGGCAGCGGGGATACCACCGTCATGTTCGACCAGCTCAAGTCCGGGCTGGCCGGCCCCCTGCATGGCATGGGCACCGCGTTTTCGGGGTCCATGTTCGGGCTGGCGGGCGCGCTGGTGCTTGGCTTCCTGGATCTTACGGCGGGACAGGCGCAGACACGCTTCTTTAACGAACTGGAAGAATGGCTGGCCACCATCACCCGCCTTTCGGCAGGCGGGCTGCAGGTTGGCGGCAATGACGCCAGCATCCCGGCCTATGTGCAGGCGCTTTTGGAACACACGGCCGAGAACATGGAAAAACTCCAGATCCTTCTGGCCCGCAGCGAGGAAACCCGCGCACAGGAACAGCGTCTGCTGACCGCGCTGAACGACCGTCTGGCGCAACTGGCGGACAGCCGGGGCGAAGAACACCTGCAGGGCATCGAATCCCTGCTGGCCCGTCTGGTGCAGGAATCCGCGGCGGGACGGGAGCAGATCGCAACCGACATCCGCAACGACCTGCGCCTGCTTGCACGCACCATCGCCGCAAGCGCCCCGGGAACGAACCACTCCGCTTCCTGACCGTATCCCAAGGCTGAGGTTCATCCCATGGCGCGCCGTTCCCGTCGCTCGATCCGTTCCGAACTGAATGCATGGCCCGGCTATGTTGACGCGCTGTCAACGCTGCTGATGGTCATCATATTCGTGCTGCTTGTTTTCGTGCTGGGGCAGGCCTTCCTGTCCGTAACACTGAACAAGCGCCAGCAGGCCCTTGACCAGCTTGAGCGCGAAGTGGCGAAGCTGGGGCAGATGCTCTCGCTTGAAAAAAGCCATACGACATCCCTGCAGGGCGAGGTCGCCAGCCTGCACAAAGCGCATGATGCCGATGTGGCTACCGCGACATCACTGACCGCACAGCTTAACCAGCAGACCAGTGAGCGCGACAGCGCGCAGGCCCACGCCACGGCACTGGATGACCAGGTGGCGCAGCTGCGCGCGCAGCTGGCCGCCATTGGTGCCGCGCTGGAAGTGACCGAAAACGAAGTGCATGACCGCGACCAGAAAATCAGCAACCTGGGCATGCAGCTGAACGTGGCGCTGGCGAAAAAGGTCGAGCAGCTGCAGCAGTACCGTTCCGAATTCTTCGGTCGCCTGCGCAGCGTGATGCAGCACCACAAGGGTGTGCAGATTGTCGGCGACCGCTTCGTGTTCCAGAGCGAGGTGCTGTTCCCCGTTGGCAGCGCCGACCTGTCATCCGAAGGGGTGGAGGAAATCAAGGTGCTGGCCAAGACCCTGCGTGAGGTCGCAGCCCAGATCCCGCCCGACGTTCCGTGGATCCTGCGCGTGGATGGCCATGCCGACCGCCAGCCGATCCACACCGCCTTCCCCAGCAACTGGGAACTGTCATCCGCCCGCGCCATTACGGTGGTCAAGCTGCTGATTGCCGAAGGGATCGACCCACACCATCTGGCCGCGACCGGCTTTTCCGATTACCAGCCGCTGGACCACGGCACGACAGCCGAGGCCCTTGCCCACAACCGGCGCATCGAATTCCGCCTGACGGATCGCTGATCCACCATGGGCGAAACATGGCAACAGGCCGCCCCAGGCGGTCTGTTGCTGCGTTATCGTATCAGGAAACGCGCGCGACCATTACGGTCGCGATGGCGCCGCGTGACAGAAGGTAATGGCTGTTTCCGGGTATCGCGTTTTTTTAACACGCCGTTTCCTGAAGCTTTTTGAAAAAAGCTTCACCAAACACTTCTTCTGATCAGGTGGGTTGCCCGAAGGCCTTCAGGCGCAGGCGCTCTGTTTCATGGCCTGCATCGGGAATGGTGGGATCAAGCTGCACCACGTGCTGCCATGCCTTCCATGCCGCCTGCCAGTCGCCACGCTGCTCCTCGGTGTCCTCAAGGATCTTCCACGCGGTCACGTCGCGCCCGTCATGGTGTAACGCCACGCCAAGGTCGGCCACCGCCCCATCGGGATTGGCCGCCGCCAGGCGGGCCTGCGCACGGTTACGCCACAGTACCTCGACATCCGGCTGCAGAAGCAGGGCATCGTCCATGTCCTGCACCGCATCCAGCGGGCGCTGGGCATCAAGATCATCCTGCGCGCGCCTGAGCAGCAGATTGGTGGTGGGGGCAAGATCCTTCTGGCGTATCTGCTCGATCCGGGTCAGCAGGTCACGCGCCCCGTGGACGTTTGATGCATGGGCCAGTTCGGTTTCCAGATCATCCAGCGATGGCTCGGCTTCCGCCTTCCCCGTGGCGGGGGCATGACCATTTACGGCGGCCGGGCCGGCATGCTGGTCAACCCCGTGCGACGGCAGGGCGGCATGGGCCTGCGGGCCGCTGCCCATCAGACCTGCTGCCATCACCATGGGTACGCACGAAAAGCCGCGGAAGCAGGTTTCCAAAAACCTGCCTACGCAGCTTCGCGGCTGTTCAAAGATGAACCTGACGGTCAAGGCCGTCCGGCAATCAGCCCTGACGGGCCTTCATGCGGGGGTTCTTCTTGTTGATGACATAGACCTTGCCACGGCGACGGACCACACGGCAGTCCTTGTCCCGAACCTTGGCCGACTTCAGGCTGTTTCTGATTTTCATGATCCGACCCTCGACTAGCGGCGGAATACCGCCAAAGAGGCGCCCGAATACCCCTGCCTGCGCCAAGAGTCAACCGGTGGGCCGGATTCTGGGGCCATTTACAGGCGTAAAATCGTATCTGTGATCGAATCCGGCACGAAAAACGGGGCAATGGTCTGGAAATCGGCAGTGCGGGGCGAACGCGGCCGCCACGCCAGCCCGATGGTGCGCCATGCCTGTGCGCCGGTAACCGGGCGGACCACCACGTCCTGTCCCGCCATCAGCGGGGATTCGACCGCAAGCCGGGGCAGCAGCGCAAGACCCATGCCCGCCGCGACCATTTCCACCATGGTGTAGAGCGAACTGACGGTACATTCCGCCTCGTCCTCCGGCTGGGTCCAGCCCCGCACCTGGCGGCACATGGCCAGTGCCTGGTCACGCAGGCAGTGCCCGTCCTCCAGCAGGATCATCCGCTCACGCACGATGCTGCGCACCGGCACGTCGGGCAGGTGCGCCAGCGCATGGTCGCGCGGCATGACCACCATGAAGGGATCACGCCACAGGGGCAGCGTCTCGCTATCCGCGCAGTCGCACGGCATGGCCAGCAGCACGAGGTCCAGCCTGCCTGCCGACAGCTTTTCCATCACGTTATGGGTCACGTCCTCGTTCAGCGACAGGCGCAGCTGCGGATAGGCGCCGGGCAGCCTGCGCACCAGCGCGGGCATGACAAACGGGCCGATGGTGGGAATAACGCCCAGGCGCAGCAGGCCGCTCATCGGCTCACGCGAAGCCACGGCCACGTCCAGCACGCCCTGCAATGCCTCCAGCGCGGCGCGGGCGCGCACGACCACCTTGTCCCCCAGCGGCGTGAACACGACCTTCTTGCCCACGTCACGATCAAGCAGCCTGACATCCATCTGGCGTTCCAGGGCCAGTATCCCGGCGGACAGCGTGGACTGTGTCACCGCGCAGACCCTGGCCGCCCGGCCGAAATGACGCAGTTCGGCAAGGGTGACGAGATAACGCAGCTGCTGTGCGGAGGGCATCGGAAGCATCGATAACTCCGATCATGCATATGTAAATTATTCAATAGCGTGATAGCATCACTCCCGGCATAGATACAGCCCGCGGGGCGGCGCGCCCGTCCCGGCCATATACAACCCCAACAGGAGATCACCCTAGATGCTGACAGTCGGTGACAAGTTTCCCACCTTCAACCTGAGCGCCGTTCCCGGTGGCCCCGAAGGCCTGAAGGGCGATTTCGTCCAGATCACGGACGAATCCAACAAGGGCAAGTGGAAGGTCGTCTTCTTCTGGCCGCTGGACTTCACCTTTGTCTGCCCGACCGAAATCGTGGCGTTCGGCAAGCTGGCCGGTGAATTCAAGGACCGTGACGCGGTGGTTTACGGCGTGTCGATCGACAGCGCATTCGTGCACCTGAACTGGCGCCTGAACCATGCCGAACTGAAGAACCTTGAAATCCCCATGCTGTCCGACATCAAGCGCGAGCTGATCGAAAGCTGTGGCGTGATGGCCGAGCAGGCCGGGGCCGCGCTGCGCGCCACCTTTATCGTGGACCCGCAGGGCATCATCCGCCACGTCAGCGTCAATGACCTGTCGGTTGGCCGCAACCCGCAGGAAGTCCTGCGTATCCTTGACGGCCTGCAGAGCGACGAGCTGTGCCCGTGCAACTGGAAAAAGGGCGACGCCTTCATCAAGGCCTGATCGCCACACGACCGGCCGTCCCCGCGCCCCGCGCGGGGCGGCCACGCCGCCTGTCCCGATCCCTGCCCCACCCGCAGGGGTCGGGACAGGTGGCGCGCCACCATCACACGACCGGCAATACACGGAACACGCCCATGTCCATCGACTCCCTCAAGGCCGCCCTTCCCGATTACGCCAAGGACCTGAAGCTGAACCTTGGTGCCCTTGCCAATGACTTCGTGCTGACGCCGCAGCAGCTGGGCGGCACGTTCATCGCGTCCGCCATCGCGTCGCGCAATCCGGCGGTAACGCACGCCCTGGTGGCGGAATATGGCCCCAAGATGACGCCCGAGGCCCTGCAGGCCGCCCGTTCGGCTGCCGCCATCATGGGCATGAACAATGTCTATTACCGTTTCGTGCATCTGGTTGGCGGCGATTACGAGAAGATGCCCGCCCGCCTGCGCATGAACGTCATTGCCAATCCCGGCGTGGACAAGGCGGATTTCGAACTGTGGGCCATGGCGGTATCCGCCATCAATGGCTGTGGCCTGTGCATGGAAAGCCACGAACGCCAGCTGCGTGAAGCCGGCGTCACGACCGAGCAGATCCAGGCCGCCGTCCGGGTCGCCGCAGTCGTACATGGCGTGGCCGTAACGCTGGATGGTGTGGAAATTCCCGCCTGATCCGGTCCCGATTACAGACAAAACGCCATGAACGTGACGGTCATGGCGTTTTTTTTTGCCTGCCCTGTTGCCATGATCGGGCCAGCCTGTTATTTGCCCTTTCACCGAACGGTTGCAGCCCCACGGGGCGGTAACGGATGCGGGTGTAGCTCAGTTGGTTAGAGCGCCGGCCTGTCACGCCGGAGGTCGCGGGTTCGAGCCCCGTCACTCGCGCCACTTTACGGTGCATTTCCCCTTTTGAAATCTGTTGCACGGATGGGTCTGGCTGAAACCTGTCCTACCGTTTCAGCATGCCTGCATGTGTTGCGTCATGCCGTCCATATGCTCAGTCTGTAGCCAGATTCCCGCATGACGGAGCCCAACGGCCATGACCGATCTCTTTACCCCCTATGCACTGAAGAGCGAGACCCTGCGCAACCGTATCGCCGTATCCCCCATGTGCCAGTACATGGCGCGCGATGGCATGGTGAACGACTGGCACACTGTGCATTACCCCACCCTGGCCCGTGGTGGCAGCGGGCTGGTGGTGGTGGAAGCCACCGCCGTCTCACCCGAAGGGCGCATCACGCCGGGCTGCCTTGGGCTGTGGAATGACGCGCAGGCCGAAGCCTTCCGCCCGCTGGTGCACGCAATACGCGACGCAGGGGCCGTGCCCGGCATCCAGATCGCCCATGCGGGCCGCAAGGCCAGCGCCAACCGCCCGTGGGAAGGCGACGACCACATCGCCACCGATGACCCGCGTGGGTGGGATACCATCGCCCCGTCCGCCATTGCCTTTGGCGCCAACCTGCCCAGGGTGCCGCGCGCCATGACCCTGGCGGACATCACCCGCGTGCGTCAGGATTTCGTGGCGGCGGCGGTTCGGGCGCGTGATGTCGGGTTTGGCTGGCTCATGCTGCATTTTGCCCATGGCTATCTGGGGCAGAGTTTTCTTTCCCCCCATTCCAACCAGCGTGATGACAATTATGGCGGCAGCCTTGAAAACCGTGCCCGCTTTCTTGTGGAAACCCTGCGCGACGTGCGGACCGTCTGGCCCGAGGACCGGCCGCTCAGCGCCCGCCTTGGCATGATCGAATTTGACGGTCAGGACGAACAGACGCTGCAGGATGCCATTGCGGTCGCGAAGGTCTTTCGCGAATCGGGTCTGGACTTCCTTGATGTCAGCATCGGTTTTTCCACGCCTGCGGCAAAAATTCCGTGGGGCCCGGCCTTCATGGCCCCGGTCGCGCAGCGCGTGCGACGCGAAACCGGCCTGCCGGTCGCCACAAGCTGGTATCTGGGCACCGCTCCCGTCATTGACGGGCTGGTGCGTGAGGAAAAGATCGACCTTGCGATGATCGGCCGCCCCTTCCTTGAAAACCCGCACTGGCCGTATGCGGCGGCACGGGCGCTGGGACGCGCGGATGCGGCATGGGTCCTGCCCGCACCCTATGCCCACTGGCTGGCGCGCTACCGTTCTGCCTGATGGGTAAATGATAAAAGTTTTTGGGTGCCGCCTTTTTTCAAAAAGGCGGCGTTTCCTGAAGCTTTCTGAAAAAAGCTTCGCCAAGAACTTTCTCTTTTAAAGCAATGCCCTACACCCCGGCATCATTCAGGTACTGCGCCACCATGGGCCAGTAGGTTGCGCCAAACAACCGCAGATGGACCAGTGCGGTCCACAGGCGGTAAATGGCAAAACGGACCCCATGCCCGCGCTCCAGCCCACCATGACGGGTATAAAATCCCGCAGGCGGCTGGCTGAACACGCCCGGCGTGGCAAGATCCACCTCGGCATGGCCATAATAGCAGCACGGATCAATCAGTCCCGTTACATGCCGGTCCGCCACCAGCACGTTCCCACCCCACAGGTCACCATGCAGCAGGCAGGGCGTGGGCGTCGCGGGCAGCAGGTCAGGCAGGCGGCGCATCAGGGTTTCAAGCTGGCGGGCAAGGTCGACGGGCACATGCGCCAGATGCACGCCGATACGGTGCCGCGCCCAGAAATCCGGCCATGTCTCCGTCCAGTCATTGCATACCCTTACGGCGCCAAAGGCATAATCCCCGGACCAGCCATAACGGATACCGTCCCCATCGGGCCGCCCCGTGTGTGCAAGGGACAGCACACGCGCCAGATCATCCCAGCATCGGGACAGGCGGCCATCGGCAGGCAGGTACTGCAGCACCAGGGCGTCTTCATCCACCGCCAGCACATCGGGCACAGGTGCGCCCGTCTGACCAAGGGTGCGCAGCATGGCGGCTTCGGCCACCGGGTCGGGACCATGCTTGACCACGACCCGGCGCCCGTCACTAAGATAGACCAGTAGCACCTGCACCACGTCGCCACCGGGCAGCGGGTGCCAGTTCCACAACCCCGCCCCCAGCAGGGCGGCCCCATGCCGGGCAAGGCGCGTCATGGACTGTCGCGCCGCAGTTTTTCCACCAGTGCCGCGGCACCCGCCGTGACGTCGCGCCATGTAGTGTCGAACCCGCTGGCGTCCCCATAATACGGGTCGGCCACGGCATGGCCCCTGCGCCCGGGCACATGGTCCAGCAGCAGTGAGACCTGCGCCCGGCTACCCGCCGGTTTCATGGCCATCAGATGCGCAAGGTTGGCATGATCCAGTGCGATGATGTGGGTGAAACGGTCAAAATCCGCCGCCGTCACCATGCGCGCACGATAACGGGTAATGTCGATGCCATGCCGACGGGCAACAGCACAGGCCCGACGGTCAGGCGGTGCGCCCGCATGCCAGTCGCCCGTACCCGCCGAATCGACCGCAACCGACAGTCCCGCCCGGTCGGCAGCCACGCGGAATGCAGCCTCCGCCAAAGGGGAGCGGCAGATATTGCCCATGCAGACAAACAGGACCGCAGGCATGTCAGTCATCTATCCCCTTTCGGGGGTGTGTTCGGGAAAACGCTGCCGCAGCAGGCCGATGGTCTCGGCAATCAGGTCGGCAGGCGTTTCTTCCAGATGCACGACCACCGGGTGTTCATCCGCCCCCGGCGGCTTGAGCGTGGCAAGCTGGCTGGGCAGCAGGCTGGGCGGCATGTAATGCCCGCGCCTGCGCTGCAGGCGTTCGGCCAGCACGTCCTCGGGGATTTCCAGATAGACGAACACGATATCCGCCGCCCCGTCGGCACGCAGCAGGTCGCGGTATGACCGCTTGAGCGCGGAGCAGGTCAGGATCCCCCCCTGCCCTGACGCCACGCGGCCAAGCAGCCATTTATGGCAGGCCTGCAGCCATGGCAGGCGGTCCGCATCGGTCAGGGGAATGCCCGCCGCCATTTTTTCCACATTGGCGCGCGGGTGCAGCATGTCACCTTCCTGATAGGGCCAGCCCAGCAGGTTGTGCAGCCCTTCCGCCAGCGTGGTCTTGCCACAGCCCGACACCCCCATGATGACCAGGACCTGCGGCCGTATGCCCTGGTCCTGCAGTTCCCGCCCGGTCATGCCGCAACCAGCTTCTGCAGCCCCGTGGCGGTCGCCACGATTACTTCGGATGTACGGCCGATGAACAGACCGGTCTCGATCACGCCGACCACCTGCGCCAGTTGCGCCTGCAACCGCGCGGAATCGGCGATTGCGCCAAAATGACAGTCAAGGATCATGTTGCCCCCGTCGGTTACGAACACGTTGCCGCTGCGGTCCATGCGCTGGGTGATACGCGCGCCCAGCGCCTCAAGCTGCCGGGCGGTCGAGGTCCAGCCAAAGGTCGCGACTTCCACCGGGACGGGCACACGCGCGCCCAGACGATCCACCAGCTTGCTGTCATCCACCACGACCACGAATTTGCGCGATGCGGCGGCCACGATCTTTTCACGGAACAGCGCGCCCCCAAGCCCCTTGATCAGATTGAGCGAGCCGCGTTCGACCTCATCCGCGCCATCAATATCGATGTCGATCTGCGGGTGGGTGGCGAATGTCACCAGTTTGATCCCGTGCGAGCGCGCCTGCTCGGCCGAGCGTTCGGACGTGGGAATGGCACAGAATCGCAGCCCCTCCGCCCAGCGGCGGCCAAGTTCCTCGATCATGAAGGCCGATGTGCTGCCTGAACCAAGGCCGACCACCATGCCTTCCCTGACCATGTCCGCGGCCTCGATCGCCGCCTTGCGCTTCAGTTCTGCCCGTGGGTCCGTGTTCTGGGTGGACATGCGCTGCTTCCTCTCCTGCGGGGCATCCCGCCACCGGGTGCCCCGTCGTTTTTATTGAACCGTGATCCGTATCGCACAAACACGATACTGTGCCACTT
>NZ_JBXAYQ010000006.1:0-106554 GCF_057359305.1 Komagataeibacter ossonobensis | reverse complement strand
AAAAACTTTTCCTATTCCACTGCGGCGCGCAGCCCGGCCCCCGCCGCCAGCGGGCACAGGGGAATCGCCGCCGCCAGAAAGGCGCCCAGCAGTTCAAGGTCCGGCCCCCAGGACAGGCCGGTCTGTGCCGCATCCAGCGCCGCCGCGCCAAAGATCAGCGCGGGCGTGGTCAGCGGCAGCACCAGCAGCGGCAGCAGCACGCCGCCCCGTCGCGCGCCCAGCACCACCGATGCCGCCATGCCCCCGATCAGCGACAGGATCAGCGTGCCCAGGAACAGCCCCGTCAGCAGCACGACCATGCTGCCTGAGGGCATGCCCAGCATGATGGCCAGCGGTCCCGCCGCCAGCAGCAGCGGCAGGCCGGTGGTCAGCCAGTGGGCCATCATTTTCGCCAGCGCGATGAGGGAGGCGGGCAGCCCGGTCATGAGCAGCTGGTCCAGTGACCCGTCCTCCAGTTCCGCACCGAACAGGCGGTCCAGCGGCAGCAGGGCCGCCAGCAGCGCGCAGACCCAGACAATGCCCGGCGCCATGCGCCGCAGCAGTTCGGGCGAGGGGCCAAGGGCCAGCGGAAACAGCGCGCCCGCAAGGATGAAGAACAGCACCGCGCCCAGCGTGTCCGCCCCATGGCGCAGGGCAAGCCGCAGGTCACGTTCCAGAATGGCCATGATGAGGGAGGGAATCTGGAATTTCACAGCAGGTCGTCCTCGGGGAAATCCTCCATCGGTTGCGGGATGTCGGATTCGTTCAGGCCCGGCAGCGCCAGCGTGCGGGCATTGGGAAGGGGCAGGGGAACATGCGTGGTTGCAATCACAATTCCGCCAGCCTGCCGGTGGGCGGCAAACAGCGTGCCCAGCAGGCCCATCGTGTTGATGTCCAGCCCCAGGCTGGGTTCATCCAGCAGCCATAGCGGGGCCTGCGCCAGCAGGACGCGCGCCAGTGCCGCGCGGCGTTTCTGCCCCGCTGACAGCATGCGCGCGGGCAGATCGGCCAGCCCGGAAATATTAAGCGATTTCATGCACAAATCAGGATTCCCGCCACTGGCGCGCGCCGCCAGCGTCAGGTTTTCACGCAATGTCAGCCCCAGTTTCAGGGCGTCCTGATGACCCAGATAGGCCACCCGTCCGGCATGCTGGCTGCGATCGGCCAGCGCATCGACCCCGGACCACAGGACATGGCCGCCTTCAGGTTTGCGCAAACCCGCAAGCACACGCAGCAAGGTGGACTTGCCCGCGCCATTCGGCCCGGTCAGAAGCAGGGCGTCACCTGCATCCAACGTAAAGCCGACACGGTCCAGAACCAGCCGTTCACCGCGGAAAACCGATATATTTTCCACTTCCAGCAGGGGACGGCCGGGGGGAGTAAAGGCAGGAATGACGCAAATCCTCCGATCGGTGGGTGATGGGGCAGGCAGGCGAAAAAAATGCCTGCTCCCGGTTTCTTGTTACCGGCTCCAGCTTGTGTCGCAACCGCGTCCGGGTATGTTCTACCCCCGTTGGGAGATCAAGCAGGTTGTCCCCGACAAGGCCGCAAATCCCGCACCTGTGGAAGTGGGGCGGGGGAAAGCGGTCATACGGGACGATCCGTTGCTGATGCCTCGGAGGAAACAAAGCCAATGAAGACGGTTGGGCACGACTCAATGAAAACGGGCCGCACACTCAATGTGGACGGCAAGACCTATCATTATTTCTCAATCCCGGAAGCTGAAAAGACGATCGGTTCCGTCAGCCGCCTGCCGGTCAGCCTGAAAGTGCTGCTGGAAAACGTGCTGCGGTTCGAGGACGGGCATTCCTATTCGGTTGAGGATGCCAAGGCCATTGCGGAATGGCTGAAGGAAGGGCGCAGCACGAAGGAAGTTCCCTTCAAGCCCGCGCGTATCCTGATGCAGGATTTCACCGGCGTTCCCGCCGTGGTCGATCTGGCCGCGATGCGCGACGGTATCCTGAAGCTGAAGGGCGACCCGCAGAAGGTGAACCCGCTGGTTCCCGTCAACCTGGTGATCGACCATTCGGTCATGGTGGACGTGGCGGGCTCGCCCGAAGCGCTGCAGGACAACGTGACCATCGAGTTCGAGCGCAATGGCGAACGCTACGCCTTCCTGCGCTGGGGCCAGGAAGCGTTCGAAAACTTCTCCGTCGTGCCGCCGGGCACCGGGATCTGCCACCAGGTGAACCTGGAATACATCGCGCAGGCGGTGTGGACGGCGAATGTGGATGGCAAGGACTATGCCTATCCCGACACCCTGTTCGGCACTGACAGCCACACCACCATGGTCAATGGCATGGGCGTGCTGGGCTGGGGCGTTGGCGGGATCGAGGCGGAAGCCGCGATGCTGGGCCAGCCGATCGCCATGCTCATCCCTGACGTGATCGGCTTCAAGCTGGTTGGCAAGCTGCCTGAGGGGGCGACCGCCACCGACCTGGTGCTGACGGTCACGCAGATGCTGCGCAAGAAGGGCGTTGTCGGCAAGTTTGTCGAATTCTTCGGCCCCGCCCTTGACCACCTGCCGGTTGCCGACCGTGCGACCATTGCCAACATGGCCCCGGAATATGGCGCGACCTGCGGCTTCTTCCCGGTTGATGACCTGACGCTGGATTACCTGCGCCAGACCGGTCGTGAGGAACACCGCATCAAGCTGACGGCGGAATACCTGAAGGCGCAGGGCATGTTCCGTCATGCCGAATCGGCGCACCCCGTGTTCACCGATACGCTGGAACTCAACCTTGAGACCATCGTGCCGTCCATTGCCGGCCCCAAGCGCCCGCAGGACCGCGTCGTGCTGAAGGGTGCGGACAAGGCGTTCGAAACCGAGCTGACCGGCAGCCTTGGCGTGCCCGAAGCCGACAAGAACAAGAAGGCCAAGGTGGCTGGCACCAATTACGAGATCGGCCATGGCGACGTGGTGATCGCGGCCATCACCTCGTGCACCAACACCTCCAACCCCGCCGTGCTGATCGCGGCTGGTCTGGTGGCGAAAAAGGCGCGTGCGCTGGGCCTGAAGCCCAAGCCGTGGGTCAAGACCTCGCTCGCACCGGGATCGCAGGTTGTGACCGACTACCTGAACCGCGCGGGCCTGCAGGCCGAACTGGACGCGATGGGCTTCAACACCGTGGGCTATGGCTGCACGACCTGTATCGGCAACTCCGGCCCGCTGGAAGATCACATCGTCGATGCGATCGAAGGCAACAAGCTGGTTGCGGTGTCGGTCCTGTCGGGTAACCGTAACTTCGAGGGCCGTATCTCGCCGAACGTGCGCGCCAATTACCTCGCCAGCCCGCCGCTGGTCGTGGCGTATTCCCTGCTGGGCACCATGCGTGAGGACATCACCACCACGCCGCTGGGCACTTCCAAGGATGGCAAGCCGGTGTACCTGAAGGACATCTGGCCCACCAACCATGAAATCGCCGCCCTGATGGGCTCCGCCATCACGCGTGAGGAGTTCATCAACCGCTACAAGCACGTAAGCCAGGGCACGAAGGAATGGCAGGCGCTGAAGGTCGCCACCGGTTCCGAGACGTACAAGTGGGATGCATCCTCCACCTACGTGCAGGACCCGCCGTACTTCCAGGACATCACGCCCGAACCCAAGCCGCGTGGCGACATCGTCGGCGCGCGCCTGCTGGCGCTGCTGGGTGACAACATCACGACCGATCACATCTCGCCCGCTGGTGCGATCAAGGAAAGCTCGCCTGCCGGCAAGTATCTTGAAGCGCATGGCGTCGCGAAGAAGGACTTCAATTCCTACGGGTCGCGTCGTGGCAATGACCGCGTGATGGTGCGTGGCACGTTTGCCAACATCCGCATCAAGAACGAGATGCTGCCCGGCACCGAAGGGGGCGTGTCCAAGCACTTCCCGGACGGCAAGGAAGGCTCCATCTACGATGTGGCGATGGAATACAAGAAGGAGGGCGTGCCCCTGGTCGTGATCGGCGGCAAGGAATACGGCATGGGCTCCTCACGTGACTGGGCGGCCAAGGGCACCCTGCTGCTGGGCGTGCGCGCCGTGGTTGCGGAAAGCTTCGAGCGTATCCACCGTTCCAACCTGGTGGGCATGGGCGTGCTGCCGCTGCTGTTTGAAGAGGGCACGACGCGCAAGACGCTGGGCCTGAAGGGTGACGAGACCTTCGAAATCCGCGGTCTGGACAAGATCACGCCGCGTATGACCATGACCATGACCATCACCCGCGCCGATGGCTCCAAGCAGGATGTTCCGCTGCTGTGCCGTGTCGATACACTGGATGAGGTGGAGTATTTCCGCAATGGCGGTATTCTCCAGACCGTTCTGCGTGGCATGACCAAGGCCGCGTAATCATACGATCCGTCCCGGTTCCGGCCGGGATGGAATGTCAGAAGCGGCGGTCCGTATCACACGGGCCGCCGTTTTTTTTATGGGCAGGGCATATATGCATATTCAGCATAGGTTGCCGGGGTTACCGTTGCATTTTACACATATCGGTGGTGTCTTTTCTCTGTATTGTGCATAAATAGGATGCCGTTTAAAACTATGACTATGTAATAACATAGTTGAGGACGCTGGGGCTTCATGGATCTGCTTTCTGCCTTGCATAGCTTCGTCCGTGTGGCCGCCACGGGTTCATTCTCGGCGGTATCAAGGGAAACGGGGGCAAGCCAGCCCACCATTTCCCGGCATATTGCGTTGCTTGAAGCCCATTACGGCGCGACCCTGTTCGCCCGGACCACCCGCAGCCTGATGATGACGGAAGACGGGCGCAGCCTGCTGCCGCATGCCTATGAAGTGCTGGAAATCCTGGAAACGGCGGAAACGGCCCTTGGCCGCAGGCGGGCTTCGGTTTCGGGGCTGGTGCGTCTGGGGGTGACGACGGCGTTCGGCCTGTACCTGACCAGCCGGCTGAGCGCCCTGCTGGAGGAACATCCCGACTTGTCGGTTGAACTGGTCATGCGTGACGGATTCGGTGATCTGGTGGAAGAAGGGCTGGATCTTGCCATCCGCATCGGTTCCATTGCCGAAGGGTCGCTGATTGCCCGCAGGCTTGGCTCGGTCCATCGCTGTGTTGTGGCGTCAACCGACTATCTTGCCCGCCGCGGTACGCCCGAACATCCGCGTGACCTGCTCAATCACCCCTGTATTGCCTACAGCTATGGCGGCACCCGCCACGACTGGCAGTTTGCCCGCAAGGGCGAGGCCGAAACCACGGTCGCCGCCAGTGGTCCCTTTCGCGCCAACAGCAGCGAGGCCGTGCTGCAGGCCGTCCGTGCGGGGCTGGGGATTGGCATGCTGCCGACATTCCAGGTGGAAGAAGACATTGCGGCCGGGCGCCTGAAGCACCTGTTGCCGGAATGGACGATACCGGAACTGCCTTTTTATGCCGTCCATACGGGGCCACGTAACCTGCCACTGCGCACCCGTACCGTGCTGGATTTCCTGATCGAGATTTCGGACGTATTGCGACAGGGCTAGGTTTTAAAAAAAATTTCAGGGACGCCGCCTTTATTGAAAAAAGGCGGTGCCCAAAAACTTCTGTCTTTATCAAGAATTTGTTCTGGAATTGGTTGCCTAGTCCAGCGGGCTGCCCCGGCCGGGCTGGGATGCGGCAGGATCGTGCGCCAGACGGGCGCGCTGTTCATCGCTTGAGGCCAGCATATCGCTGTTGAACCCGTCATGCAGGACCTGCGCCCAGCCTGTCATCCATGTATTCGTACGCTTGACGAAATCGCTGGCGGCGGGTTGCTGGCCCAATGTGTCCTTGGCCCAGTAATCGGGCGTACGCAGCATCTTGGTGCTGTCGGTATTCACGGGGTTGAGGAAGATGGTCACCGTCTCGACATTGACGTTGTGGTCACCGGCAGGCGTGCTGTAACTCCACCCTGCCTTCAGCAGCACGGGCGGCAGGATGAACCCTTCTTCCCTCAGCCGGTTGGCGATAATGGCCGTGCGGTTGATCGAGGCGGGATAGACCGCCGTCGTAAACCAGCATTCCATTGATGGCGGGTGGGCGGTCAGGACACGGGACATGTAGTTCCGGTCGTCATGGCAGCTGGAATCAATGGACGTAATGGCCGTTTCCGGCACGGGCTGGGTACTGCCTTCCGCCCCGATCATGCCGGTGACGACATGACCTTCCACACGGATCAGCACATTTTCCAGCACTTCCCCATGCGGGCCGTTGATAATGTTCATGACCGGGTGCCATGTGCCCTCGGGCAACGGCAGGATGCGACCTGCAAACGGGATCGCCTTGGTCAGCCGGTCGGTGATCGGCATCATGGTGATCACCCCGTCCTCCCCATTGCCGTCCCCGCCGCCTTCACCCTTGGCCGGGGCGTCATGCATGCCCAGCCGGTTATGAATGCTGGAGGATAGCGCCGACAGCCGGGGAATCAGGCGCATAAGATAGGCCGGCGGGAAGATCAGCGTCAGCACCGTGAACGGCAGGATCATGTACAGGCAGAACCGCCATGCTGGTGCCCGATGCCATAAGCGCGAAAAAGCAGACATTCAGCAATCCAAGGCGCGGGCCACGCGGCCCGGTCGAGGCCGGAAACAGGATACCATGCGCATGGATCAGGAACTGATCGGCGCGCGCTGGGCGTCGCGGTCGGCATCCGCGATTTCGGCCACCACGCCGTCTTCACTGGAGACGATGCGCACCAGTTTCGCCCCCTGCTGGCGGGCGGTGATGAGCGAGTCGCTGATCATGTCCTCAATGGATCGCGCTAGGTCACGCGCACTGGCGGCAGGCCCCATGCGATCCTGCCGACGCATGACTTCAAACAGCAGGGCGGGGTCAATGCCACCGGTTTCGACCTTCAGGCCATAGCTGTCGATCATGGCTTCGATCTCAAGCGCCGAGACACGCGCGATGTCGAGTCCTTCCAGCGGACGGAAGATGAAGATACGGTCCAGACGGTTCAGCACTTCCGGTGCGAAACCGGCCTGGCGCAGGGCTTCGACCGATTCGGCGCGCATCTTGTCGGGTTCATCAACCAGCCTGTCCGCGATTTCGGTCAGCGCTTCGGTGGCGATGTTGGATGTCAGCATGAAGATGCAGCGCACGGTGGAAATCTGCTGCCCGGTGGAGGCCTCGGTCACATGGCCATCGTTCCACGCGGTCAGGAATTTCTTGAAAACGTCGGGATGCGCCTTCTCGATTTCATCCAGCAGCACCACCGCGTCGGGCTTTTCCTTCAGCCCGCCGGTCAGCTTGCCGTATGTGTCCGATCCCACATAGCCCTTGGGGGAGCCGAACAGCTGGGTTGCGGCGTGGGGGGAACTCATCTGCGTCATGTCAAAATTCAGCAGGGGACGGTCAAGCTGGCGCGCAAGCTGCTTGGACAGGTAGGTCTTGCCCGTGCCCGGGGGGCCTGCCAGCAGGAAAATCCCCACCGGCTTGCCCCGCACCTGCAGCGCCAGACGGCGGCGCAGCTGGGTCGCCACGTCCTCGCACACCTGGTCCTGACCGATCACGCGGGCACGCAGGCTTGCGGCCAGTTCCTCCGCGTCGATCACGGTTTCTTTCTGTTCGCGCGCCAGCATTTCCTCCAGCGCGCTGCGATTGGTCAGCCTGGCGAGTACGTCCATTATCCATCCCCGTCTGCGTCGGATCCCCTTGCGGGCCAGTTTTTCGGCCCGGTTCTCGAACCACAGCCCGGTCAGCGCCAGCAGGGCGCTGGCCGCTGCCACGACCGGATAGGCCGGGGCACACCATTCCATGAAATGCCGCAGGCTGGCGAGCGAAAGATGCAACGCCATCGCGGCCTGAAAGCTGCCCAACACCAGGAAAATGACCATGATGAGGGGTACCAGCCGCTCCATCAGCGCGGGATAGAGCGGTTTCATTGTACGACTACCCCGATCACGATTTCGGTGTCACGCGTCAGCACGGGCAGTGCCGTGGGGCCGGGCACGAATACCGCCCCCGCATGAATGCCGGTCGGCCCCGGGTCCCCCGCCGCGGTGATGGACACGTTGCCTGCCACGCGGATGGGCAGGATGACGCTTTTGGGTCGCGGCCCCAGATGCACGGTCTGCACCAGTCCCAGCGACTGCACGTTCACCACCGCGTTGCCCCCTGCCATGTCATACATGGGCATGTCGGCCAGGATGATGTCGCGGCGCTTCAGCGCGGCCAGGATTTCGGCCTGCTGCTGTATGGAATAGGAGGTCTGGCGCAGCATTTCCGCCGCCCGGTCGGGGGAGATCATGGGCATCTGGCCCATCATGTCCGGCTGGTTCTGGACCGGGGCGTTCAGCATGAGATGCGTGCCGTCGCTGGTGCCACCACCACCGGCCTCGGCCGCGACGGGGGGTGTCTGGCTGCCGCTGCCGCCTTCACGCGCGGCCATGAAGCCGCCCGTGCCCAAGCCGCCGCCCGCGACAACGGCCGCGATCAGCCCCACCACAACCAGCCTGCGGCTGGATGAGCGTTCACTGCGTTCCCGTGCGGGTTCCGGCGGTGAGTTCAAGGGCGTCATGCGTGCATAATGTGGGTCTGTGACGGGATATGGCAAGACGTTAAGATGCAGGAAATGTAACGTTCAGCCACAGATATAGTTCTTGCGGTTACGGTGGGCGTGACCTATGTTACGGGCAATTCCTTCATCTCTGGTTTTTTCTTTGGGGGGTGGCCGCAGGGCTGCCTTTTTTGCATTGGACGCTGATCTGCCATTCCTGACGGGCCTTGATGCCCGTATTGCCGAAATGATCGCGCCCGCGCTGGCCGACATGGGCTTCGACCTTGTGCGCGTGGCGGTGCTGGGGCGCGAATCCCCAACGGTGCAGATCATGGCGGACCGTGCGGATGGCACGCTCATCGCCATCGAGGACTGCGAACAGATCAGCCATGCGGTGGGTGCGATACTGGATGTCGAGGACCCGCTGCCGGGCGCCTGGACGCTGGAGATTTCGTCTGCCGGGATCGACCGTCCCCTGACGCGCGCCAAGGACTGGGACCGTTTCGCGGGCCACCTTGCCCGCGCCGAGATGAACATGCCCATTGATGGCCGCAAGCGCTTTGCCGGTATCGTGCTGGGTGCGCGTGACGGCCATGGGTTGATGCGGCTGGATGACGGGACCGAGGTCGCGCTGCCTTTTGCCGAAATGCGCAAGGCGCGGCTGGTCCTGACCGATGAACTGATCGAGGCGAGCGCCCGGATGATGAAGCCGGATGCCGCCAGCGACGAAAACGGGCCGGGGGACGAAACTGCCCCGGCCGGAACGCAGAAGGCCCCTGGCAAGCCCGACCGCAAGCCGGCGCGCAAGGCCAACTGAACGATGTTGTGGAGACACTGATGGATACGTCCGTTGCCCGTCCCGAACTGCTGCTGGTTGCCGATGCCGTAGCGCGGGAAAAGTCGATCGACCGTGAAGAAGTGCTGGAAGCGATGGAGCAGGCCATCCAGAAGGCCGGCCGCGCGAAATACGGCCATGAAAAGGATATCCGCGCCACCATCGACCGCAAGACGGGCGATGTCCGGCTGTCGCGCTGGACCGAAGCGGTCGAGGCAGTGGAAAACGAGGAAACCCAGATCCCGCTGTACATCGCGCGCAAGTTCAAGCCCGAGATCCAGCTGGGTGAATACCTGATCGACCCGTTGCCGCCCATCGACTTCGGGCGCATCGCGGCGCAGACGGCAAAGCAGGTCATTGTCCAGCGCGTGCGCGAATATGAACGCCGCCGCCAGTTCAATGACTTCAAGGACCGCGTGGGCGAGATCGTCAACGGTACCGTCAAGCGCACGGAATACGGCAACCTGCTGGTCGAGATCGGCGATGCCGAGGCCCTGCTGCGCCGTGATGAACTGATCCCGCGCGAAAGCTTCCGCAATTCCGACCGTGTGCGCGCCTACATCTATGATGTGCGTGACGAGCCGCGCGGCCCGCAGATCTTCCTGTCCCGCACGCATCCGGCCTTCCTGGCCAAGCTGTTCGCGCAGGAAGTGCCCGAGATCTATGATGGCATCATCGAGATCAAGGCCGTGGCCCGCGACCCCGGCTCGCGCGCGAAAATGGCTGTCATTTCCCGCGATGCATCGATCGATCCGGTCGGTGCCTGCGTGGGTGTGCGTGGTCGCCGCGTTCAGGAAGTCGTGAAGGAACTGCAGGGCGAAAAGATCGATATCATTCCGTGGAGCCCGCAGGCCGCGACCTTTGTCGTCAACGCCCTGGCCCCGGCAGAAGTCAGCAAGGTGGTGATGGATGAGGAAGCCGGCCGGGTCGAGGTTGTCGTCCCCGATGACCAGCTCAGCCTTGCCATCGGGCGGCGTGGGCAGAATGTCCGCCTTGCCAGCCAGCTGACGCGCTGGGACATCGACATCCTGACCGAAGCCGAGGAATCGGAGCGCCGTCAGGAAGAATTCCGCCGCCGCAGCAACCTGTTTGTCGAGGCGCTGGACGTTGATGACGTCATTGCGGGCCTGCTGGTGACCGAAGGGTTCCATTCCATCGAGGAACTGGCTTTTGCCGACTCCGAGGAACTGGCCAACATCGAAGGCTTTGACGAAGACGTGGCCAGTGAACTGGTCCGCCGCGCCGAAGGCTACCTTGCGGGTCAGGAAGAAGAACTGGATAACAAGCGCCGGGCGCTGGGTGTTACTGATGACATCGCGGCACTGGGCGTGTTCACCAACCAGATGCTGGTGACGCTGGGTGAAAAAGGCGTGAAGACGCTTGATGACCTGGCCGATCTGGCCGGTGATGAACTGGTTGAAATCCTCGGCAGCGATGCCATTGATGAGGATGCGGCCAATGAAATCATCATGGCGGCGCGTGCGCACTGGTTTGATGAAGACGACAAGGCCGGCGAGCAGGAGACGTCCGACGTCTGAGCAGGAATATCTGACCGCGGAAGACGCGGGCGACATGGAACATGAAGAGCGCGGTCCGCTGCGCCGCTGTGCCGTCACCCGCGTCCGGCTGCCGAAGGAGGAAATGATCAGATTTGTCATTTCCCCCGACCGAGTCGTGATCCCTGATCTTTCCGCACGTCTGCCCGGACGGGGAATTTGGTTGAGCGCGCGTGCGGATGTGTTAGAAACAGCACGCACACGTGGCGCATTCGCTCGCGCGGCACGGGGAAGGGTTGTTATTCACCCTGACCTGACCCATCTTGTTGAAGACGGGTTGCTGCGGCGCATGATGGATGTCGCGGGACTGGCACGGCGGGCCGGACAGATTGTCTGTGGTTTTGCCAAGGTGCGTGAGTGGGTTGTGGGCGGTCGGGCCGGTCTGGTTATCCAGGCAGCCGATGGCAGCCCCGACGAGAGGAAGAGAGTTTTGTCTGGTGCACGGGACCTTCCGGTTACGGTTGTTCCTACGGCATCGGGTCTGGGTGCGGCATTTGGCCGCGACCATGTTGTTCATGCAGCGATGCTGCATGGTGAACTGGCGCGCCGATTCCGGATCGAGAGTGAACGTTTTGCGGGTTTGTCCGGCAGGGCCAGCCCGAATTCGGCGGAGTGTTCCGCCGGACGGTGTGAACAGGCGGGTACATGAGCGAAGGCAACGATCAGGATCAGGGTAAGGGACGCTTGTCCCTGCGGCCGGCGGGCCGTAGGGAAGTCGGACGGACGGTGGATGCCGGTTCCGTGCGACAGAGCTTCAGCCATGGTCGTTCAAAGGTGGTTCAGGTCGAGGTGCGCAAGAAGCGCGGGGCCGGGGCCGCAGGTAACGGATCGGGGCCGGCTGGCGGTCGCGCCGGGGGACGGGGTGGTCGCGCGCTGACGGCAGCCGAGCTGGCAACCCGCCAGCGCGTGCTGGACGAACAGCGCCGCGCCGCCATCCAGCGCGAAAAGGATGCGCGCGAGCAGGAAAAGATCACGATCCTTTCCGCTGCGGAAGAAGCCCGTCGCCAGGAAGAGGAAAATGCCCGCCGTGCCGAAGAAGAGGCACGTGCAAAGGCAGATGCCGCAGCTGAGGCCGAGGCCCGTAAACAGGAAGCCCGCAGTGCCGCGGCGCAGGGCAAGTCCGAACCGGTCGAGTCCACCGAGCCGGAAGGCCCGGTTGTCTCTTCCGTGCCAATTCCCGGCGAGGTCACGCTGGCGCCGCCGATGCAGCGCCTGCGTCCGCTGGCCGAACGGGCGATCATGCCGGCACAGCCGCTGCGCCCGGCGCGTCCGGCAGGTGCTGGCAACGCTGCAGGTGGCGCCGGACGTACCGCCGCTGGTGCGGGGGAAACGCTGCGCCTGCGCAGCGGTCGTGCGGATGGGGGCGAGGAAGAACGTCGTCCCAGCCGCCGTCCCGGCAATGCCGCACCCGGCCGCCGCCCCTCGGGCGGTGCGAAGAAGAACAATGATAGCCGTCGCGCCGGTCGCATTGACGTGCAGGCCGCGATCGAAGGGGATGACGACAAGACCCGTTCGCTCGCATCCGTTCGCCGCCAGCGTGAGCGTGAACGCCGCCAGGCCGAACTGGAACGCCTGCGTTCCGATCAGGTCCGTGTGGTGCGTGACGTGGTCCTGCCTGAAACCATCACGGTGCAGGAACTCGCCAACCGTATGGCCGCCCGTCAGGGTGAGGTCATCAAGGCGCTGATGAAAATGGGCGTCATGGCGACGGTTACACAGTCGCTTGATGCCGATACCGCTGAACTGGTGGTACAGGAATTCGGTCACCGCGTGCGCCGCGTGTCCGACAGCGATGTTGAAATCGGCATCGAAGGAATCGAGGACAAGGCCGAGGATCTCAAGCCGCGTCCGCCGGTGGTGACCGTCATGGGTCATGTCGATCACGGCAAGACCTCGCTACTTGACGCCCTGCGCACCACCGATGTCGCCAATGGCGAAGCGGGTGGCATCACGCAGCATATCGGTGCGTATCAGGTTACACTGGCGTCGGGTGCGAAGATCACCTTCATCGATACGCCGGGCCATGAAGCCTTTACGGCCATGCGTGCCCGTGGCGCATCGGTGACCGATGTGGTGGTGCTGGTGGTTGCGGCGGATGACGGTGTGATGCCGCAGACGATCGAAGCCATCAAGCATGCCAAGGCGGCCGATGCCCCGATCATCGTGGCGATCAACAAGTGCGACAAGCCGGGTGCGAACCCCGACCGGGTGCGTCAGGAACTGCTGAACCACGAAATCGTGGTGGAAAGCATGGGTGGCGACACGCAGGATGTCGAGGTCTCGGCGCTCAAGCGCACCGGGCTGGACAAGCTTGAGGAAGCAATCCTGCTGCAGGCCGAAATCCTTGACCTGAAGGCCAATCCGGATCGCGTTGCCGAGGGTTCGGTGATTGAAAGCCGCCTTGACCGTGGTCGTGGCCCGGTTGCAACCGTTCTGGTCCAGAAGGGCACGTTGCGCCGCACCGATATCGTGGTGGCCGGTGCTGAATGGGGCCGCGTCCGCGCCATGATCGATGACCGTAATCGCCAGTTGGGTGAAGCCGGTCCGTCCATGCCGGTTGAAATCCTGGGTATTACCGGGGTGCCGGGTGCGGGTGAACCGTTCGTGGTGGTGGAAAACGAGAACCGCGCACGTGAAATCTCGGAATTCCGTCAGCGTGTGATCAAGGAACGCACGGCAGCAGGCCAGACCGCCGCACGTGGCACACTGGACCAGATGCTGGCCCGTATCCAGGCCGGTGCGCAGAAGGAAGTCGCCGTCCTGATCAAGGCAGATGTGCAGGGTTCGGCGGAAGCGCTGGAAGCCACGGTGCAGAAGCTGGAGCATGAGGAAGTCAAGATCCGCGTGTTGAATGCGACTGTCGGCCAGATCACCGAAAGTGATGTGCAGCTGGCCAAGGCGTCCGGTGCCGTCATCATCGCCTTCAATGTCCGCGCCACGGCGCAGGCGCGTGAACTGGCGCAGCGTGAAGGTGTGGATATCCGCTACTACTCCATCATCTATCAGGTTGCTGATGATGTGGAGCAGCTGGTCCGTGGCAAGATCGCGCCCAAGCATCGCGAGAAGTTCCTGGGTTACGCCGAAATCCGCAAGGTTTTCGAAATTACCAAGGTGGGCAAGGTCGCTGGCTGTTACGTGACCGAAGGCGTGGTCAAGCGTGGCTGTGGCGTGCGTCTGCTGCGTGACAACGTCGTGATCCATGAAGGCGAGCTGAGCCAGCTCAAGCGCTTCAAGGATGACGTCAAGGAAGTGGCGCGCGGTTACGAGTGCGGCCTGTCCTTTGCCGGGTATAATGACCTGCGCGAGGGTGACGTGGTCGAATGTTATGAAATGGAACTCGTCCCGGCATGAGCCGTAATTCATCCAGAAAAGGGATGAGCGAGAGCGGGCCGGCAGGGAAACTTGTCGGCCATTCCGCATCAGGCCCCTCGCAGCGCCAGTTGCGCGTGGCGGAAGAAGTCCGTCGCGTGTTGGCGGAAATCTTTGCCCGCACCGAATTCCGTGACCCGGATCTGGCGGATGTGCGCATTACGGTTACCGAGGTGCGTATCTCGCCCGACCTCAAGCATGCCACTGTATTCGTGGCACGACTGGGGCGTAGCGATGTGGCGGAACTGCTGCCCGCGCTCAAGCGCGTGACGCCTTTCCTGCGCACGCGCCTGTCACATGCGCTCCGGCTACGGGGTGTGCCCGACCTGCATTTCCAGCCTGATACGGCGCTGGATTATGCGATGGAAGTCGATAACATGCTGCGTCAGCCAGAAGTCAGGCGCGATCTGGAGGACTGAATCCTCCCGGGCCTGTAACTGAATCGACTTTCCATTGAACACAAGTTTTTGGTGAAGCTTTTTGTAAAAAGCTTCAAGGAACGCTGCCTTTTTGAAAAAAGACGGCACCCGAAAACTTCTGGTATTCCTATAAAAAAAGGCCGGTCTGGCATTATGCCATGACCGGCCTTTTTATGGTCCTGATATGGGGAAGGGATCAGTTACGTCGTCCCATCAGCAGCAGCTGCGGGTTGCGTTCCACATCAGTGGCAAATCCACGCAGGGCGGAAGCAGCAGCGGCAAGATCACGCAGCGACGAATCGATATTGGCACGATCGGCCGAACTGGGTGCGGTAATGTCATGCAGGCCAGTCAGCGCGCCCTTGGCCTCGGTCACGGTTTCATTGGAATTGACCAGCAGGGTATGCAGTTCGTTGCCACGCGCATCCAGCTGCGCCGTGCCGGTATCAGCCAGATTGTTGATGGATGCCAGCGTCGTATCCATATGGTGGTCCAGGTCACGGATCGCATCGGTCGCGGTATCCACCGTCACGCGCGTATGGTCGGACGTGGCGCGCACGCTGTCCACCAGCGGGGGCAGGTCCTTGTCCAGCTTGTCCGCCAGCGTACGGATGCTGACCAGCATGGCGTCGGCATTGTTGGCGATATTCTTCAGCGGCAGCGCAGTCAGCGCATCGGTCAGCTTCTGCATTTCCGATTCACGCGCCGGGATTTCCGGCAGCGGGCTGATACCGGGGTGCAGATGCGCGGGCACGCTGGGGTCGAAGGTCAGGTCGATTTCTTCCTGACCCGTGACAAAGCTTTGCATATGCAGTTCGGCGCGCAGTCCGTTTTCCACCAGTTTCGGCAGTTCGCGGCTGTCCAGCACCTTGCCATGGCTGCCCGCCATGTGCGCGCCATTGGCCTGCAGTTCCAGGGTAACGGGAATATAGGCCTGATGCGTCTGGGGATCGAACTGGACGGCAATATGGTCCACGTGACCGACCTGCACCCCATCGAAGGTGACGGGCGCGCCTACGCCCAGTCCGTTGATGGGGCTGTCGAACACCACCACGGCCCGACTGGTGGGGGAAAAGGGATGAAACTGTCCGAACAGCGCTATGGCCGTCACACCAAGCAGGGCTCCACCCAACACAAATGCACCGACCGTGGTCTGCCGTTCAGCCATGGTGTTCAGGTCTCCCTAGACGCAGAATAAAAAACGATTGCGGACACATCTGGCCATGTGTCCGTTTGCTGCAAGATGACACTACATCCACGACTGGCAAAGCGGGCTGCGGGGATGGCAGGCATGTGCCCGCTTCGCCTTTTACCATGTATGGCGCAGCCGGCCAGCCCCAGTGACGGAATGGGGCATTGCCGTGCATGCGTGCCTCGTCTAAACGCACGGCATTCCCCCCTCATTGATCAAGGTGCCTGCAATGGGACGCAAACGTGGACGCCCGCTGGATGGCTGGCTGATAGTGGACAAGCCATTGGGAATGACCTCGACCCAGGTCGTGGGCCGCGTGCGTTACCTGTTTGACGCGGCCAAGGCGGGACATGGCGGCACGCTGGATCCGCTGGCGACGGGACTGCTGCCCGTGGCCTTTGGCAGGGCGACGAAGACCGTGCCTTATATAATGGACGGTACCAAGCGATACCATTTCACCCTGCGTATCGGGGAAGCGCGCGACAGTGATGATGCAGAAGGCAGCGTGACCGCAGTATCCGACGTGCGGCCCGACAATGCCGCGTTTGAAGCCGCCCTTGCCGCCTTCCGTGGCGACATCATGCAGGTACCGCCGGTCTTCTCGGCACTGAAGGTCGGGGGAAAGCGGTCCTATGATATGGCGCGCGCGGGCAATGCGCCCGAACTGGCCCCCCGTCCCGCGCGGATCGACCGCTTTGAACTGATTGCGCGCCCCGATGCCGATACGGCGGTGTTCGAGGTGGAATCGGGCAAGGGCGTGTACATGCGCGCGTTGGCCCGTGATATCGCCCTGGCCTGCGGCACGGTGGGGCATGTTGCGGCGCTGCGGCGGCTGAACGTCGGGCCTTTTGATGAAACCCATGCGATTCCACTGGACAAAATTGTCGCAAGCGCCGACAACGCGCCTGCTCCACCGGATCTGCTTCTTCCGGTCGCGACCGCGCTGGCCGACATCCCGGCGCTGGCCCTGACCCGTGAGGAAGCGGATGCCCTGTCATTTGGCCAGGCGATTGACCTGAACCAGCTGGCGGACCGGATGCCGGAACACACCGACCCGCGCAGCGGTGTCGTGCGTGCGATGGACGGGGCGCGTGTGGTCGGGCTGTGCCGTCCCGAAGGGGGCCTGCTGCGATCGGTACGCATGCTGTGAACTGAATGATCAATGGAGATGACGATGTCGATTACTGCTGAACGCCGCACGGCGCTTATTGGCGAATACCGCAATGCCGCGACGGACACGGGCTCGCCGGAAGTACAGGTTGCCCTGCTGACCGAGCGGATCGTGAACCTGACCGATCACCTGAAGACCCACGCGAAGGATTTCCATTCGCGTCGTGGCCTGCTGATGCTGGTCGGCCGCCGCCGCCGCCTGCTGGACTATGTCAAGCGCAAGGACCAGGCCCGTTACGAAACGCTGATCAAGCGTCTTGGCCTGCGTCGCTGATTTGCGACATGGCGGGAACGCGGTCATAATGCGCTCCTGCCATACGGCCCGCACGGACACGGCGCATGCACCCGCATGCCCGTGTCCGGTCGGGTCGGCTATCTTCCGGCATCCGTGATCAGACGGGTGCCATCAACACGCTGCCGACGCCACGGCGGAGATATCCGGACCGGATCGCAGCGTTTCAGGCCACATGGTGTTCTGGCGGTATGTGTCGTCATCGCTCCATGCCGTCCGAGGCGCTGCCATCAACGTTCCAATGTCCGGCCCGCCTGCATTGCGGCAGTCAACGGACAGGGTTGTCTGGATGTTTAATTATTTTCGCAAGGAAATCGAATGGGGCGGCCGCCCGCTGGTGCTGGAAACGGGCAAGATCGCCCGCCAGGCCGACGGCGCGGTTGTCGTAACCTATGGCGACACGGTGGTGCTGTGCACCGCCGTTGGCGCCAAGAGCGTGAAGCCGGGGCAGGATTTCTTCCCGCTGACGGTCAATTATCAGGAAAAGGCTTACGCCGCGGGCAAGATCCCCGGTGGCTTCTTCAAGCGTGAAGGCCGCCCGAGCGAGGCCGAAGTCCTGAACTCCCGCCTGATCGACCGTCCGATCCGGCCGCTGTTCCCCGAAAACTTCCGCAATGAAGTGCAGGTCGTCGCCACCGTGCTCAGCCACGACATGGAAAATGACCCCGCCGTCGTGGCGCTGATCGGCTGTTCGGCCGCGCTGACGCTGTCGGGCATTCCGTTCTTCGGCCCCGTGGGTGCGGCCCGCGTCGGTTACAGCAACGGCAAGTATGTGCTGAACCCGACCATTTCCCAGCTGAAGGAAAGCGAACTGGACCTGGTCGTGGCCGGCACGTCCGAAGGCGTCCTGATGGTCGAGTCCGAGGCCGTGGAACTGTCCGAGGAAGTGATGCTGGGTGCGGTGACGTTCGGTCACGAAGCCTTCCAGCCGGTGATCGATGCGATCATTGACCTGGCCGAAAGCGCAGCCAAGGCCCCATGGGAACTGGCCGAGCCGACGGCTGAGGAAATCAAGCTGCGCAAGAAGGTGGACAAGGCCGGTCGCGCCCTGATCGCCGATGCCTACAAGGAACGCGCCAAGCAGGTGCGTTACAAGAAGGTTGCCGCAGCCCGTGACGCCATCCTTGCCAAGATCGGGGAGGCCGACGCCGATGCCGCCAAGCCCATGATCAAGGATCTGGAAGCCGACGTGGTCCGCACCGAAGTGCTGGATACCGGTTTCCGTATCGATGGCCGTGACCTGGAAACGATCCGCCCGATCGTGTCCGAAGTCGGCATCCTGCCGCGCGCGCATGGTTCCGCCCTGTTCACCCGTGGCGAGACGCAGGCCCTTGTGGTCGCGACCCTTGGCACCGGCCAGGACGAGCAGATCGTGGATGCGCTGGAAGGCGAATATCGCAACAACTTCATGCTGCATTACAACTTCCCGCCCTTCTCGGTCGGTGAGTGCGGGCGCATGGGCTCCCCCGGCCGTCGTGAAATCGGTCATGGCAAGCTGGCATGGCGTGCGATCCACCCGCTGCTGCCGGGCAAGGATACCTTCCCGTACACCATGCGCGTGGTGTCCGAGATCACGGAAAGCAACGGCTCGTCCTCCATGGCGACCGTGTGCGGCACGTCGCTTGCGCTGATGGATGCCGGTGTGCCGCTGAAGCGCCCGGTGGCCGGTATCGCCATGGGCCTGATCAAGGAAGACGAGGACTTCGCCGTCCTGTCCGACATCCTTGGCGATGAAGATCACCTTGGCGACATGGATTTCAAGGTGGCGGGCACCGAACAGGGCGTGACCGCGCTGCAGATGGACATCAAGATCACGTCCATCACGCCGGAAATCATGAAGATCGCGCTCGGTCAGGCCCGTCAGGGTCGCCTGCACATTCTGGGTGAAATGGCCAAGGCGCTGACCGAAGGCCGCACGGATGTATCTTCTTCCGCGCCGAAAATCACCACGATCTCGGTTCCGAAGGAAAAGATCCGCGACGTGATCGGTCAGGGCGGTAAAGTTATTCGTGAGATCGTTGAATATTCGGGTGCGAAGATCGACATCAACGATGACGGCACGATCATGATCGCCGCGTCGTCCGATGATCAGGCTGAAAAGGCCATCGAACGGATCCGTGGCATCGTGGCGGAACCCGAAGTGGGGCACATCTATAACGGCAAGGTCGTCAAGACCGCTGATTTCGGTGCGTTCGTCAACTTCCTCGGCCCCCGTGACGGGCTGGTTCACATTTCCGAACTGGCGCAGGGCCGTGTCTCCAAGACGACCGATGTCGTCAAGCAGGGAGACGAGGTGAAGGTGAAGGTGCTGGGCTTTGACGATCGCGGCAAGGTCAAGCTGTCCATGCGCGTGGTCGATCAGGACACCGGTGCCGATATCACCGAGACAGTGGGCGCGAAGCCCGGCCGTGCGCCCGCGCGCTAAGACGCGGCTCCGGCCTGTATGACACCCGGCGGCGGGATGCGCCCGGCATGGGCGCCCCGCCGCGCGGGCAGACACATGACGATGGAATGGTGATGAAGCCGATCAATGCGATCCGTATGGGCGGGACGGATATTCTGCCCCTGGTCGAAGGGGGGAAGGGCGTCTCGATCTCAACCGGCATATCCGCCGGGCACTGGGCGGCAGCCGGGGGGGCTGGCACGGTCTCGATCGTGAATGCCGATTCCTATGACAGAGATGGCAACGTCGTCCCGCAGATCTATCATGGCAGGACACGGCGCGAGCGGCACGAGGAACTGATTGATTACGCCATTCGCGGCGGGATCGCGCAGGCCCGCATCGCGCATGAAATCGCAGGGGGCAAGGGACGTATCCATGCCAACATCCTGTGGGAAATGGGTGGTGCGGAACGCGTCATAAACGGGGTGCTGGAGGGTGCGCCGGGTATGATCCAGGGCCTGACCTGTGGCGCGGGCATGCCATACCGCCTGTCGGAAATCGCGGCGCGGTTCGGTATCCATTATTATCCCATCGTATCATCCGCCCGTGCGTTCAATGCCCTGTGGCGGCGTTCGTACCACAAGACGGCCGAACTGCTGGGTGCGGTGGTGTATGAAGACCCGTGGCGTGCGGGTGGCCATAACGGCCTGTCCAACACCGAAAACCCGCTGGCGCCGGAAGACCCGTTCCCCCGCGTGCTGGCGTTGCGCAAGCAGATGCGGGCCTTTGGCCTGGATGACACCCCCATCATCATGGCCGGTGGCGTGTGGTGGCTGGAGGAATGGCAGGACTGGATCGACAACCCCGAGCTGGGTCCGATCGTGTTCCAGTTCGGCACCCGGCCGCTGCTGACGCGCGAAAGCCCGATTCCCGATGCGTGGAAGCAGCGTCTGCTGACGTTGAAGAAGGGGGATGTATTCCTCAACCGTTTCTCACCCACCGGTTTTTATTCGTCTGCGGTGAACAATTCGTTCCTGCGCGAATTGCGGGGGCGGTCGGAACGGCAGATTCCGTTCTCCCCTGAAGCGATGGGCGAACATACGGCGGCGCTGGCCATCGGTGCACGGGGGCGGCAGGTTTATGTCACCCCGGCTGATGCGCAGCGCGCGCGGCTGTGGATCGAGGAAGGCCATACCGAGGCCATGCGCACACCGGATAATACGCTGGTGTTCGTGGCTCCGGAACAGGCGCGGGAAATCCTGGCCGATCAGGGGGCCTGCATGGGCTGCCTGTCGGAATGCCGTTTTTCCAACTGGTCACAGAAGCCGCCTGCCTATTCCAACGGGCACAAGGCGGACCCACGTTCCTACTGCATCCAGAAAACGTTGCAGGCGGCGGCCCATGCCCATGGGCCGGATCAGGCGGATGTGATTGACCACAACCTGATGTTCGGCGGCACGAACGCATGGCGTTTTGCGACCGACCCGTTCTATGCCAACGGCTTCGTGCCCACCGTGGCGCAATTACTGGAACGGATCATGACCGGGCGTTAACGCGATCATGAAACCTGTGGAAAAGGCCGGTTGTCCTAAGGGCACCGGCCTTTTTTCATCATGATCGGGAATGATGAAAGTTTTTGGGTGCCGCCTTTTTTCAAAAAGGCGGCGTGCTTTGAAGCTTTTTCTTTATGCTGTCGCGGGCAGGCAGGCATCGCGGAACAGCGCAAATGCCAGTGCGCGGTGACTGATGGTGTTCTTTTCCACATCCGTCATGTCGGCAAAGCTGCGGGTGCCGCTGCCGGGGGCGAAGATGGGGTCATAGCCATGGCCGTTTTCCCCATGCGGCGGCCAGATGACATGGCCGTCAATGCGTCCTTCAAAGGTTTCGGCCCGCCCGTCTGGCCATGCAAGGCACAGGACGGAAATGAACCATGCGCTGCGGTCCGGGTTATCCCCCATCTGGTCATGGATGCGGCGCATGGCGTCAGGATAATCCTTGTTCGGGCCAGCCCAGCGGGCGGAGAAAATGCCCGGCGCGCCATCCAGCGCCGCGACACAGAAACCCGAATCATCAGCCAGTGCGGGCAGGTTGGCGGCTTTTGCTGCCGCAGCGGCCTTGATGGCGGCGTTGCCGGTAAAGCTGTCGGCGGTTTCCTCCGGCTCGGGCAGCGACAGGTCTCCGGCGGAGACGACACGGATGCCGTATCCCGCAAGCAGGGCCGCGAATTCCGCGATCTTGCCCCGGTTATGGGTGGCCAGAACCAGTGTGTCGCCACGGTTCAGGCGGGTGGGGGATGTGTTCATGCCTTTAATGCCTCTTCCACGATGGCGGTCTGGATACGGAACAGTTCAGCCGTGCCGGTGCGGGCAAGCCGCATGAGGGTATTGAACTGCGCTTCGGTAAAGGGATCCTTTTCCGCCGTACCCTGAATTTCCACGATGCCGCCATCGGCGGTCAGGACAAAATTGGCGTCGGCGCTCGCCGTGCTGTCTTCCCTGTAGTCCAGGTCCAGAACCGGGCCGTCATCCGTCAGCCCGCACGATATGGCTGCGACCTGTCCCTTGATCGGCAGGGCGGGCAGGGTGCCGTCGCGTACCAGTTTTTCCAGCGCCAGGCGCAGGGCCACCCACGCCCCGGTAATCGCGGCGCAGCGCGTGCCGCCATCGGCGTTCAGCACGTCGCAATCCACCGTGACCGAGATTTCGCCCAGTGCCTTCAGGTCTACCACCGCGCGCAGGGCACGGGCGATCAGACGCTGGATTTCCTGTGTACGGCCGGTCTGCTTCCCACGTGCGGCCTCGCGCTGGCCCCGGCTGTGGGTGGCGCGCGGCAGCATGCCGTATTCCGCCGTGACCCAGCCCTGCCCCTTGCCGCGCAGGAAGGAGGGCACGCGCGTTTCCACCGTGGCGGCGCACAGGACTTCGGTCCCGCCCATGCGGATCAGGGCGGACCCTTCGGCATGGTGGGCGAAGCCGGGCTGGATGAAGACGGGACGCAGGGCGTCAATGGCACGGCCGGATGGGCGCATGGGCGTAAAACTCCGCAAGGTAATGGGGCGGCATAGCCTGCAACCCGTCCCGATTTCCAGTCCCGCGTGGGCAGGACGCGGCAGGATCTGCTATGATGGGGACGCGGATGGTCCGCATGGTGAATGGATACGTGCAACACGGGAGGCATGGCGATGGAAAACCGGCCACAGGTATCACAGCCCGCCCTGCTGTCCGGGCTTGATGCGCGTTCTGCCGCGATCCTGCGTGAGATCGTGGAGCAGTATGTCGAAACGGGCGAACCGATGGGGTCGCGCACCCTGTCGCAGCGCCTGCCGCTGTCGCTTTCTCCCGCCACGATTCGCAATGTGATGGCGGACCTGACCGATGCGGGGCTGCTGTTTTCGCCGCATGCATCGGCAGGGCGGCTGCCCACGGAAAAGGGCGTGCGGCTGTTTGTCGATGGCCTGCTACAGTTCGGTAACCTGAGCGAGGAGGAGCGTGAAAGCATCGCGGGCATGCTGGACGTAAAGGGCCGTTCGCTGGAGGATACGCTGGCGCAGGCATCGTCCATGCTGTCGGGCCTGTCATCGGCGGCGGGGCTGGTCATGGCCCCCAAGAGTGATGGCACCACCATCAAGCATATCGAATTCGTGGCGCTGGGTCCGGGGCGCGCACTGGTCATTCTGGTCAGCGCGGATGGGCAGGTGGAAAACCGCGTGATCGAGACCCCGCCCGGCCTGCCGCCATCCGCACTGGTGGAGGCGGGCAATTACCTCAACGCCCACCTGTCGGGCCAGACGCTGGACCGCCTGCGCGAGACGGTCAGCACCGACATGACGGCCAACCGCAACGAACTGGACCACCTGACGGCGGAAGTGGTGGAAAGCGGGCTGGCAACATGGAGCGACGCGGACGAGCGCGGCGGCACCCTGTTCATACGCGGGCAGGGCCGCCTGCTGGCCGATGTGACGGAAATCGAACGCCTGACCACGATCCAGATGCTGTTTGAACGGCTGGAAACACAGGAAACCATGCTGCGCCTGCTGGACCTTGCGCGCGAATCCGAAGGGGTGCGGATCTTCATCGGGGCGGAAAGCGGGCTGTTCGGCATGGCGGGCATGTCGGTGGTGGTGGCCCCCGCACGCACCGATTCCAACCGCATTGTCGGCGCGATTGGCGTGATCGGCCCCACCCGCATCAACTATGCCCGCATCATTCCCGTGGTGGATTACACGGCGCGGGTGATCGGGCGGATGCTGGGCTGAGGCGACGGGATTGCAATGCAACCCACGCCGCCCGCGGTCCTTAATGGGGACACAGACCAGCCACACGCACCCGGCGCCCACGCAGGCGCATGGTCGCCCAACGCGCAAGGAGAATGGCATGTTCACGCCCGATGCAAGGCAGTCCGGATCGTTCATGATTGGTGGTGACCTGGAGGTCACGCGGCTTGGCTTTGGCGCCATGCGCATTACGGGAAAGGGCATATGGGGTGAACCCGCCGACCGGGCTGCGGCACTGGCCACCCTGCGGCGCCTGCCGGAACTGGGCATCAACTTCGTCGATACGGCAGATGCGTACGGCCCGTTTGTCAGCGAGGACCTGATCCGCGAGGCGCTGCATCCCTACACGGACACCATCATCGCCACCAAGGGCGGCCATACACGCCACGGTCCCGATATCTGGAAACCGGTTGGCAACCCCGATTACCTGCGGCAGTGCGTGCTGATGAGCATGCGCAGGCTGGGGGTCGAACGCATCGACCTGTGGCAGTTGCACCGCGTGGGGCCTGACTGCACGCCTGAACGGCAGTTCGAGGCCATTGCCGCCATGCGCGCGCAGGGGCTGATCCGCCATGTCGGCCTGTCGGAAGTCACGGTGGAGATGATCGAACGCGCGCGGCTGTATTTCCCTGTCGCCACGGTCCAGAACCGCTTCAACCTCGTCAACCGCTATTCCGAAGACGTGCTGGATTACTGCACGAAGGAAAATATCGGCTTCATCCCGTGGGCGCCGCTGGCGGCGGGCAGCCTGACCAGAGGGGACACGCTGCTGACCCGCCTGGCCAGCGAGAAGGGCGTGCAGCCCGGACAGATCGCGCTGGCGTGGCTGCTGCGCCGTGCGCCGGTCATGCTGCCCATTCCCGGCACCAGCAGTCCCGACCATCTGGCCGATAACGCCGCTGCCACCGCCATTGAACTGAGCCATGAGGAATTCCAGCAGCTTGATAATGATGGGCGCGCGGAATGGGCCAGCCGTAACGGCGCGTAAGCGGCCGGCACGCCAACAGGGCGGCGGATCGGGGGCGACGGCGGCGGCGGACAATGCTAGACAGGGGTCTCGACACACAACCGCCCCTTTCTTTCCCTATTGGATACCGGATGACGCTTGCTGACGGATCAGGCCGTGATGGCCGGATTGATGGACCCTCACGCCCCGGCGCTGGCGGCCCGCGCCGCCCGCGTTACCGCATGGTGCGCTGGCTGGCGGGCAGCGCGCTTGCCGTCCTGCTGCTGGGTGGCGGTGGGGCGGCCCTTCTGGCATGGGGGGAATATGAACGCCTGAGCGAGGGCCTGCCCACGGTTGACGGCCTGCGTACCTACCAGCCCCCGGTCATGAGCCGCCTGTATTCGGGCGATGATCAGGTCATGGCGGAACTGGCGGCGGAACGGCGCATATTCGTGCCCTACAGCGCCATACCCGAACGTGTGCGCGATGCCTTCCTTGCGGCGGAAGACCAGAAATTCTTCACCCATGGCGGTGTTGATCCGATGGCCATCGCGCGCGCGGGCCTGACCGACATGATGATGCACGGGACAAAGCACCGTCCCATCGGGGCGTCCACCATCACGCAGCAGGTCGCGCGCATCATGCTGCTGGGGTCGAATGCGGTCTCCATCGACCGCAAGATCAAGGAAGCACTGCTGGCCATGCGGCTGGAGCAGACGCTGAGCAAGGAACAGATCCTCGAGATCTACCTGAACGAAATCTACCTTGGCGAAGGGGCCTACGGCATCGGGGCTGCGGCCCAGACCTATTTCAACAAGCCGCTGGACCAGCTGGACAATGCCGAGGCCGCCTTCCTTGGCGCGCTGCCCAAGTCGCCCACCAACTATAATCCCCACCGCTTCGTGCAGGCGGCGACCAACCGGCGCAACTGGGTGCTGGACCGCATGGCGGACCTGAAGGTCATCACGCCCGAGGAAGCGCGCACGGCCCAGCAGGAGCCGCTGGTGCCCGCCAACTTTACCCGGCCCGGCCCGGTCCCCGGTTCCGAATGGTTTGCCGAGGAAGTGCGCCGGGAACTGATCGAACGCTACGGCATCGGCACCACGATGGAAGGCGGGCTGTCGGTTCATACCTCGCTCGATTCCCATCTGCAGCAGGTGGCCACGACCGCCCTGCGTGACGGGCTGTTGCGTTATGATCGCGCGCATGGTGGCTGGCGTGGCGCGTTCACGCATATCGATGCAGCGGATGCCAGCGGCGACTGGGCCAATGCGCTGGCCCATGTCACAGCACCCGCCGCCATGCTGGAACAGTGGCGGGTCGCAGTTGTGCTGTCCGCCACCACCGGGCGCGTGGGCTGGCTGGAGGGGCATGATCCCGTCATTCCCCATACCGGTGAACTGCTGGCACGTGACCGGACATGGATGCGCACCGGCAAGGGATTGCAGGAAGGTGACGTGATCCTGATCGAACCGCAGGCCGATGGCGGCGGCGTTGCCGTGCGGCAGGTGCCGCGCGTGGAAGGTGCGCTGGCCACGGTGGACGTGCATACCGGGCGCGTCATGGCCATGGTGGGGGGCTGGTCGTTCAGGGAATCACAGTTCAACCGTGCAACGCAGGCGGCGCGCCAGCCGGGGTCGTCGTTCAAGCCCTTCGTCTATCTGGCGGCGATGGAGCAGGGGATTTCCCCTTCGCAGAAATTCGATGACTCCCCCGTCAGCTATGGCGAATGGCATCCCAACAATTATGAAAAGGATTTCTGGGGCCCGACCACGCTGCATGATGCGCTGCGGGAATCACGCAACCTGGTCACCATCCGCCTTGCCGCACAGATCGGCATGAAACCGGTGGCCGATCTGGCGCAGAAGCTTGGCCTTGTCCATTCCATGCCGCTGGTGCTGCCAGCAGCCCTGGGGGCGGTGGAAACCACCGTCATGCGTGAAGCCGCCGCCTATGCCACCATCGCCAATGGCGGCAGGCTGGTCATGCCCACCCTGGTGGATGACATCAAGGACCGTAACGGCAACGTCGTATGGCGCCCCGATGGCATAACGTGGAAGGCCGGCAGCATGGCCACCGATGGCCCGCAGATGGAGGATACCCGGCCGCAGGTTGTCTCGGCCACGTCCGCCAGCCAGATCGTGGCGATGATGCAGGACGTGGTGCGCCGCGGCACCGGCGTGCGCGCGGGCGCGGGCATTGACCGGCCCATCGCGGGCAAGACCGGCACCAGTCAGGATTTCAATGACGCATGGTTCGCGGGCTTTTCCCCCGATCTGGTGACGGTGGTGTGGATCGGGTTCGATACCCCGCAGTCCCTGGGCAAGAACGAGACCGGCGGCGTGATCGCCGGCCCGATCTGGAACCAGGTGATGAAGGCGGCGCTGGCCACCCGCCCGCGCCTTGATTTCCGCGTGCCCGAGGGGGTACAGCTGGCCCGTTACGATACCGGGATGGGCATGGCGATCGACGCCTTCAAGCCCGGACAGGTGCCGGGGGTCAGTGTTGACCTTGGCGCGGGTTCGGGCATGGCGCTGACGGCGGCGGATACCGGTGCTGAAAACATGCCTGATTCCGAAACCGACATGGGTACCATGCCGGGCAGCCCGGCGGTGGCGGGGGATGGCAGCACATCAGCAGGCCATCCCGTCGCACCGTCCGGCCCCGCCGCATCCCAGCCTTCCGGGGGTGACATTGGCATGGGTGGCCTGTATTGACGCCCGTTATGCCGGGCGGCCGCGCGCATGCCCGCATTGTTTACCGTTGAGCGAGGAGCAAGCCCATGTCTGCCGAGACAGAGGCCCTGAACGACCAGATCAAGCAGTCGGTGGCACTGCTGAGGAGGCATCTTTGACTGGGATGTCGCAATCGACCGCCTTGCGGAGCTGAACAACCGGGCCGAAGACCCCGAGTTGTGGAATGATTCCGAAGCTGCCCAGAAGCTCATGCGCGAGCGCACGCTGCTGGCCAACCAGATCGAGGGCGTGCAGCGGCTGGAAGCCGATGTGAACGATACGCTCGAACTGGTGGAACTGGCGGAAATGGAAGGCGATTCGGCTGTCGTGGCCGAAGCGCTGTCCAGCCTGCGTGCGCTTGCGGAAGAAGCCAAGCGGCGCGAGACGGAAAGCCTGCTTTCGGGTGAGGCGGACAGCAATGACTGCTACCTTGAGGTCAATGCCGGCGCGGGCGGGACGGAGGCGCAGGACTGGGCCGAAATGCTGCTGCGCATGTACACCCGCTGGGCTGAACAGCATGGTTACAAGGTGACCATGATGGAAAGTTCGGAAGGGGAGCAGGCCGGCATCAAGTCCGCCACCATTCAGGTCAGTGGTCCCAATGCCTATGGCTGGCTCAAGACCGAGGCGGGCGTGCATCGCCTTGTCCGGATCTCGCCGTTTGACGCGGCGGCACGGCGACAGACATCGTTTGCGTCCGTATGGGTCTATCCGGTGGTCGATGATTCGATCGAGATCGAGATCAACGAAGCCGACCTGCGCGTGGATACGTTCCGCGCATCCGGCGCGGGCGGCCAGCACGTCAACAAGACGGAATCGGCCATCCGCATCACCCACATCCCCACAGGGATCGTGGTGGCGTGCCAGACCGACCGGTCCCAGCACCGTAACCGCGCCACGGCCATGACCATGCTGAAGGCGCGCATGTACGAGCAGGAACTGCAGAAGCGCGAGGCCGCCGCCGCCCAGACCGAGGCGAACAAGACCGATATCGGCTGGGGGCACCAGATCCGTTCCTACGTGCTGGCCCCGTACCAGCTGGTGAAGGACCTGCGGACCAACGTGGAAAAGACCAATCCGGACGCCATCCTGGACGGTGACCTGGATGACTTCATGGCCGCCGCCCTTGCCGCCCGCGTGGGGGCGACCCGGTCGGAAGCCAGCGCGCAGGCGCAGTAACCGCGGCAGTCCGTTCATGCACACACCCCACGGCTTCCGGTCGTGGGGTTTTTTCATGCCGGAGCGGGAACCATTGTTCCGCAACAGGAAATTTGTTCCGCACCTGTTGCATATCAGGCTTGACACATACGCCCCGACCACGCCCAATCAGCGTCTGGCAATTAATGGCGCGCAGCCCCGGTCCAAGGGCGCTGGCTGGTGGCGTCTGGATGGGAATGGCATGTGGTCTGACGAAGTCATGGGATTGGATTATGCGGCCAGGCAGCGACGGCGCACGCCGTACGTGCGCGTGGTGGGCGTGATCATTGCGGTCCATGTCGTTGTCCTGTCAATGCTGGCCTATGGGTTGCGGCCCAAGGCCAAGCCCATGTTTCCCGAACCCTATCGCCCATTGCCGCCGGTGACGCTGCGGATCATTCCCGAGCCGATGCCACCCGTCCCACCCGCGCCGCCGCCTGTGCGCCCGGTCATGGTCCAGCCTGTGGTTCCCGTCATTCCCGCACCTGTCATCGGGCGTGACCGGCGGGTCCACATGCTGGAAATTGTTCCGAAATCGATACAGGTGGATTGATTTTCATCTCCCGGACTGGTCAGATAACAGTCATGAAATGTGTTGCAGGCCAGACCCATGGCCTTTTCGTCAGAGGATTTCAGGTAAATGACCCGACAGCATCGTAATCAAGTCATCGCGGCCGCGCTGCTGACTGCATTACCCGCCCTTGCCTACGCCACCCCCGCGGCTGCGGCCGATTCCAACCCGTATGGCCTGGGTGCGCTGTGGTCGAATGGTGACTTCATTGCGCGTACCGTGCTGATCATCATGGTCGTGATGTCTGTCGGGACATGGTACATCATGATTACCAAGTTCCTCGAGCAGGCGCGTATCCTTAAGGACGCCAAGGAAGTGAAGGCGAAATTCTGGCCCGCGCATGACATCAAGGAAGGTGCTGCGCTGCTCGATACCGCATCGCCCTTCCGCTACATTGCCGATACCGGTATCAAGGCCGCCGAACACCACGAAGGCACGATGCAGGAAACCATCGACCTGCATTCCTGGACCACCATGTCCATCCAGCGTTCGGTTGATTTCATCCAGAACCGCCTGCAGGGTGGCCTGGCCTTTCTTGGCACCGTGGGTTCGACCTCCCCGTTCGTGGGCCTGTTCGGGACCGTCTGGGGCATCTATCACGCGCTGACGGCCATCGGCATCGCGGGGCAGGCCTCGATCGACAAGGTTGCCGGTCCGGTTGGTGAATCGCTGATCATGACCGCCATCGGCCTGGGCACCGCCGTGCCTGCGGTTCTGGGCTACAACATGCTGGTCCGCCGCAACAAGGGTGCGCTGGATGAGGTGCGCAACTTTGCCGCCGACGTGCAGTCGATCCTGATGGGTGGCTATCGCCATGAAACGCACGACGCCGCTGAATAAGCCCGACACCCGCGCATGATCTGATTTCACGTCGTGACACGGCAGGCGCATATCATGCGGCCTGCCGTGTCGCCATCGGTCAGGGGCGGATTGAATGATGGGCCGCGCGGGTCCATCGTGATGCCCTGGCCGATCAATCGGGCCATGACCCGTTCATGGAAGGACATCCAGTTGAAAAACATCACATCCAAATCGCTGTTCCAGCTGCGCGGGCGCCTGCTGGCCGGGGTCATGATGGCGCTGCCGCTGGCGGGCGTGCTGCCCGTTCACGGTGCGTATGCGGCGGACCAGCTGGGGGAAAAGGTCGGCACGGCGCTGCAGAAGGCACAGACCGAGCTGGCCGCCAAGAAGTACCCGCAGGCCATGGCCGATGTTGACGCGGCGGATGCCGTGACCGGCAAGTCCGAGTACGAATCCTACACCATCGCGCAGATGCGTGCCGCCGTCGCCGCCCAGTCCGGCAATGTGCCCGCCGCGATTTCGGCCTATGACAAGCTGATCGCATCCCCGCGCACGCCGGCTGCGACCAAGGAACAGATGGCGCTGGCCGAAGGCAGCATGGCCTTCACCGCCAAGGATTACCCCACGGCGATCACGGTCACGGAAAAGTACATCAAGGCGGGTGGCAAGAACCCGCAGATGCTGATGATCCTGATCCAGGCATATTACCTGCAGCATGATTACGCCAACGCCGCGCGCGTGCAGCAGGCGCAGATTGACGACACGATCAAGGCCGGTGGCAAGCCCACGGAAAACCAGCTTCAGCTTCTGGCCGCATGCCAGGCGCAGCTGAAGGACAATGCGGCGCTGACAAAAACCTATGTGCTGCTGGCCACCTATTACCCCAAGCCCGATTACTGGGCACAGGTGGTGCATTCGGTCCTGAGCAACCCGAACATGGCTCCGGGGCTGCGTCTGGATATCGACCGCGTGCGTCTGGAAGCCGGTCTGGTCAAGACCTCGGCCGAGTATATGGACATTACCGAACTGGCCATGCAGGCAGGGCTGCCGCAGCTTGCGCTTGATATCATCAACCAGGGCTACAGCACCGGTGTGCTGGGCCATGACGCCAGCGCCCCGCGTGAGGAAAAGCTGAAGGCGCTGGTGACGCAGAGTGTCGCCGACCGCAAGGCCGGGCTGGATGCGGCGGCGGCGCAGGCCACCACTGGCAACGCCATGCTGACGGCGGGTTATAATTACGTGCTGTTCGGTCAGGGCGACAAGGGCATCGCGCTGATGCAGCAGGGTCTCGCCAAGGGGCCATCGGACGTGAACATCGCGCGCCTGCACCTTGGCCTGGCGCAGGCCGCTGCGGGGAAGAAGGATGCCGCCATCGCCACCTTCAACAGCGTGGAAGGCACGAACGGCGCGCGCGATATCGCCCAGTTCTGGGTGCTGAAGCTGAATTCAGCCGCCGCCGCCGCACACTGACACCATCCAGCAGGTTGTCTGCCATGCGGGGTGCCGGATTCGTCCGGCGCCCCGTTTTTTTTCGTATCCGGTCATGATTGACATTTTATGATATGAACGATGGTCTTATCCCGGCCCGGTGCGTTGGATATGCTGGTGACTGTCGCATGAATGGCATCATGACTGTCCCTGAACCGAACCATGGCCGAGAGAATGACACAGATACCTGCCACTGATGATCTGCCCGCCCGTATCCTCGTGGTGGAAGATGACCCTGGCATGCGCACCCTGATCGTCCGCGCCCTGCAGGGCGATGGCTACCGCGTGCGTGGTGTGCAGGACGGTCCTGAAATGTGGGATGCGCTGCGCGCGCAGGCGGCTGACCTGATCATCCTTGATGTCATGCTGCCGGGCACCAATGGGCTGGACCTGTGCCGTGGCCTGCGCGCACAGCCCGACCCGGTGGCGCCGGGCGAGGCACCACTGACCGAAGTGCCGGTCATTATCGTTTCCGCGCGTGGCGAGGAACTGGACCGCGTGCAGGGGCTGGAACTGGGCGCGGATGACTATGTTCCCAAGCCCTTTGGCCAGAAGGAACTGCTGGCCCGCGTGCGCGCGGTGCTGCGCCGTCGTGGCGGTGGGGTCACGACCCCCAGTGCGGGCCGTCAGCGCAAGGAAACCGTGCGTTTCGCCGGTTGGACACTGGACCTGCGCCGCCGTGAACTGACGGACCCGTCCGGTGCGGCGGTGGAGATTTCGGGGGCGGAGCATGATCTGCTGACCAGCTTCCTTGACAATCCGCAGCGCGTCATTGGCCGCGACCGTCTGCTGGAACTGTCACGTACCCGGCTGGGGGACGTGTCGGACCGGAGCGTGGACGTGCTGGTCAGCCGCCTGCGGCGCAAGCTGGGGCCGGACTCGGACGGGCTGATCCGCACCGTGCGGGGTATGGGCTATATCTTCACGTCGGAGGTGGAGCGGGTCTGACGGGAACAGGGGCGTGAATACGACCCGGACCTTACAGCCCCCGCGTGAGACAGAGCCCGTGCCACGGCGGATCACGCTGTGGCCACGTGGGCTGGTGGGGCGCGTCATGTTCGTGCTGCTGGCTGCGGTCGCACTCGTCTTTGTCGGCAGTTCCGTCTTCTATGAGGAAGCCGAGACCTACACCATAGATGATGCCCAGCTGGAACAGGTGGGGGAACGGCTGGTGATCGATGCCCGCGTTCTGGCCGCGACACCCACGTCGCAACGCATGGTGCTGGCGGCCATGCTGTCCACCAATGACCTGACGGTGGACTGGCGCACCCCCGCGCAGCAGGGGGTGATGAAGGTCGAACCCCCATCGCTGCGCAAGCTGCATGACCGCATGGCCGGGCCTCTGACGGCATTGCAGGGGGACGCGCTGAACCTGTCGGGCACGATCGCGGCGACGCAGGATGTGCGCGGCACGCTGCGCCTGCCCGATGGCAGTTACATGGGCTTTCTCGCTCCCGCCATCCTGCAGCCCCACCATATGCGGCGGGGCATTGTCTCGGCGGCGATCCTGGCGGGGGCGGTGCTGCTGGCGGCGGGCATGCTGGTGCGTGCGCTGAGCATGCCGCTGCGCGCACTGGCGGATGTGGCCGATACGGTCGGGTCCGGCCGGTGGGTGCCGCTGGAGAACAAGGGCCCGCGGGAGGTACGCTACCTTGCCCGTGCCATCAACGAGATGCAGGAACGCATCAACCGCCTGATCGTCGACCGGACCGAGGCGCTGGCCGCCGTATCCCACGACCTGCGCACGCCGCTGGCCCGCCTGCGGTTGCGGGCGGGCTTTCTGGATGATGCGAACGCGCAGAAGGAAATCGAGGCCGATGTCACGGAAATGGAGGCCATGATTGCCGGCGTGCTGGCCTATCTGTCGGGGGAAAAGGACCCCGAACCCGCGCGGTCGGCCAATGTGGCCTCGATCCTTGCGACACGGGTGGATGATGACGCCGATCAGGGTCGCGACGTGACCTATGACGGGCCGGATCAGGCGCAGGCCGTGGTGCGTCCGCTGGCGCTCAAGCGCGTGATGGGCAACCTGATCGACAATGCGGTGAATTACGGCGGCAATGCGCATGTCAGCCTGACGGTGGGGCCGGAAGTGCTGTGCATCCGGGTGGAAGACAATGGTCCCGGCCTACCGGAAGCCGAGATCGGGCGCGTGACGACACCCTTCTACCGGGTGGAGGGGTCGCGTTCGCGCAGCACGGGTGGGCTGGGGCTGGGGCTTGCGATCGTCAGCCGCGAGGTGGAGCGTGATGGCGGCTGTTTCCACCTGTATAACCGGGCCCATGGTGGCCTGTGCGCGGAAATTGTCCTGCCACGCAATGCTGTGATACGTCCCGGTAGCTAAAAGCGGGTCTGGCTTTCCTGCGTGGGGTTGGATTTACACGCGGGTCGATCATATAACAGGACTTGGGAAGTACGTTTGCATGTCCCGCTTTCCCGTCATGTCTGGAAGACCGAGCAATGTTCATCGAAACAGAAGATACCCCGAATCCCGCAACGCTGAAGTTCCTGCCGGGGCGCGAGATCATGGCCAACGGGGCCACGGCTGATTTCATCAGTCCCGATTCCGTGGCCGGGCGGTCCCGCCTTGCGGACCTTCTGTTTGATCTGGACGGTGTGGCGCGCGTCTTTTTCGGCAATGACTTCGTGGCCGTGACCCGCAGCGACGCAACACAATGGGACGACCTGCGCCCGCAGGTGCTGTCCGTGCTGGCGGACTACCTGGCGACGGAACAGCCGGTGGTGGAAAGCGACGCGCAGGTGGTCGAGGACCTGATCGCGCCGGGGGATGAGGAAATCGTGCAGCAGATCAAGGAACTGCTGGATACCCGCGTACGTCCCGCCGTTGCGGGTGATGGCGGTGACATTGTATTCCGGGGATATCGGGACGGTGTGGTGCGGCTGACCATGCAGGGAGCGTGTTCGGGCTGTCCGTCGTCGCGCGCGACGCTCAAGCACGGGGTGGAGAACATGCTGCGCCATTACGTGCCGGAAGTGGTATCGGTAGAGCAGGTAGAGGCCTGATCGGCAGGCCTGCGGGTAGTCTGGGAATGTTTCATGGCGCTTGATGACGCTGGGCTTGATCTTCTGTTTCGCAACGCACGCACGCCGGTGGCGTGGAATGACCGGCCCGTGGGGCAGGAGACGCTGCGGCAGTTGTACGATCTGGTCCGCCTTGGCCCGACATCAGGTAACTGCTGTCCCGCGCGTTTCGTGTTCATTACCACCGAAAGCTGCCGTGAACGCCTGCGTCCCGCCCTTTCGGCGGGAAACGTGCAGCGCGTTATGACTGCGCCGGTCACCGTGATCGTGGCGCATGACCCGCTGTTCTTTGATCGGATGGATACGCTCAACCCCGCCCCGGATGTGCGGCAGTGGTTCGCGGCGGATGTGGGACTGGCGGAGGAAACGGCCTTTCGCAACGGCACGTTGCAGGGGGGATATCTGATCATGGCCGCCCGTGCGCTGGGCCTGTCGGTACTGCCGCTGTCGGGGTTTGATGGCGCGATGGTGGAAGACTGCTTCCTGGCGCAGAAGGGCTGGCAGGCCAATTTCCTTGTCTGTCTTGGCTATACGGACGCGCCGCCGCCGACTGCCCGCGCGCCGCGCCCCGATTTCGATGATGCCTGCGTGATTGTATAGGTCATGCGGATTCTGGTGATGGACGGCAGCGCCACCGGTACGCAGGCGCAGGCCGTGATTGCCTGCCTTGCGTTGGATGATGACGGGGCACTGTCCGTTCTGGCAACCCGGACGGCCACGGGACGGGGGGCTGCCGAACAGTTTCCCCTGCTGGCGACCGAACTGTTTGCACAATGCGGCTGGACCCATGCCATGCCCGAAGTGGTGGGCGTGGTTGTTGGGCCGGGTTCGTTTACCGGATTGCGGGCCTCGCTGGCATTCGCCCATGGGCTTTCCGCAGGCAGTGGCTGCGCCGTGGTGGGCATGACAGGGGGCGAAGCCATGGCCGACGCCCTGCAGGACGTGGCCCGGCCACTGGCGGCCCGCCCGCTATGCTGCACCGTTGCGCGGCGGGGGCGTGTGTTTGTCGAGACGCTGGCGGACGGGAAGGATGCGGGCAGCGTGTCCGCCCATATGCTTGATACGCTTGAACTGCCGCCTGGTCCCGTGCTGCTGGCCGGCAATGCGGCGGAAGAGGCGGCGCAGGCCCTGCCGCAGCGCAGGGACGTGCGGACATGCACCCTGACGCAGCCTGACCCCATGGCCATCGCCACGGTGGCCCTGCGTCGTTTCCGTGGTGATCTGCCGCCCCGCGCGGCCCAGCCACTCTATGTCGATGCGCCGGAAGCCAAACTGCCTGCGGCAGGCCTGCGACCCGCCCCCGTCGACACGCCATGACCCTGTCCCCCCGGCCTGCCGGTGCGCAGGCCACGTTGCTGGCGCATATCCATGCGCGGGCGTTTCCCCCCAGCCACCGGTGGGACGCGCAGGCCATGCAGGCCCTGCTGGACATGCCGGGTGTCTGTGTCGTGATGGCGGCGGGGGACGCGCCCGGCTTCATCATGGCCCGCACCCTGTTTGACGAGGCCGAGATCCTGACCTTTGCCGTGGACCCGGCATGGCAGCGGCGCGGGATCGGGCGTGACCTGCTGGCGCGCTGCATGCGGCAGGTAGCGGAAGCGGGCGCGCGGACCCTGTTTCTGGAAGTGGCCATGGATAACATTCCCGCCATGACGCTGTATCGCGCGAACGGATTTGCGCAGGCGGGAATCCGTCGTCACTATTACCCCGATGGAATGGATGCCTGTGTCATGCGGCGGGCGATTTGAGCACGGTCAGCCGATGTGTCATGCCATCTGTTTCTGTCTGTATTTCTTCTACGACATGACCAAGCAGCTTCAGGCTGCGTGAAACGTTGTCCAGTGGCGTTGCGCCACGCAGGCGGACAAGCAGTTTTTCCCCGGCGGGCAGTCTGTCAAGTGCCAACCGTGTGCGAACGAAAGTCATGGGGCATACTTCATGGGTGATATCTATTTCTGCCATACCAATATCAGACATATTACCATGAAACCTTTGTTGTTACCGGTTGCGATCCGTCTGGAATTATTTATATAGGATATATCATTATTCCAGAGTGACAGGATCAGATTGATGGCTGATGCAGCAGCAGAAGTTGAATTGCGGGAACTCGCTGCCGAAATCGTTTCGGCGTACGTATCCCGCAACGAGCTGGATGCGGATACCCTTCCCGATCTGATTCACCGGGTTTACGAAGCCGTGGCTTCGCTTGGACGCACGGAACCCGTGCCGGAGAAGCCGGTGCCGGCCGTGCCCCTGAAGAAATCGGTTTTCCCCGATTATATCGTCTGTCTTGAAGACGGGAAGAAGCTCAAGATGCTCAAGCGTCACCTCAAGACCGCCTATAACATGACACCCGATGAATACCGTGAACGCTGGGGCCTGCCCCATGATTACCCCATGGTGGCCCCCAATTATGCCAGCCATCGTTCGTCGCTTGCGCGCAAGATCGGGCTTGGCACCAAACGTGAGGACTGAACCACACATAGTGTGGTAGTGTGGACAGGTATCTGCATGATCGGCTACGCCCGTAAACATGGCACCAGACAGTAACGGACTACAAACCCGCATCGAGCGCATGTGCACCGAACGCGGCCTGAAAATGACAGGCCAGCGACGGGTGATCGCGCGCGTTCTGTCTGAAGCCCATGACCACCCGGATGTGGAGGAACTCTACCGCCGCGCATCCCAGCTGGACGGGCGTATTTCGGTTGCCACGGTGTACCGCACCGTGCGCCTGCTGGAAGAAAACGGCATTCTGGAACGGCGGGATTTCGGTGGCGGTCGTGCCCGGTACGAAGCCACGGAAGAAGGCGATCATTACCACCTGATTGATGTGGAAAGTGGTCAGGTGGTGGAATTCACTCATGCCGACCACGCCGAACTGCTGCGCAGGATCACGGCCGAACTCGGGTTCGAACTGGTATCACATCGGCTGGAACTGTTTGCACGCAGGCTGCCCGACGTGCCAGAAGAACAGACGGGCCAGATGGCGCAAACGCAGCAGAAAGGCAGGTCACGGCCTTGAGTATCGAGAAAACCATACAGTCCCTTTCTACACTGGACCTTGAACGCAACGGTTTTCCTGAGTTGCGTGGTGGCAACCTTGGTGTCCGGATCGCCACGACGGATGAGGAACGCGACGCGGCCCAGGCACTGCGTTACCGCGTGTTCTATGAGGAAATGGGGGCAAAGCCCGATTCCCGTACCGCGCGTCTGAAGCGTGATGTGGACGAATTCGATGAATATGCCGATCACCTTCTGGTGATCGACCATGCCATTTCGTCTGGCGCCAAGGGCGTGGTTGGCACCTATCGCCTGATGCAGGGGGATGCGGCCAGGCGGCTGGGCAAATTCTATACCTCCAGTGAATATGACATTTCTCCCCTGACCGAATTTCCCGGCCGGCTGCTGGAAGTGGGGCGGTCATGCGTGGACCTGAACTATCGCGGGCGCGCGGCCATGCAACTGCTGTGGCGTGGCATTGCCTCCTATATCTTCCTGCACCGTATTGATGTCCTGTTCGGTTGCGCCAGCCTGCCGGGCACCAATCCCGATGCGCTGTCGGATGAACTGACCTATCTGTACCACAACCACCTCGCCCCGCCCGCGCTGCGCGTGCGCGCCCTGTCCGAACGCCGGGTGGAAATGCTGCGCGCGGACCCGCAGGTGCTGGACCACCGGCGTTCGCTTGCGCGCCTGCCACCGTTGATAAAGGGTTACCTGCGGCTGGGTGGTTACGTGGGTGATGGCGCCGTGATCGATGAGCAGTTCAACACCACCGATGTCGCGGTACTGGTCAAGAGCGAACTGCTGGCAGACAAGTATTACCGGCACTATGAACGTCGCCTGCGTGACGCGCTGGACTAGCCCCGCAATCCCCGGGGGAGCGGATCGCGGCGCTCCATGATGTCCCTGTACACTCTGTATATGAAGCTTGCGCGCCTGCACGGGTGGCGGGCGGATCTGGTCATGCTGCTGGCGGGTGGGGTGTATGCCCTTGCGTTTCCGCCACTGCATGCCGTTGTGGTCCTGCCTGTCGCCTTCTGCCTGCTGGCGCTGGCGATTGATCATGCGGCCGGTTGGCGCGGGGCCGCGCGGCGCGGCTTCATGTTTGCGATGGGGCTTTATACCGTGGGCCTGTACTGGCTCATGTACGCCATCCTGCTGCGCGCGGATGATTTCTGGTGGCTGGTGCCGCTGGCATCGCCGGGCTGTGCGCTGATCCTTGCCCCCTTGAGCGCCCTGTCCGCCGGGCTGAGCCGACTGGTGCCACGTGGCACCGGGCGGCTTATGGTCCTGTCCGCGCTGTGGACACTGACGGATATGGCGCGCGTGTACGTGTTCAGCGGCTTTCCATGGAACCCGCCGGGCAGCGTGTGGGAATTCCCCGGTCTTGCGGGGGATATCATGATCCAGCCTGCCGCATGGATCGGGGTGGATGGCCTGACGCTGCTGACCTGTATCGTGGCGCTGGCCCCGCTTTATGGTCGGATCGGCCGCTGGGCGTGCCTTGCGCTTATGGTGGCGTGGGTCGGTTGTGGTGCGGTACGGTTCGGCAGCATACACGACACCTATCTCCATAATCCCGAAATCGTGCTGGTGCAGGGCAACGTACCGGAAACCGACAAGATCGCGGGCAATTCGGACGTAGCAATCTTTCGCCGGTACCTCGCCCTGACCCATCAGGGGGTGGGACAGGGCCTTCAGCAGGCGGGCGATACGCGGCCCGTTGTGTTCGCATGGCCGGAATCAGCTTTTCCGGGACTGCTGCTGGAAGATGATATCGCGCGTCCCATGATCCTGCGGGCAGGGCAGGGGGCGGCGGTCGGCATTATCGGCACCGTGCGCTGGCTGGAGGACGATCATCACTGGCGCAACAGCATGGTCGCCCTGATGCCGCCCGATGCGGCAGGCAGCATTGTGTATGACAAGGCGCATCTGGTCCCCTTTGGGGAATACCAGCCTGCCTTCCTGCCCTTCCATGTCGTGCCGGGTGAGGGCATGACCCCCGGCCCTGGTGTGCGGACATGGCACCTGCCCGGGATCACTCCTGTTGGACCGCTGATCTGTTACGAAGTGATTTTTTCAGGACAGGTCGCCGATCCCCGCGACCGGCCTGACTGGCTTATGAACAGTACCAATGATGCCTGGTACGGTAACAGCGCAGGCCCCCGGCAACACCTTGCCGCCGTGCGTCTGCGCGCGGTGGAAGAAGGCTTGCCCGTGGCCCGTGCCGCCAATACCGGTATTTCAGCCGTGTTCGATGGACGCGGTCATGAACTGGCCCGGCTGGGCTGGGACAGGCAGGGCGTGCTGGTTCATGCGCTCCCCGATGCGCTGCCCTGTACTTTCTTTGGTCGTTATGGGCGCCTGGTGCCGTTACTGCTGGCATGTGTGATGGGACTGTGTGGTCTTTGGCGCGGCATTATGCGGGACAGGGCCGTCTAGACAAACGGGCCTGTTCAACCGATGATCCTGGCGGCATCGTGAAAGTTTTAAGGAAGTTTTTGATGCAGCTTTTTTCGAAAAGCTTCAGAAAGCGCCACCTTTTTGAAAAAAGGCGATACCCAAAAAATTTTTGTTTTTATTTATCAATGAGTTATTTTCAAAAAGTTTCTTTAATTAATGCATTTTATATGCATGAATATTTTCCTAAATTGCTGCCAGATAGGTAGCGCAGGGTATTTTATGTAATGCCTGAGCATCATCCTCTGGAAATTCATATAAATAACGGATTTATTGTAGCCGTTCTTGATTTAAAAATTCTTAACGTCCACATGTAGACGGTTGAGATATCTTAATTTCCAGTCGGTCTGGGAATAGCAGGCAGGGGAGGCAAGACCATTATTGTGACGGGGAAAATGTCCGCTACGTCCAATCCTGTAGATGTGCATGTCGGCAACCGTATCCGCCTGCGTCGTACATTGCTTGGTATGTCACAGGAACGACTGGGCAATGCCCTGGGCCTGACCTTCCAGCAGGTGCAGAAATACGAACGCGGGCGCAACCGTGTGGGGGCGTCGCGCCTGTATGATCTGGCATGCGTGCTGGATGTTCCGGTAGGATTTTTTTTCGCGGACCTGCCCGCGCGGCCAGATGATGCGGACCACCCCGATACCGGCAATGCGCAGGGCATGGCCGAACCCGCCACCAGCCTGCTGTCACCCGCGTTGCCCACGATGGCGCAGGATGACCTGACCCTGCTTTCACGTCGCGAAACCATTGAACTGGTGCGGGCCTATTACGGGATCGAGGATAGTGGCACCCGCCGTCGTGTCCTTGACCTTGTCCGTTCCATGGGCGCGTCCTGAACGGCGGGTCATTCCCGTCTGAGTACCTGATCGGTCATGAAGGACGCGATTTTCCCGGCACGGAAATCCGCGCGCAGCCGGTCTTCATCATATTCCGTACGGACCCAGTCCATGAAGGGCAGGCGTCCTTCCGCCTCCGCTGCGTAACGCAGGAAGAAGGCATCCAGCACGCCCGTGCGTGAACTGTTGAAATGCCCGTTCCTCCATGAAAGCTGGCGCAGCGCCTGTTGCGCCGTTCCCCCTTCAAACAGGATGACAAGTCCCGCCGCCAGCCCCGTGCGGTCCGCACCGGACTTGCAGTGCATGAGCATGGGAAAGCGGATGTCGCGGTAAATCCGTTCAAACCGCTCTATGCGGTCACGGTGGGGGGCGTTGCGGCTTTCAAACGCCATGTCGATATGGGTCAGCCCGATCTGGTGGGCGGCTTCGCGCGACAGGGCATCCGACCCGCATTTGCGGTGCCCGCGCAGGTTGACCAGCGTTTTCAGCCCGTAGCGACGGGTGGCCAGCCGCAGCCGCCACGGGGTGGGATGGTTGCAGCGATAGACGCGGCCGGGAATGACCACGCGGAAATTGGTCCATGTCTGCCGCAGGATCGCATGATCAACGAACAGGCTGTCGATCCATGCACGGCTTCGGCCGGCGGGGGTGGACAGGTTTCCCTCAAACACCAGCCTTGTCCTTTCAAACGGGTGGAGACGAAAAAGGCGCTGGATTTTTCACATCCAGCGCCTTCTGCGTCAATCACGAATGAAGTGACCGGCTGTTACGCCTTGCGTTCCAGCTGCAGTTCCTTGATCCGGCCAATTGCCTTGGCGGGGTTCAGGCCCTTGGGGCAGGTCTGGGTGCAGTTCATGATCGTGCGGCAGGCATACAGCTTGAGCGGATCTTCCAGTGCATCCAGACGGTCGCCCGCATGTTCGTCACGACTGTCTGCAATCCAGCGATAGGCCGCCAGCAGCGTTGCCGGGCCAAGGTAGCGGTCGCCATTCCACCAGTAGGACGGGCACGAGGTGGAGCAGCAGAAGCACAGGATGCACTCCCACATGCCATCCAGCTCGGCACGTTCCTCGATGCTCTGGCGGCGTTCGGAATCCGGCGGCGGCAGCGTGTCGGATTTCAGCCACGGATCGATCGAACGCAGCTGGGCGTACGCACCATCCAGGTCGGGTACCAGATCCTTGATGACCGGCATGTGCGGCAGCGGGTAGATCGCGATATCGCCCTCGATATCCCGGATGGGCTTGAGGCACGCCAGCGTGTTTTCGCCAGCGATGTTCATCGCGCACGACCCGCAGATCCCTTCACGGCACGAACGCCGGAAGGTCAGGGTGGAGTCGACATCGTTCTTGATGTGGATCAGCGCGTCGAGCACCATCGGCCCGATCTTGTCCAGATCAATTTCGTAGGTATCGACCACGGGGTTCTTGTCGTCATCCGGGCTCCAGCGATAGATCCGGAAGTTCTTGACATTGGTAGCGCCGGGGGCGGCGGTGAAAATGCGGCCCTTGCCCACCGTGCTGTTCTTTGGCAGCCTGAATTCGACCATCGTCTCGTTCCTTTTCCGCCGTTACGTCAGTAGACGCGCTTCTTGGGGGGGAAGACCTGCACATCGTTGGTCAGCGTTTTCATGTGCACGGGGCGGTAGCTTAGCGTGACATCGCCCTTGTCGGTCATGTGGGCGACGGTGTGCTTCATCCAGTTCTTGTCGTCACGGTCGGGATAGTCGTCATGCGCCTGTGCGCCGCGGCTTTCGTGACGGGCGTCGGCCCCGGCCATGGTGACGGTGGCGTTGGCCAGCAGGTTCTCGAACTCCAGCGCTTCCATAAGGTCGCTGTTCCAGATCAGCGAGCGGTCGTTGATCGAGATATCGGGAATTTCCGACCAGATTTCCTTGATCTTCTCCACACCCTGCGCAAGGCTTTCAGTGTTGCGGAACACGGCGGCATGCTTCTGCATGGTGCGCTGCAGCTTGCTGCGCATATCGGCCACATGGGTTTTGCCCTTGGCGTAACGCAGGCGGTCGAAGCGTGCGATTGCCGCATCACCGGCGCCTTCGGGCAGCGGCGGGATCACTTCCTCGCTCTTGGTGGTGGCGGCGGCGCGCTGGGCGGCGGCACGGCCAAACACCACAAGGTCAAGCAGCGAGTTGGTGCCAAGGCGGTTCGCGCCATGCACGGATACGCAGGCTGCTTCACCCACCGCCATAAGGCCGGGCACCACCGCATCGACATCATCGGCCGTGGGGCGGATGACCTCACCATGGTAATTGGTGGGAATGCCACCCATGTTGTAATGCACCGTCGGCAGGACCGGCACCGGTTCCTTGGTCACGTCGATACCGGCGAAGATACGCGCCGTTTCCGAAATGCCGGGCAGGCGTTCATGCAGGATCTCGGGGCCAAGATGCTCGAGGTGGAGCATGATGTAGTTCTTTTCCGGACCACAGCCGCGACCTTCATTGATCTCGATGGTCATGGCACGGGAAACCACGTCACGCGACGCCAGGTCCTTGGCGGTGGGCGCGTAGCGTTCCATGAAGCGCTCGCCCTCGGAATTGGTCAGGTAGCCACCTTCACCACGGCAGCCTTCTGTCAGCAGGCAACCCGCGGGGAAGATGCCGGTGGGGTGGAACTGCACGAATTCCATGTCCTGCATCGGAATGCCGGCGCGGATCGCCATGCCGCCGCCATCGCCCGTGCAGGTATGGGCGGAGGTGCACGAGTGGTAGGCACGGCCATAGCCACCGGTCGCCAGCACAACCTTCTGCGCACGGAAACGGTGCAGCGTGCCGTCTTCCAGACACCATGCCATGACACCGCGACATGCGCCGTCGTCATCCATGATCAGGTCGATGGCGAAGTATTCGACAAAAAATTCAACGTTATGCTTCAGGCACTGCTGGTAAAGCGTGTGCAGGATGGCATGGCCCGTGCGGTCGGCGGCGGCGCAGGCGCGGGGCACCGGGGCCTCGCCATAATTGCGCATGTGGCCACCGAAGGGGCGCTGGTAGATCTTGCCATCTTCCGTGCGGGAGAACGGCACACCCATGTGCTCGAGTTCCTGCACGGCGGGCACCGCCTCGCGGCACATGTATTCGATGGCGTCCTGATCGCCCAGCCAGTCCGATCCCTTGACGGTATCGTACATGTGCCAGCGCCAGTTATCCTCGGCCATGTTGCCAAGCGATGCACCAATGCCGCCCTGTGCTGCGACGGTATGGCTGCGTGTGGGGAAAACCTTGGTCACGCAGGCGGTCTTGAGGCCAGCAGCCCCCATGCCCAGCGTGGCCCGGAGGCCGGAGCCACCAGCGCCTACGACAACCACGTCATATGCGTGGTCAACGATCCTGTAGGAGCCGGTGAGTGGTGAAGTGGTCGCGTTCATTTCTTGGACGTGTCCCGATGCTCGTTCGGACGGCCGGCCGGTATTGCGGCCCGCCGGTCCGCGAATGTCATGTTCTGCTCAGGCGATTGCGTGGGCCTCAGCCCGCGGCAATCCTGCCCCGGCTGCTGCCGGCCAGCGCCAGCTTCAGTACGGAAACCGTGCCGAACAGACCCAGAAGGAAGACGATCCCCTTCATCAGCAGGCCCGCAGGCAGGTGCGCCTTGCCATGCACATAGTCATCAATGATGACCTGCAGCCCAAGCTGGGTGTGGTAGAAGGTCAGGATCACCAGCGACAGCATCATGGTGGTGTTCAGCGGGCGTGCGCCCCACTTCGCCACTTCCGGCTGCGATGCCCCGGCCAGGCGGAACACCTGGATCACGAACCAGCCCGACAGCGGCACAAGTGCTACCGCCGATGCACGTTCCGCCCACCAGTGGCCAACACCGGCCTGTCCCGAACCCAGGCCGCGCGCGCGCGAAAGCTGGGAACGCATGACCGTGACATGCGGCTTTTTCAGATTGCTCATGGTCAGGATGCCTTCTTGCGGGAACGACAGATCGCGACACCAAGGATACCGGCCACCAGCGCCAGCGTGGTACCCACTGTCACGCCCACGGCCACGGGGCCATCCTCGTTGATTTCCTTCTTGGAAAAGCGATAGCCGCTATCCCACACCAGGTGGCGTATCCCCGCCACGAAGTGATAGACCAGCGCCAGCGCCCACCCCGCAAGCAGCATCTGCCCCAGCGGGTTGCCGGTCACCTTCTGGACCTTGCTGAAAGATTTGGGTCCCTTTGCCGCCGCGCTGATCCAGCACAGGCCAAGTGCCGAACCGCCCGCAGCGGCGACACCGGCAGCGCGGTTCGCGATTGAAAGGAACATGGAAAGACGGAAGCGGTAGACCTGGAGGTGTGGGGACATAGGCCGCCTGGTCAGAGTTCCGTCGCTTCGCTGCCCTACATAGAGCGCATCACGGACATCCTGCATGGTCGTCTCGTCAATTTCCCTGTTATGGCTTCGGTTTGTTCCGTTGCCTTGTCTGAATTCGGTCCTACGCCGCACGGAAGGCGGGGTCAACGCACGCCCGGAACACGAGGTTGAGAGACGTGACCCCCGCCGCATGGCGGTACAGCCCCGCTGCACCGCCATCCCTACCTGCCCTGTGGCCTGCCGGTCAGTGCCCGAGCAGGTCGAGTGCGACCATCGTTTCCGCGATCTGGACCGCGTTCAGCGCGGCCCCCTTGCGCAGGTTGTCGGCAACGCACCAGAAGCCGAGTCCATTGGGCACGGTCGGGTCGATGCGCAGGCGCGAGACATAGGTCGCATCCTCGCCCACGACCTCAAGCGGGGTGACGTAGCCGCCGTCCTCGCGCTTGTCATGCAGCACCACGCCCGGCGCTTCGCGCAGGGCCTCGCGGGCGCGTTTGATATCAACGGGTTCCTCGAATTCGACGCTGATGGCCTCGGCATGGCCAATGAACACGGGAACACGCACGCAGGTGGCGAAGACCGCGATGTCGGGATCGAGGATCTTGCGGGTCTCGACCGTCATCTTCCATTCCTCCTTGGTCGCGCCGTCATCCATGAAACGGTCGATGTGGGGAATGCAGTTGAACGCGATCTGCTTGGTGAACTGTTCGGCCTTCAGCGGGTCGCCCACCAGGCTGCCGCGCGACTGGTTGAACAGTTCGTCCATGCCGCTCTTGCCCGCACCGGCAACAGCCTGGTAGGTGGCGACCACAACGCGCTTGATTGTGAACAGGTCATGCAGCGGCTTGAGGGCAACCACCATCTGGATGGTCGAGCAGTTGGGGTTGGCGATGATGCCGCGCTTCGCCTTCTTCACATCGTTGGGATTGACCTCGGGCACCACCAGCGGCACGTCCGGCTCCATGCGGAAGTGGGAGGTGTTGTCAATCACGATGCAGCCCGCTTTCGCAGCCCGCGGCGCATGCACGGCCGAAACCGCCCCACCGGGGGAGAAAAGGGCGACATCCCAGCCGGTAAAGTCGAAGGTTTCCAGGTTCTGGACCTTCAGTACCTTCTTATCGCCAAAGGAGACTTCCTTGCCCGCCGAACGGGCGGACGCAAGGGCCACGATCTCATCCACAGGGAACTGGCGCTCGGCCAGAGTCTTGAGGATCTCGCGCCCCACAGCGCCGGTGGCGCCCACCACCGCAACGCGGTAACCCATAATCTTCTTTCCTGTCCTGTCATGCCGGTCCATCCGGGCGGACGGGCCGTTAGTCGTAACTGTATCGACACGTAGAGCCTGTGTGCCAAAGGCGCAAGCAGCACGGACCCCGCCGGACCGGGAATCGAATCGGGGGTAAGGTCAAGGTGGCATGTCCCATGCGGTGATAGGCCTTGTCCGTTTCCGCGTGCCGGGTGCACGCTTGGCCCATCGCGCCATATCGGACAGGCTGACCGCCACCATCCGTTCCGGTACAGGGCGCAGGCAAGAACGGTTAGAGAGATCATGGCCTTATCATCTGACACTTCCAAAACCATGTCCCCCGGCGCGCGCAGGGCACCGGCATGCACCCTGGTCATTTTCGGGGCGCACGGGGACCTGACCAAGCGGCTGCTGATGCCCGCGCTTTACAATCTGGTGGGCAACGGCCTGCTCGATGACGGTTTCCGCATCATCGGTGTGGACCGCGTGGCCAGTTCCACCGCGCAGTGGCGTGACGGGCTGGCTGAAATGATGCAGTCCTTCACCCACGACCCGAATGCCGAATTCCATCCCGCCAGCATCAATGCGCAGCAGTGGGACTGGCTGGCGCAGCGCCTGGAATACGTGCAGGCCGATTTCAGTGACGTGGACGCCCTGCGCCAGCTGGGTACCAAGCTGCCGGGCAACGCCATCTTCTACCTTGCCATCCCCTCGCGGTTTTTCGCCACGGTGGTGGAAACACTGGGCAAGGCCGGGGTGGTGGAACAGAAAGATGACGTCTTCCGCCGTGTGGTGATTGAAAAGCCATTTGGTTCCGACCTGGCTTCGGCGCAGGCGCTCAACCGCCGGGTGCTGTCGGTGCTGGAGGAGTCGCAGGTCTTCCGCATCGACCACTTCCTGGGCAAGGAAACGGTGCAGAACATCCTCGCCATGCGATTCGGCAACCTGATATTCGAGCCTCTGTGGCGCAACGAATATGTCGATCATGTCGAGATCACCGCAGCCGAGACCATTGGCGTGGAACAGCGCGGCGCGTTTTACGAACCCACCGGCGCGCTGCGCGACATGGTGCCCAACCACCTGTTCCAGCTGTTTGCCATGGTGGCGATGGAGCCGCCCAACACGTTTGACGCCGAAAGCGTGCGCAACGCCAAGGAACAGCTGTTCGAGGCCGTGACCCCGATCAACCCGGCGGATGCCGTGCGCGGCCAGTACGCGGCAGGCACGGTGGAGGGCAAACCCATGGTCGGTTATCGCGAAAGTCCTGGCGTTTCCCCGCACAGCAACACCGAAACCTATGTGGCGCTGAAGCTGCATGTGGATAACTGGCGCTGGGCGGGGGTGCCGTTCTACCTGCGCACCGGCAAGGGGCTGGGCGGCCGGCGGACCGAGGTCGTGGTGCAGTTCCGCAAGCCACCGATGCTTATGTTCCGTGAAACCGAAACGGAGGAACTGCCCCCCAACCGCATTATCCTCAACATCCAGCCAGCCCAGGGGCTGACGGTGGAACTGGGGGCGAAAAAGCCGGGGCCGGAAATGGACCTGACCGATGTGCAGGCCCGCTTCCGTTATGAGGACGTGTTCGCCAAGTCCCCCAATGTCGGGTACGAAACCCTTCTGTATGACTGCCTGATGGGGGATGAAACCCTGTTCCAGCGCGCTGATAACATCGAGGCGGCATGGAAGGCGGTCGATCCCGTCCTGCAGGCATGGGCGAAGGATACGGCGGGGCCGGAAATATACGAAGCGGGTACATCAGGCCCCAGCGGGGCGGATGAACTGCTGCGTCGTGACGGGCGGACGTGGTACCCGCTTGATCGCGCCTGAATGGTTCAGGGCTTGGCTGGATCCGCTCACGACCCTGTCGTGATGCGGTATCCAGCCCCCGCCCGCGACAGCGGGCGGGATGGGGACGGAAATCCCGTCCCCTGACGCAAGATGCGTTACTGCGCGGGGGGCGCGGCCGGTGCCGTACCACCCTGAGCGTCTGCGGCCCTGGCCTGCTGTGCGGCGGTGTGTTCGCTGTCGCCTTCACGGAACAGGGTATCGGCATGCTTGCGCTGCTTCTTGGAGAAGCTGTCATACAGTGATGCGAAAGCGGTGTTCAGCGTCTGCATGTCATGCGCGCGCTCGATCACCAGTTCGGCATAGGACTGCATGTTTTCCACGGCGTTCAGGGTCGGCAGCTTGCTGCGGCGGTCCTCGATCGCGTCATGCAGGCGCTGCCCGTTGTCGCGCATGTCCTGTGCGAAGGGAGCCCACAGGGCTTCCTGCTTCTTGGTGATGCCCAGTTCGTCATGCAGCGTCTTGATATGCGCTTCCACCTGTTCCGGCGCGGGATCGCGCGGGGTGTGGGCCAGGGGCGCGGTCGGGTTGGGCGTGCCTGCTTCTGTCTGCGTGGCGGCCGCGGGCTGCTGGTCGGCAGCCATGGCCATGGCTGGCAGCATCAGGAGGGCAGCGGCGGGTAGGAACCGACGGAACATCATGTTGGGTATTTTCCTTCGCAGTGTGTATCAGTGTGCGTGGGATGTGTCAGGGCTGCGGTTGTCAGTAACCGCCACCATACGGGTAATAGGCCGGCGGCGGCGGGGCTGGCGCGGGCGTGGGATAATAGGCTGGCGGCGGGGCGGCGGCGCCACGTTCAGCCAGCGTGCTTCCCAGCATGGCGCCAACCGCAAGTCCGGCCAGGCCGCTGCCGACCGCCAGACCCGCCCCACCACCGCCACGGTGGCCGCCATAATAACCGCCACGCGGCGGCGGGGGCGGCGGCCCGCCACGCCCGCCACGGGGGCCGCCATGCCATGGCTGGGCCTGCGCGGCGGGTACGGCTGTCGCCAGTATGCCCAGCGCAAGGCTGGCTGACAGGAGGGAAGCGGTCAATTTGCGCAGATGCATGGACTTTGAGTACCTCGACATGTCGTGAAGGCGGATGACGGGACAAACATGACCGCCGTCCGTGACGAAACAATGGCCGTGCATGGTTTCAGGCAACCCACGGCAGGCGTTTTGTCAGGGCAGAAAACCGATGACGGCGCAGTTCGTTGCGTGCGCGGGCATCATTGGTCATGTAATTCAGCTGGATGGTGTGGCGCGGGCCGACATACTGCCGGTGCCCATGCCATGTATCCGGCCCGTTGGGAAAGATCAGCAGCGTGCCGTTGACGGGCGGGATCTCGGCGGCAAAATCCTCAATGTCATGCGCATTGCGCAACAGCCGCAGGCAGCCTTCGTGGCGTGACCACGCCGCGTCATCGGCAGCGTTCAGGTAGAGCAGGACGGTCACGCGCTTGCTGTCGGAATCGCGGTGGATGCGTCCGTCCTTCGCCCGCGTGCGCCCGCGCAGCGTCAGCATGGTCGGGGCGGTGTCCAGATCCAGTGCGAATTTGCGTGCGATCAGGTCCCGCAGGCGTGGTCCCTCCAGTTCGCGCACCAGCTGCGCCATAAGCGGCGACAGCGTCAGGGCGCCCGGCGGGAAGGACCCGCCGGAGCGGATATCGGGCAGGCTGGCCGACAGGGCATGCAGGTCATCCGGCCCGATGAAATGCGGCACCACCACATGAGCGAATGGCGCGGTGGAGACCGCGGCTGCTTCCAGTGCTGCATAGTCGGGGGTGACGGGTTGGATCATGCCATCTCTGCAAGCGGGTCAGTAAACGACCCGCAGATTAGGCCCGGACACGTCCCCCTGCAAGATAATGCGTGCGGGTGTCAGCCGGTGACCGTGTCCACCGCATCCAGCACCCGGCTGGAATAGACCGTGGCGGCCCCCGCGTTCAGGGCCACGGCAACGCCCAGCGCCTCGGCAATTTCCGCTTTCGTCGCCCCTGCCTTCACCGCCGCGGTGGAATGGACGGATATGCAGCCGTCGCACCGCGTGGTCACGGCCACCGCCAGCGCGATCAGTTCGCGCGTCTTGGCATCCAGATGGCCAGTGCGCGCGGCAGCGCCATCGAGTGTCTGGAGTCCTTTGATCGTGTCGGGGGACAGCGCGGCAAAGGCCTTGATAGAGTCGCCCAGATGGGCGCGATAGGCATTCCAGTCAGTCATCACAAACTCTCCATTTTGGATGGTTTCAGTTCACCAGATGGAGAGAACCCCTGTCATGACACAGTTTGGCGAGTTTGTGGCCTTGATGGGGGGTTTGTTACGGACTATCGCCGAAATATCATGGATACAGATATCGCCCCCGCCCGCCCGTCCGCTGCGGCGCTGCCCGCAGGTACTGGCCCCCTCGCCGCCTATGAGGCCCGTGTGGCCTCCGGCCGTCTTGATCGTGACCCGGAACAGGAAAAGGCCGCCCGCAGGCTGGACCGCCTGTGGCGGGAACTGCGCGACTACCACCCGGTGGTCCAGCAGCATGCGCCACCGGCCTCGGGCTGGCTGGGCGGGCTGAAGGCCCGGCTGGGCCTGTCGGGACATGCCCCCGCTGAAACCCGGCGTCCGCGCGGCGTCTACATGGTGGGGCAGGTGGGGCGGGGCAAGACCATGCTCATGGACCTGTTCTTCAGCCTGGCCCCGGTGGAACACAAGCGCCGGGTCCATTTCCACCGCTTCATGCAGGACGTGCACCAGCGCCTGCATGACATGAAGGCGGCGGACCCCGGCCTGACCGATCCCATTCCGCCACTGGCGCGCCAGATCGCGCAGGAGGCGTGGCTGCTGTGCTTTGACGAATTCCAGGTCAATGACATTGCCGACGCCATGATCCTTGGCCGCCTGTTCGACTATCTGTTCGCTGATGGCGTGGTGGTGGTGGCCACATCCAACACGAAGCCCGAGGACCTGTTCCAGGACCGTCCGGGCGCTGATGCCTTCAAGCCGTTCATTGCCGCCATCCTGAAGGAAGTGGATACCGTCATCCTCGATTCCCCGCGTGATTACCGCCGGGGCAATGCACGCGGCATGCAGACATGGATCATTCCCGTCGATGACGCGGCGCGCCGTGAACTCGACTCGATCTTCACCCGGCTGGCCGATGGCGCGCCAGTCGTGCCGGTCACGCTGGACATCATGGGCCGCAGCCTGAAGGTGGAACGGGCGGCAGGCCCGGTCGCGCGCTTCAGCTTTGCCGATCTGTGCGGCAGGCCGCTTGGCGCGGGCGACTATCTGGCGCTGGCCACGCGGTTTCCCAACCTTGTCCTTGACGGCGTCCCCCGCATGGGGCCGGACAATTTTGACGAGGCACGGCGCTTCATCGTCCTGATCGACACGCTGTACGAACAGAACGTCAAGCTGTTCGCCTCCGCCGAGGACCGGCCCGACGCCATCTATGCCAAAGGGCAGGGGGCGACCGCGTTCGAACGCACGGCATCCCGTCTGGAGGAAATGCAGAGTGCCGCCTACATGCAGCTGCCGCACCTGAACGCGTAAGGCCGCCCGGGGATGAAAGGGTCACGCCATCGTGACGGTTATGGCGGTGGTGTGACTGGTCAGGCGGTAGGCAAGCCGGACTGTCTTTGCTTGGGTATGGGCAAGTTCGCATCAGCCGGGACCAAGGCCGCGGATAGGGATGTTTGGCAGACCGGTTTCCCCGGATCGGGAGGGCAGGCACGAAAATGTCAGTATGCGCGGCAAGCAGACCTGATCCTGATGAATGATGGCGGTATCCCGGCAGGGGTGCGGCTAGGGTAGCGATACAAATCGGGCCGGTGAACGTTGCATGCCGGACCCGACAATAGCGCGGCCAAAAAAGGCCGCCAGCGAGGAGATGTCTTCAATATGGCGGGCGTAGATATTCTTTCGACCGCATTCAGCGGCGCCAATACGGCCTATCTGGCTGAATTGTATGCGCGCTGGGTGGCCGATCCCAACAGCGTCGATCCTTCCTTTGCCTCCCTGTTCCAGGAACTGCACGAGGACGGGCCGGAAATCGTTCATGATGCGGAAGGGGCGTCCTGGGCGCCACGGCCGCACATCATCACCGGTGATGAACCCGCCCCCCTGCCGGATGGCAGGAAGCCGGCGGGTGTAACGGCCGAAGGGCTGCGGGCGGCTGCGGATGACAGCCTGCGCGCCACCCAGCTGATCCGGGCGTTCCGCGTGCGTGGCCACCTTGAGGCCCGGCTGGACCCGCTGGGCCTGCAGGTGCCCCAGCCCCATGCCGACCTGGACCCCGCAACCTATGGCTTCGGCCCCAAGGACCTTGATCGCCCGATCTACCTTGGCCACACCGTCGCCAGCCTGATCGGAACCGACACCGCGACCATCAACCAGGTGCTCGATGCCCTGCGCTCGGTCTATTGCGGGCCGATCGGCGCCGAGTTCATGCACATCCAGGACCCCGAGCAGCGCATGTGGGTGCAGGCGCGGCTGGAAGGTGACAACTGGCGCAAGGGCGCAAGCCCCGAGCAGAAGAAGGTCATCCTGCAGCAGCTGACCGAAGCGGAAGGCTTCGAGTCCTTCTGCCAGAAGCGTTATGTCGGCACCAAGCGCTTCGGCCTTGAGGGTGAGGACGTGACCATCCCCGCGCTGCACGCGATCATCGATCAGGCTGCTGCCGGCGGCGTGCGCTCGGTCGCAATCGGCATGCCGCATCGTGGTCGCCTGAACACGCTGGTCAACATCGTGCGCAAGCCCTACACCGCCATTTTCAGCGAATTCGCCGGTGCGTCCTTCAAGCCGGACGACGTGCAGGGGTCGGGCGATGTGAAATACCATCTCGGCACCTCCACCGATGTGGAGATTGGCGGCACCCCGGTCCATATCTCGCTCCAGCCCAATCCCTCGCACCTTGAGGCGGTGGACCCGGTCGTGATCGGCAAGGTCCGCGCGACGCAGGATGATGATGATCCCCACCAGCGCGGCCGTCATATGGGCCTGCTGCTGCATGGTGACGCGGCATTCGCCGGGCAGGGCATCGTGTATGAAACCCTGGCCATGTCGCAGCTGATCGGCTACCGCACCGGCGGCACGATCCATGTCGTGGTCAACAACCAGATCGGCTTCACCACCGTATCGGTCCATTCCTTCTCCGGGCTTTACTGCACGGACGTGGCCAAGGCGGTGCAGGCCCCGATCCTGCACGTGAACGGTGACGAGCCGGAAGCGGTGATCTACTGTTCCCGCCTTGCGGCCGAATTCCGCCAGAAGTTCGCATCCGACGTGGTGCTGGACATCGTAGGCTATCGCCGCCACGGTCATAACGAGTCCGATGAGCCGTCATTCACCCAGCCCACCATGTACAAGGCCATTGCCGCGCGCCCGACCATCCGCACGCTGTATTCCGACCGCCTTGTGCGTGAAGGCGTGCTGACCGAGGCGGAAGTCACGGCCGAGTGGGACGGCTTCCACAACAAACTGGAAGAAGCCTATCAGGCAGCCCAGGGTTACAAGCCCAACAAGGCGGACTGGCTGGAAGGTGCATGGCAGGGGCTGAAGCCGCCGCCGGTGGACGCCACCCGCCCCGCACCGGAAACCGGTGTCGCCATTGAGCGGCTGAAGGAAGTGGGGGCGGCGCTGGCGCATGTGCCCGATGATTTCAACGCCAATTCCAAGATCGTCCGCCAGCTCAAGGCCAAGGCCAAGATGTTCGAGACGGGCGTGGGCATTGACTGGGCCACGGGTGAGGCGCTTGGCTTCGGCACGCTGCTGCTGGACAAGCACCATGTCCGCCTGTCGGGGGAGGACTGCCAGCGCGGCACCTTCAGTCAGCGTCATGCGGTGCTGATCGACCAGATCAACCAGAACACCTATGTGCCGCTGAACAACATCGCCAAGGATCAGGCCGCGATCGAGATCTACAACTCGCTGCTGTCCGAATTCGGCGTGCTCGGGTTCGAATATGGCTATTCGCTGGCCGACCCGAATGCGTTGGTGCTGTGGGAAGCGCAGTTTGGTGACTTCGCCAACGGCGCACAGGTCATCATCGACCAGTTCATCGCATCGGGTGAGACCAAGTGGCTGCGCATGTCCGGCCTGGTCATGCTGCTGCCGCACGGGTACGAAGGGCAGGGGCCGGAACATTCCTCTGCCCGTCTGGAGCGTTATCTCCAGCTCTGCGCGGAAAACAACATGCGCGTGTGCAACCTGACCACGCCGGCCAACTACTATCACGCCCTGCGTCGCCAGCTGTTCCTGGATTACCGCAAGCCGCTGATCATCATGACGCCGAAATCCCTGCTGCGTAACAAGCTGGCGGTATCGGAACTGAAGGATTTCGGTCCGGGCACGCGCTTCCTGCCGGTCATTGGTGAAATCGACCAGATCGCCGCCCCCGCCAAGGTGGACCGCGTGGTGATCTGTTCGGGCAAGGTCTATTACGACCTGCTGACCGAGCGCCGTGAGCGCAAGCTGGATAACGTCGCCATCATCCGGCTGGAACAGTTCTATCCCTTCCCCGAAAAACTGCTGGCGGAAGAACTGGCCCGCTACCCGCAGGCCAAGGTGATCTGGTGTCAGGAAGAGCCGGAAAACATGGGTGGATGGAACTTCGTCGATCGCCTGATCGAAGGCGTGCTGACATCCGTGGGCCACAAGAGCACACGACCGACCTATGTCGGGCGCGTGGCGGCGGCCAGCCCCGCCACGGGCCTTGCGAAGGTCCATGTCGCCGAACAGACGGCGCTGGTGAACAAGGCGCTGGGCGTCAGTGCCTGAGGGCCACGCGTTTTACGCATGAAGGATACGGGAACGGCGTTCTGGCCGTTCCCCTGAATAACGATAAGGCCGACTGGGCGCACGATTGGGGCGCCAGGGCGGCCAAGGGATTGGGAATCAAAAGATGTCTGCCGATATCAAGGTACCGACACTGGGCGAAAGTGTTACCACAGCAACCGTTGCAAAATGGCTGAAGCATCCGGGCGATGCCGTGAACGAAGACGATCCGTTGGTGGAACTGGAAACCGACAAGGTCAGCGTGGAAGTCCCCGCCCCGCAGGCTGGCGTGCTTGGCCCGCTGCTGGTCCCCGAAGGTGAGGAAGTCGAGGTCGGCACCGTACTGTCCACCATCGAGGCCGGAAGCGGTGCGGCCCCCAAGCCCGCCGCAGCACCCGCGCCGAAAAAGGAAGCCGCCCCCGCGGGTGTGCAGGCCCAGCCTGCCGCCAGCGGCCCGGTTGCCCGTCCGGCAACCCCGCCGTCCGATGTCGCGGCACAGGGGGCGGCAGCCGTGGCGTTTCCCAGCGCGCGCAAGATGATGACCGAGCAGGGCGTGTCCGCAGCACAGGTTGGTACCGGCACCGGCAAGGACGGCCGTATCACCAAGGGTGACGTGCAGTCGTTCCTGTCGCAGCCGCGTGCGGCCCAGCCTGCCGCCGCCGCCCGTCCGCCGCGTCAGGACGACCCGCGTGAAGAACGCGTGAAGATGACGCGCCTGCGCCGCACCATTGCCCGCCGCCTGAAGGATGCGCAGAACACCGCCGCCCTGCTGACCACATTCAACGAAGTGGACATGTCGGCGGTGATGCAGATGCGCGCCGAATACAAGGAACTGTTCATCAAGAAGCATAACGGCGTAAAGCTGGGTTTCATGTCCATCTTCAGCCGTGCGGTCATCGCGGCGTTGCAGGAATTCCCGGCCATCAACGCCGAAATCGACGGCGATGACGTGATCTATCGTGAGTTCGTCAACCTCGGCATTGCCGTGGGCGGTCCCAACGGGCTGGTCGTGCCCGTGATCCGCGATGCGGACAAGATGAGCTTCGCCCAGATCGAAAGCTCCATCGCAGGCTTTGGCAAGAAGGCGCGCGAAGGCACGCTGAAGATCGATGAACTGTCCGGCGGCACGTTCTCCATCACCAATGGCGGCATCTATGGCTCGCTCATGTCCACGCCCATCATCAACGCGCCGCAGTCGGCCATCCTTGGCATGCACGCCATTCAGGACCGTCCGGTTGCCGTGAACGGGCAGGTGGTGATCCGCCCGATGATGTATATCGCCCTGACCTACGATCACCGGATCGTGGATGGCAAGGAAGCGGTCAGCTTCCTTGTGCGGGTCAAGCAGAACGTGGAAGACCCGCGCCGTCTGCTGCTGCAGGTCTGATGCCTGCCGGGGCCGTGCCCATGCGCGGCCCCTACGCGCAACCGCATAGCAAGCAGGACTGAATAGACATGACTATCGACATCAAGGTGCCCACGCTGGGCGAAAGTGTGACCACGGCGACCGTTTCAAAGTGGCTGAAACAGCCCGGTGACGCCGTGAACGCGGATGAACCGATCGCCGAACTGGAAACCGACAAGGTCAGCGTGGAAGTCCCCGCCCCGCAGGCGGGCGTACTGGGTGCGCACGCCGTCAAAGAAGGTGATGAGGTCGAGGTTGGCACCGTGCTGACCACCCTGACCCCCGGCGCTGGTGGCCAGAAGGCGGCCCCGGCTGCCGCCAGACCGGCCCAGCCCGCACCGGCCGCAGCAGCCCCTGCTGCCGCACCCGCACCCAAGGCCACTGCCGCAGCCCCGGCCGAGACGGATTACGATGTGATCGTGATCGGCGCCGGTCCCGGTGGTTATGTATGCGCCATCCGCGCGGCCCAGCTTGGTTTCAAGGTGGCATGCGTGGAAAAGCGTGCGACGCTGGGGGGCACCTGCCTCAATGTTGGCTGTATCCCGTCCAAGGCGCTGCTGCAGCAGTCCGAGAACTTCCACGCCGCCAAGGATGAATATGCCGATATGGGCATCATCATCGACAGCGTGAAGCTGGATCTGGCGAAGATGATGGCGCGCAAGCAGTCCGTGGTCGACGCCAACGTGAAGGGCGTGGAATTCCTGTTCAAGAAGAACAAGGTCACCTGGCTGAAGGGCACAGGCAAGGTCGAGGGTACGGGCCGCATCACGGTCGATGGCAAGCCGGTCACGGCCAAGCACATCGTGATTGCCAGCGGCAGCGACAGCGCGGGCCTGCCGGGCGTTGACGTGGACGAAAAGCAGATCGTCACCTCCACTGGCGCGCTTGAACTGTCCGCTGTTCCCAAGAAGATGGTGGTGATCGGCGGCGGCGTGATCGGGCTTGAACTGGGCAGCGTATGGCATCGTCTGGGCGCGGACGTGACGGTCATCGAATACCTCGACCGTCTGGTTCCGGGCACGGATAACGAGATCGCCAAGACCTTCCAGCGCATCCTGACCAAGCAGGGCCTGAAGATGAAGCTCGGCCACAAAGTCACCAAGGCGGAAAAATCGGCCAAGGGCGTGACCCTGACCGTGGAACCCGCGCAGGGCGGGACGGCGGAAACGCTGGAAGCCGACGTGGTGCTGCTGGCCATTGGCCGTACGGCGGCCAGCAAGGGCTTCGGGCTGGAAGAAGCCGGCATCGAACTGGACAAGCGCGGCCGTATCGTGACCGATGCGCATTACGCCACCAGCGTGCCGGGCATCTATGCGATTGGCGACGTGATCGCAGGCTCGATGCTGGCGCACAAGGCCGAGGAAGAAGGCGTTGCCGTGGCCGAATTGCTGGCCGGTCAGGCCGGTCATGTGAATTATGGCGCCATCCCTGCCGTGGTTTACACATGGCCGGAGGTCGCAACCGTTGGCAAGACCGAAGAAAACCTGAAGGAAGAAGGTGTTTCCTACAAGGTTGGCAAATTCCCCTTCACTGCCAATGGCCGCGCACGCGCCATCGGCATGACGGACGGGTTTGTGAAGGTTCTGGCCGATTCAACCACCGATCAGGTGCTGGGCGTGCATATCATCGGCCCGATGGCGGGCGAACTGATTGCCGAATGCACCATGGCGATCGAGTTCGGTGCATCGTCGGAAGACATCGCGCGCACCTGCCACGCTCACCCCACGTTGAGCGAGGCGGTCAAGGAAGCAGCGATGGATGTGGACAAGCGCGCCATCCATATCTGAACTGGCCCGCCAGAAATAAAAACCACCCGGCAGCAAACCTGCCGGGTGGTTTTTTATTTGTATCAAGGCATCATATTAAAATTTAATTATTCAGAATCATTTCTATTATATTTATTATTTTCTAATTATTTTTCTAACTATTGAATAAATTACGCTATCCATGCGGTTGGTTGTTAGGTGTGGGCTGTTTCGACAGCTCCAGCCACGCTATATTACTTATCCATGACAAAGAATAAAAATCTTTGGATACCGCGTTTTTTCAAAAAGACGGCATTCTCTGAAGCTTTTTGAAAAAAGCTTCACCAAAAACTTCTTTATGGTCTGGCGCGCGGGTTCATGCGGTCGTAGGGGCAGGGTTCCATGCATCCTCACGCGTGATGCGGATCAGTTCCGTGGCGGAAACCGCGCGCGAGATGAAGAAGCCCTGCACATAGTCCACGCCCAGTGCGCGCACGGTATCAAATTCTTCCTGTGTTTCCACACCTTCCACCGTTACGGCCAGGTTGTAGCCATGACCAAGCTTGATGAGCGAGGCCAGCAGGCTGCGTGCCTTGCTATCCGACCCGATATTGCGCACCAGGCAACGGTCCAGCTTCAGCGACTGCAGCGGCAGTTCCCTTAGCGTGGACAGCCGCACCGTGCCGTAGCCGAAATTGTCCATGGCCAGCCCGAACCCGTCTTCCGCCAGGCCGCGCAGGCGCAGGCGGCTTTTTTCCGCACGCCGTCCCTGCAGCATCTGTTCGGTGACTTCCAACATGAAGGTGCTGGGGTCGAGGTTGAGCTGCCGGATCTCGCTGAACAGGTCGATCTGCTGTTCAAGGTTCAGCAGGTCCAGATGCGACAGGTTGACCGCCAGCCGCAGGCTGGGCAGGCCCGCTTCCTTCCATTTCTGGATATCATCGTGGAAGGACTGCACCAGATGCGTTTCCATGATCTGGGCCAGCGCCGAATCCGCGAATACATCGGTAAACGCACCGGCGGACAGCAGCCCGCGTTCGGGATGATGCCAGCGCATCAGGGCTTCCGCCTGTTCGATCCGGCCGGTCCGGGCGTTCAGTATGGGCTGGTAGTAAACCTCGAACTGTTTTTCCGCGACACCCTGCCGGGCTTCCGACAGGATCTTGGCGCGTTCCATCGTGGTCTTGTGCAGGCTGGGCGTGAACATGCGCGCCTGCTTGCCCCCCGCCTGCTTGGCGGCATAGACCGCGACATCGGCGTTCTTCTGCAAGGCTTCCAGCGATTCCTCGCCGGTGATGGGGGTGGCCCCGATACTGCCGGAAATGCGCACGGTGGCGCTGTCCAGCATGATCGGTTCCTCCAGCAGGTTCTGGATCTTGCTCAGGATGGTCTGCAGCGGCATGGTCTTCAGGCTGTGATGAAGGATCACCGCGAACTCGTCCCCGCCCAGACGGCTGATCGTATCCTGCGACCCGATCAGTTCGATCAGGCGCGTCGCAATGGTCTTGAGTACCTCATCACCCGCGTGATGGCCGTGGATGTCATTGACCGGCTTGAAGCCGTCAAGATCGAACATCACCAGCACCTGCGGGTCGGCATTGCGGCGTTTGCTCGCTTCCACGGCGGTGATCAGGCTGGCGTTGAACCCGCCACGGTTCAGCAGGCCGGTCATCATGTCGGTCGCGGCCTGTTTTTTCAGCCGTACCTTCGTGTTCATAAGTTCGGTAATTTCAAAACGGGTCGCGACAAACCCGCTTATTTCCCCCTGTGCGTTCTTGTGGGGAATGATGGTGGTCGCCACCCAGTAATGGCTGCCGTCCTTGGCGCGGTTGCACAGGTTGCCATGCCATGTCTGGCCCGAATACAGGGTCCGGTACATGTCCCGGAAAAAAGCCTTGTTATGCTCCCCCGAATTCAGGATGCGATGGGTGTGGCCCAGCAGTTCTTCGCGGGAGTACTGGCTGATCTTGCAGAATTTGTCGTTGACGTAGGTAATGACCCCCTTGCGGTCGGTCACGGCGACAATAAGGACATTATCAACCACATCCGCCCAGAAGTCGGCATCTTCATGCGTTAGGGCGCGAAGCCTGTTATCATGGTGTGCGGACATTCTGGTACCTCGGATACGGAGCAGGAAACGGGGAATTACCTGTAAGCAGTCTAGGATTATTTCTTCTTGTCGGAAACATTTTTGGCGGCAGGCTTGGCCGGCATGATTTCACGGATTGTCTTGTGCTGCCTGACCCATTTTTCCAGGTCATCAGGGGCCAGCGGCTTGGCGAACAGATAACCCTGCATCACATCGCAGTTCAGTTCTTCCAGCAGGCGCCACTGTTGTTCAGTCTCGACCCCTTCGGTCACCACCGTCATGCCCAGGCGCGAACCGATGCCGATGACCGCCATGGTCACGGCCTGCGCGTTGGTATCATGCTCGAACTCATTGATGAAGCTGCGGTCAATCTTGATTTCCGTCAGCGGCAGGCGCGTCAGCCGCGACAGTGACGAATACCCCGTGCCGAAATCATCCATCGACAGGCCACAGCCAAGGTTGCGGATGGACTGCAGCACTTCCTCGGTATCGCGGCTGTTGTCCATCATCACGCTTTCGGTGATTTCCACCGTCAGCCGCGCGGGCTTGAGGTCATGGTCCTTCAGCAGGGCCGCGATGTGTTCAGGCAGTGCGCGGTTGCGAAAATGTACCGCCGACAGGTTTACCGCCACGGTGGGGACATGGATGCCGTCGCGGTCCCATTTCACGATCTGGCGGCATGCTTCCAGCAGCGACCACCGGCCGATGGCCTCGATCTGGCCGGTTTCCTCCGCCACCGCGATGAAGCGGGACGGGTAGATGTTGCCCAGTGTCGGATGGTGCCAGCGCGACAGGGCCTCCACCCCGCTGAGTTCCAGCGTATGCGTGCGCACCTGCGGCTGGTAATGCAGGTTCAGCATGCCCTTGGCCAGCGAATCACGCAGCGCCGAGCCAAGCACCAGCCGGTCCTGCGCCACCTGGTTCTTTTCCAGGTTGGCGAAGCGGAAGGTGCCGCGCCCGTTTTCCTTGGCCTGCCGCAGCGCTACATCCGCCGTGCTGAGCAGGGATTCACTGTCCGGCCCGTTATCGGGGTATGTGCTGATACCGATCGAGCAGGAAATCGTCAGCGTATTCTGCCCGATCTGCATGGGCTTGGCGATGGTGGCCAGCAGGCGTTCGGCAAACTCCGTGGCTTCCTTGGTGGGGCAGTTGGGCACCACCACCACGAATTCATCCCCACCAGAGCGGCTGATGACATACCCGTCCAGCGCGATGGCACGGATACGGGCCGCGATCTCGACCAGGAACTGGTCGGCATAGACATGGCCCAGCGCGTCGTTGATATCGCGGAAACGGTCGATATCGAGCATGAAGATGGCGAACTGGCGGTTGCCATCCTGCTTGTTGATCATGCCCTCGATCACCTTGTGGACCGAGGAGCGGTTGAGCAGCCCGGTCAGGCTGTCAAAATTGGCAAGATGGGAAATATGTTCCTGCGTTGCATTCTGCTCGAACGCCAGCGCACAGAAGGGAATGCATGAATCAACGATGCGCTGCGGCCATGTGTTGCGGCCCTGATCCTCACGCGCATACAGGGCGAAAATGCCCTTGACCTGACCCGAACGCGTGCAGACCGGCGTGCAGAAGCACTGCTGCAGCCCCAGTGAGATGCCGAGCGAACGATAGCTGTCCCATACCAGCCGCGTGGCGTAGTTGGGATCCACCCGCAGCTTTTCCAGTTCGGAGGAGGAAATGTACAGGCTTTCCAGTGATGTCCGGTACCGCTTCGGCAGGGTCGGGCTGGACAGCACGCGCAACTGCCCATCAGCGGTGATGAGCATGAGGACCGCCACCGTGCCGGGCACGAAGCTTTCCACCCGGCGGCACAGCAAATCGGCCACGTCCTGTATCATCATGTCGCTGGCCAGCGCCTGCAGCACGTCATTCTGCAGGATCAGGATCTTGCGCTGCTGGCTTTCATTGGTGACGTTCTTCATCACCCCCATGAAGAAGACACGCCCATCATGCGTGACGACCTTCGACAGCGACAGTTCACCGCATATGTATTCCCCATCGCTGCGGGTGAAATCCACCTCCCGCGATGTACCGACAATCCGGTTCTGGCCGCTGGCGCGGCTGCGGTTTACGAACGCGTCATGCCCACCGCGTTGCTGCGTGGGTACCAGCACGTTCACATTCTGGCCAAGCACGTCCTTCCTGTCCAGGCCCCACAGGTTTTCCGCAGCGTTATTGAAAAAGATGACATGGTTCTGGTCATCAATAATAACGGTTGCGTCTATGGCCTGTTCCAGTGCCGAAATCAGGACTTCAGCGCTCAGGTTAGGCTTGGACATTGAATTACCTCGCAAAAGGGACAAGGGCAGCCCGTCGCCGCAAGCCGTGCGGATCGGGGGGCGTAAAGTCATGGAACGGTATGGTCACGCTGCTTGCCTTGCATGCCATTATACATATCAAGGCAGGCAGGGCGGTGGTAGCAGTGGGCAAGCGGATATCATATGACCGAAAGGCATATATCTCATATTATATAGAATAATTTTTATTCTGAATTTATATAAAAAATTACCATGGCGCCGCATAATCATGACAAACCGGATGGTCTATATACCCCATCCTGTCGCACTGATCCATCTGGTCATTTCTCTAAAATGCGTATCTTTACCTGACGGGCCTGTCGGGCGCGCAGGTTTTGCCACTGCAGCCCGAACACCCGCCACAGCCCCCGCCGGTGCGTGGGGTTGCGTGCCGGTCGGCATGACGGATCAGGGCGGACGGGGCATGGACATGCCGCAGCACGGTCGCCATCTGCCGCCAGCCCTTCTGCGCCAGCAGGGGAAACAGCCGGCCTGCCCAGTACAGCGCACAGGCCCCGACCAGCCCGCAGGCCAGCAGCGTCTGGAACAGTGTGGCCAGGTGCATCAGAACATCCGTGCGATATGGTAGGTCAGGAATGCCGCCACATAGGCCAGGGCGAACAGGTATCCCGCCGCCAGCGCCACCACCCGCCATGATGCGGTTTCCCGCCGGATGACCGCAAGGGTCGCGACACATTGCGGCGCATAGACATACCATGCCAGCAGCGACAGGGCGGTGGCCAGGCTCCAGTGTGTGGGCAGCATCTGCCCAAGCTGGATGGCCGCCTGATCCGTATCCGTGCCGGAACCCAGCGAATAGACCGTGGCCAGCGCGCCCACCGCGACCTCACGCGCGGCAAGGCCGGGGATCAGGGCCACGCAGATCTGCCAGTTGAAACCCAGTGGTGCGAAGATCGGCAGTATCAGGTGGCCGATCCGGCCTGCAAGGCTCCAGTCGATGGCCGGTCCCGGCGCACCCGGCGGCGGGGCGGGAAAGCTGGACAGCCCCCACAGCAGCACCGTGAGCGAGACAATGGTCGTGCCCACGCGCATCAGGAATATACGCGCCCGTTCCCACAGCCCCAGCGCAAGGTCACGTGGATTGGGCAGCCGGTAGGCCGGCAGTTCCATAAGCAGGGTGGCTTCCTGCCGGTCGGGGTTGCGCCAGCGTAGCACGCGCGCCACCACCACGGCGGACACGATGCCCAGGGCATACAGCCCGAACAGGACAAGCCCCTGCAGGTTCACAAGCCCGGCAATGTTGCGATGGGGAATGAATGCCCCGATCAACAGCGTATAGACCGGCAGCCGGGCCGAACAGGTCATGAGCGGCGCGATAAGTATGGTCACCAGACGGTCGCGCGGATTCTGGATCGTGCGCGTGGCCATGACACCGGGCACGGCGCAGGCGAAGCTGGACAGCAGCGGGATGAAGGACCGTCCGCTCAGTCCCGCAAAGGACATGAGCCGGTCCAGCAGGAACGCGGCACGGGGCAGGTACCCCGATTCCTCCAGCGCCAGTATCCATGCAAACAGGATCAGGATCTGCGGCAGGAATGTCACCACGCTGCCAGCCCCCGCGATCACGCCATCCACGATCAGGCTGCGCAGCACGCCATCAGGCAGTAATTGCCCCACCTGCTGTCCCAGCCAGCCCATGCCCGCGTCGATTCCGTCCATCAGCGGCTGTGCCCAGGCGAAAACCGCCTGGAACATGAAGAACAGCAGCACGATCAGGATGACCGGTCCCCACACCGGGTGCAGCACCCAGCGGTCCAGCCGTTCCTCCACCCGGTCGGACAGGGGGGTGGACTGGGTCACGCAGTCCGACAGGATCTGGCGCACCATTGCATGCAGGTCCGTGCCAGCAGGCAGCGGAACGGGTACTGGCGGTGGTGCGCCATCAAGCTGTGCCAGCAGGCTGCGTGCCCCGTCGCGTCTGATGCCCACCGTGGGCACCACCGGCATGCCGATTTCAGCCTGCAGGCGCGGCAGGTCGATTTCCATGCCCCCACGCTGTGCTGCGTCAATCATGTTCAGCGCCAGCACCGCCGGGCGGCCAAGGGCACGCATTTCCAGCACGAAGCGCAGATGCAGCCGCAGGTTCGTCGCATCGGCAACACAGACCAGCAGGTCGGGCGCTGCCTCCCCCCGATAGGTTCCGGCGCAGACGTCGCGGGTCACCGCCTCGTCGGGGCTGGTGGCGTTCAGGCTGTATGCGCCGGGCAGGTCCAGCAGGCGCACGGTGCGGCCTGCGGGCGTGGTGAACCAGCCTTCCTTGCGTTCCACCGTGGCGCCGGCGTAATTGGCCACTTTCTGCCGGCTGCCGGTCAGCAGGTTGAACAGCGCCGTCTTGCCGCAGTTCGGGTTGCCCACCAGCGCGATGTTGAGGGCAGTCATGCCTGCACCCCCGCGGTGTGTACGTTCACGCGGGCTGCTTCCGTGCGGCGCAGGGCAAAGCGTGTAAAGCCGATGCGCACCGCCAGCGGGTCACCCCCTAGGGGGGCTGTCGCGACAATGCGCACCGCCTCACCCGGCACGAAGCCGAGTTCACGCAGTCTCTGTGCCACGGGGTCGGTGCTGCCGTGGTCATCAACGCTGTCAATCACGGCGTCGGTTCCGCGTGGCAGGTCACTCAGTCGCATAAGGCGAAATTATCCGGACAATAACAGTAAGTGATAATTATTATTAAATACTGGTGGAAATGTTGTCCATCATGTTTGTTCCGATACCTGCGCCATGGCGGGTACGGGTATGTCCGGGACGCATGTAACGACACGGGCGCCGTGCTGGCGGCCAGTCCCGGTCGCGCCGTGCGGCAGGCTGTCAGGATGGTGGGTGCCGCTGGCCGGTCTTTCCCATGCCTGTGCTGGCATGGGGGTACGGATCAGGCCGAATGCCTGCCGCTGTCTAATCCATGGCTGTACCCATTCCATATTTTCTCGAATTCAGTGCGGCTGATTTCCGTGGCTTCAAACTGTTCATCTTTATTGATTTCAGACAGGGGCGGTATTTCACGTCGGCCAGCCATGTTTCGCCTGCTGGTCGCGTTTTGTCGGCAATGCCGAAGCGTCCATCCCCATAAATCTCGATTTTCCTGCATTCATACCGGTCATCATCCATTTCCGAATAAAGGATGATGGGTTCCCGTTTCGTGCCATGTTTTCATATACACTTGATATAAAACAATTTTATATATCTTTCGGTAAGAGACCGTTTGGAAAGTCAGCTCAGGAAACACCCAGAAATCATAAGGAAGTTTTTGGTGAAGCTTTTTTCAAAAAACTTTGGAAACCGCCGAATTTTTGAAAAAAAGGCGGCATCCGAAAATGTTTATTGTTTTTTATCAGCCATTTGTTTTCAAACAGTCTTTAAGCCGTGCAGGGGTGTGGAACCGGATGGCGCTGTCCGGGACATAACCCGTACGGTGTGACGTGGCATTAAGAATGCTGACCCATGGTCTTCCGCCCGGTCTGGCCTGTCATGCCACCGCGTGACCGCATGTTGCCATTACCTCCGGCCATGAACTGATGGTGATGAACTGTCTGTCAGGATATGGTTTCCACTGTGGACAGCACATGGAAGAACGTGCCCGATACATGTCCGCGTCGTGCGCCGCCGGTGCCACGGTCCATGCCATAGCCATCATGCAGGCTGGCCAGCGGCGCGTCCGGGCCGGGGTCGGTAACCGTGGCGTAATGGAACTCATGCCCGCGCAGCACGGTGCCCGCAGGCCCGATGGCGCAGTCATGGCGCAGGGTGGCGCTACGGTATCCAAGGTTCATGCGGCGTCTGGCAAAGGACGTGGCATGTCCCAGCAGGCCGGTCATGCGGTGGGTTTCGCCCGTCTTGTCCGTCAGGCTTTCCCCCAGCACCATGAAGCCGCCACATTCCCCATGCACTGGCCGGGTCTGCGCGAACCGTCCCAGCGCATGGCGGAAATGCCCTGCCGCTGCCAGTCGTCCGGCATGCAGTTCGGGATAGCCGCCGGGCAGCCAGCAGGCATCGCATCCTTCATCCGGGCCTTCGTCATCAAGCGGTGAAAAAGGACGGATTTCCGCCCCCGCCCGGTGCCAGCCCGCCACGACATGTGCGTACAGGAAGGAAAAGGCCGCATCATTCGCCACCGCGATCCGCTGTCCCGGCGGGGGCAGGGCGATGGTCGCAGGCGCCGCGGGGGCGATACGTGGCGGCCGGGCACAGGCCAGTATGGCATCCAGGTCAAGCTCGCGTTCCGCCTGTGTGGCCAGTCGGTGCGCCAGTTCGTCCAGCCCGCCATGCTCACGCGCCTGCACCAGGCCAAGATGGCGTTCGGGCATCTGTAACTGCGTATCGCGCCCGAACGCGCCCAGCACCGGTATGCCAGTGGCGGTAATGGCCTGTGTCGCCATGGCGGCATGGCGGGGGGAGCCGACGCGGTTCAGGATGACGCCTGCAATCTGGACGGTCGGATCCAGCGTGGCGAAGCCCAGCGCGGTTGCCGCCGCCGACTGCCCCTGTCCCGAGATATCCAGCACCAGTATGACCGGCAGGTCAAAGCGCGCGGCGATATCCGCCGGTGCGCCACGGGCGCCACGGGGCTCCATAAGTCCGTCAAACAGCCCCATGGAGGCCTCGGTCACCAGTATTTCGCAGTCTGAACAGGCCTGCGCCATGACATCATCCAGCAGCGCGGATGGCATGGCCCAGCTATCCAGATTGAGGCTGGAAAGCCCGGTCAGTGCTTCATGAAAGGCGGGATCGATATAGTCCGGCCCGGTCTTGGCCCCGCGCACCGCAACGCCCCTGCGGCGCAGGGCGGCCAGCAGGGCCAGCGTCAGCGTGGTCTTGCCGCCGCCTGATCGGGGTGCGGCTATCATCAACCCTCGTGTCATCGTGTCCGTTCCTGCTAGACCGTGGTGAGCGGAGCCACCTTTTACCCCCATAGGGAAAGAAGATCACCCAGATGGAGCGTACCCATACCAGCCTGCGCCGGGGATGGACCACAGGCAGTTGCGCCACCGCCGCCGCCCGTGCCGCGTGGAATGGGCTGTGCGGGGGCGAATTTCCCGATCCGGTGACCATTACCCTGCCCGGTGGGCAGCATGTGGCCTTTGCGCTGGCCGCCCACGGGCATGCGGGTGATGGCGCATGGGCGGCGGTGGTGAAGGACGCGGGCGACGACCCGGACGTGACCCACGGCGCGCATGTGCGCGTGGACGTGCGCCGTGGCCCGGCGGGTAGCGGCGTGGTGTTTCAGGCGGGTGACGGCGTGGGGACCGTGACGCTGCCCGGCCTGCCCATCCCACCGGGTGAACCTGCCATCAATCCCGTGCCCCGCCGCATGATCCGTACCGCCTTGTGTGACACGGCGGGACGGGAGCCGGATGTGCAGGTCACGGTGTCCATTGCAGGTGGGCGGGACATGGCGCGGCATACGCTCAATGGCCGTCTTGGAATCGTGGGCGGCCTGTCCATTCTGGGCACAACGGGCATTGTCGTGCCGTTTTCGTGTGCCGCATGGATCGACAGCATCCATCGTGGCGTGGACGTGGCGCGGGCGCTGGACCTGCCGCATGTGGCAGGCTGTACGGGCGATGTATCGGAACGGGCCACGCGGGCGCTGTACGGTCTGCCGGAAGAAGCCATGCTGGAGATGGGGGATTTTGCCGGTGGCCTGCTGAAATACCTGCGTCGCCACCCGGTGGGCCGCGTGACCATTGGCGGTGGCGTGGCCAAGATGACCAAGCTGGCGCAGGGGTTTCTGGACCTGCATTCGCGCAGGGGGCAGGCGGATATGACCCGTCTGGCGGAACTGGCGCGCCGCAGTGGGGCGCCAGAGATGCTGGTGGCGGCCATTACGCAGGCCCATTCCGTCGCCGCCGCCTTCGCACTGGCGCAGCAGGGGGGATTTCCCCTTGGTCCGGCAGTGGCGCGTGGGGCATGGGCCCGTGCGCGGGATGTTCTGGCAGGAAGCGACTGCATGCTGGATGTGCTGCTGTTCGACCGCGCAGGCCAGCTTGTAGCCCGGTATGGTCCTTCTTCAGTCTAGAATAGTGCCTTGATAAACATAAAAGTTTCTCAGGTCTGGGGAAAACCTGTTTCCTTTTCTTCCATACATGATGACAGCAGCATGTCAGGACCGGAAACGGCGGTGATAATCGGCATTATACAGTGCGCTTTCACGGAAATCATGCGTGCCCAGCGCCCGGCCAACCAGCACCAGCGCCGTGCGCTCGATCGGGTTTTCAGCCAGTTTTGCACAGATGTTCCCCAGCGTGCCGCGCAGCACCAACTGGTCGGGCCATGTTGCCCGCGCCACGATGGCCACGGGGCAGTCCGCACCGTAAAACGGCGTCAACTGCGCCACGATCTGGTCCAGTACGTGAATGGCCAGATGGATCGCAAGTGTCGCCCCGGTCGCGCCAAAAGCCGCCAGCTTTTCCCGCTCCGGCATGGCTGATGCCCGGCCGCTGACGCGGGTCAGCACCACGCTCTGCGCCACTTCGGGCACCGTCAGTTCATGCCCCAGCACGGAGGCGGCGGCGGCAAAGGCAGGCACACCCGGTGTCATGGTCCATGGAATGTTATGGCGGTCCAGACGGCGGATCTGCTCGGCCACGGCGCTGTAGACCGACAGGTCGCCCGAATGCAGGCGGGCAATATCCTGTCCTGCCGCATGGGCCCGGAGGTATTCCGCTTCGATCAGGTCCAGCGTCAGGGGGGCCGTGTCCACCAGCCGTGCATCCGGTGGGCAGTGTTCCAGCATTTCGGTTGGCACGATGGAGCCTGCGTACAGGCAGACCGGGCATTTCGCCAGCAGGTCGCGCCCGCGCAGGGTCAGCAGGTCGGCAGCACCCGGGCCTGCGCCAATGAAATGTACGGTCATGCATTTTCTCCCTGTGCCATGGCACATGTTGCGTGGGTGCCGGTCAGGCGCGGCACGATCAGGCGTGACCGTGCCCCCGCCGCCGCCAGCGCACAGCCTTCCGCCACCGACGCCACCCCCAACGCCGCCTGCGCGCGGACGGAACGGGTGATGCAGCGTGGCTGTGCGGCGGCCAGTTCATCGGGTGTTACGGCGCGCAGCGTCAGGCCCAGCCGGGTGATTGCGGCCTGCAGCCCGGCTTCGCGGTAGCGGAAGGCGGGCACGGCCACAAGGTCCGGCCGCAGGCCGCAGCGTTCATGGGCCTTGCGCAGCAGGTCAAGGATCACGTCCGCAGCACACCCGCTGCGCAGGCCAAGTCCCGCGACGATCATGCCGACCCGTCTGCCATGCGGGTGACAGCGTAGCTGGTCACGGTCATGCCGGGACGGAACCCGTGGAAGCGCCCGATGGCCTCCAGTCGTTCCACCTGCATGCGCGTAAGCGTACCACCCCAGCGGGCATGGGCGGCGATGACCGCCGCCTCGCTTTCCAGTGTCACGGCATTGGCGACCAGCCGCCCGCCCGGTCGCAGGGCGCGCCATGCACCGTCCAGCATGCCGGGATTGCTTATGCCTCCCCCAATGAAAATGGCGTCGGGTGGGGGCAGGCCATCGGTTGTAAGGGTGGGCAGGACAGCAGGGGCTTCCCCTGCCACGACATGCAGGCCGGGTACGCCCAGGTTCAGGGCGTTATGGGCGATACGCGCCCGGCGGTCGGCTGATTTTTCAATGGCGACGGCCCGGTTGGCCGGGTGGCGCAGCATCCATTCAATGCTGATGGATCCTGATCCCCCGCCAATGTCCCACAGTACCTCGCCGCGTCGCGGGGCAAGGGCGGACAGGGTCGCGGCCCGGATCTCGCGCTTTGTGATCTGCCCGTCATGGACGAACAGGTCATCGGGCAGGCCGCAGGCCAACGGGATGACCAACGCATCCCGCGTGGCCACGATTTCCAGCGCCATCAGGTTCAGCCGGGGCGGACGGGGCCCATCTGCCACAGCCATGTCCGCGACCGTGCCGGTGTGGTGTGTCTGCCCTGTCCCGCCCAGCGCACCCAGCACATGCAGGATGGACGGCCCGAAACCGCGTTCATGCAGCCAGCGGGCAAACCGCGCCGGGCTGTCTTCATCCGCCGACAGTACCACCAGCCGCGCACCGGGCTGCAGGGCAGGGGCCATGGCCTCCATCGGGCGACCGCACAGGGACAGCAAATTTATGTCCTGCTCCGCCCAGCCCAGCAGGTTGCACGCCAGCGCCACGCAGGATGGCGCGGGATGACAGGCCATTTCCCCCATCGGCACATGACGGCGCAGCGTGGTCCCCACCCCGAACAGGAACGGATCCCCCGATGCCAGCACGCAGACGGGCTGCCCCCGATGGGCCAGCACCTGGGCAATGCCATCGGCAAAGGGGTGCGGCCATGCCAGCGTGCGCCCGGTTGTCACCGATGCCGCAAGTGCCAGGTGACGCGACCCCCCGACCACCAGCGTGGCCCCCGCAATCAGGGCGCGGGATGCGGGGGGCAGCCCCTCGACACCCTCTTCGCCAATACCGATAACATGCAGCCATGGGGTGGTCATGCGTAGGCCCCGTTGCATGCGAGGGAGAAAAGATGCGGGTTCTGGTTCTGGGCGGCACGACGGAGGCCCGCGCGCTTTACGGACTGCTGGAACATGCCCGCGCGCGTTTTGATGCCACGGTTTCCCTCGCCGGGGTTACGCGCGCGCCGGTGCTGCCCCGGCTCGCGGTCCGCATTGGCGGGTTCGGCGGGGTGGATGGCCTGTATGACTGGCTGCTGGCGCACCGGATTGACGCGGTCATTGACGCCACCCATCCCTTTGCCGTGCGCATGGGCGCCAACGCCGTGCAGGCGTGTACGCGGGCGGGTATTGCGCTGCTGCGCGTGGAACGCCCCGGCTGGACGCCAGTTGAAGGGGACCACTGGATACGGGTGGTTGATATGCAGGCCGCTGCCCGCGCGCTGGGCAGTACGCCGCGTCGTGTGCTGCTGACGGTGGGGCGCAAGGACCTGCTGCCCTTCCATCATGCAGGCGTGCATGACTGGCTGCTGCGCAGTGTGGACCGGCCGGATGCATCCCTGCTGCCACCCGGTGCGCGGGTATTGCAGGCGCGCGGCCCCTTTGATGCCGCGGCTGAAGAAGCCCTGCTGCGCGATGAACGGATTGATGTGATCGTTACCAAGAATTCGGGCGGAACCGCCACTTATGCCAAACTGGCAGCAGCGCGCGCGCTCGGCCTGCCGGTCATCATGGTGGACCGGCCGCCTGTGGCCGCCGCCCCCACCGTGGCGGACGCGGCGGGGGCCATGGCATGGCTGGAGCGCCTTTATGCGCACGACTCCTCCACCCGGCGGGAGGTATAGAGCCATTTGCCGCCATCCGCGCGGTCAATCACATGGGTCAGCGGGCAGCCGATCAGCACCAGCGTGCTCATGTCCACCTGTTCGGGATCGGCCTGGGCAATATCGGTCAGGATAACCCGTTCATCCGGGCGACCGATCGCGCGGGCGAAGGCTACGGGCACATCGCCGGGCAGGATGGTGCGCAGCAGGTCCAGCGCCTCGCCCAACTGGTCGGGCCGGGCCTTTGACCGCGGGTTGTACAGCGCAATGACCAGTCCCGCGCCCGCGGCGGCGGCCAGCCTGCGATGCACGACTTCACGTGGCTTGAGGTTGTCGGACAGGGAAATGACACAGAAATCCCCCCCCAGCGGCGCGCCCAGCCGGGCGGCGGCGGCCAGCACGGCGGAAACACCCGGTATGACCGTGACATCCACCCCCCGCCATGCGACGGGACCATGGTCGATGGCCTCGAACACCGCGCTGGCCATGCCGAATACGCCCGCGTCGCCGCCGGATACGACCGCCACGGTCCGTCCCGCCAGTGCGAGTTCAATGGCATGGCGTGCCCGGTCCAGTTCCACGCGATTGTCGGAGGCATGGCGCACGACCGCTGGCCCGGCCTCGACCCGCGCGACATAGGGCGCGTAGCCGATCAGGTCGGTGGCCTGCGCCAGTGCGGCACTGGCCTGCGGCGTTATCTGTTCCGGCGATCCGGGACCAAGCCCCACGATGAAGATGCGCCCATCCGTCCGCGTCATCGCGCGTCCTCCCGCCCGGGGACCAGGATGATGGAGAAATACGGGGCCGGTCCCGTCATGTCGGTCAGCTTCATCCAGCGCTGCTGCGGCTGGGTCGCGCGTTCGACATAGATCGCACGGTCCTCGCGCCCCGCATGGCGCAGGGCGTCGCGTACCTTTTCAAGATTGCGGCCCAGTTTCATGATGACGGCGGCATCCGCCCGTTCCAGCCATGTGGTCAGTTCTGCTGCATCCAGCGTCCCCGGAATGACGCACAGCACGTCATCACCATGCACCATCGGCTGGCGTGCCGCCGACCAGCATCCGCCCATGGCGGTAATGCCGGGCACGATGGTACAGGCAAAACGTTCATGCAGCCGGTCAAACACATACATGGCCGATCCGAACAGGAACGGGTCCCCTTCACACAGCAGGGCCACGTCCCGGCCATTTTGCAGGCGGGTTGCGATCTGTTCGGCGCATTCATCATAAAACGCGGCCATGCGCACAAGATAGGCCGGGTCGCTGACCGGGATTTCGGTGGTGAAGGGATAGGCGAAACGCAGGATCTCGGCCTGTTCGGGCAGCATGTCGCCCGCGATCTGGCGGGCATGGCCGGGGCGGTCATGGCGGCAGAACCATGCCACCGCCGGGCTTTCACGCAGTATGCGCGCAGCCTTGACGGTCATGAGTTCCGGGTCACCCGGCCCCATGCCAAGGATGGACAGGCGGCCCGTAGCAGGACTGGCGTTCATTCCGCTTCACTCGCCAGCGCGTTGACGGTGGCCGCCGCCATGGCGCTGCCGCCCAGACGGCCACGTACGATGATGAATGGCAGGTCACCAAATTCCGCAAGGGCTTCCTTGGATTCGGCAGCACCGACAAAGCCGACCGGCATGCCAATGACCGCTGCCGGCCGGGGTGCACCCGTGCGGATCATTTCCAGCAGGTGAAACAGGGCGGTCGGCGCATTGCCAATGGCCACCACCGCGCCATCAAGCTGGTCACCCCACAGGTCCATTGCCGCGGCCGAGCGGGTATTGCCGATTTCCTTGGCGATTACCGGCGTGCGCGGGTCGCGCAGGGTACAGATGACCGGGTTGCCGGCAGGCAGGCGCGCGCGGGTCACGCCGTGGGCGACCATGTTCGCGTCACACAGGATGGGCTTGCCCGCCAGCAGGGCCGTGCGCGCGCTGCTTACGAAATCGGGGGACATGCGGATGGATTTCACCACATCCACCATGCCGCAGGCGTGGATGATGCGTACGGCCACGCGGGCTTCCGCCTCGCTCAGTCCGCTCAGATCGGCTTCGGCGCGGATGATGGCAAAGGAACGGGCATAGATCGCCGCCCCGTCATGAATGTAGTCGTACGGTTCCGTCTGCGGGGTCATGCCGGTTCAGTTCTCCCGTGGCGTGGGGTGGCGTCGGTGCGTGCCGGGGACCAGCCCCGCACGATCGGATGTATCTGTGCCAGTGAAAGCCCGATGTCCACAGGCGTATTGTCCGCCCGGCCATGCGGGCACAGGCCATAGCCGTCCGGCCCCGCCACCAGCGTGATGTCGGCCGGGGCCGGATGGGCGCATCCCTTGGCGCAGCCCGATACATGCAGGCTGATACCCGGTGGAAGGTCGGGGGCCAGCGCACGGGCATCGGCAATGACGTCGCGCGCGGCGCACGCACAGCCCCGCGTGCCGATGCACGCCCATATACGCAGGCGCGGATCATCAGCCCGCGTAATCAGGCCGGGCAGGGCAGGCCGTACAGCGCAGTGTTCCAGCACGATCATCCGCCACGGGGCCACGCGCATATGGCCGTTGCCGCGTTTGTCGCACCACCGTGCAATGTCTTCGAACACGCCCGCCGTAATGGGACCGGGCGGCAGTACGACCCCCATGGCATGACCGGGCAGGGGGCCAGCCAGTACGGGCCGGTGCGCACGGGCGGCGGGGACGGTTATCGCATCGCCCATCCCGGTGCGGGCAAAGGCGGCCTGCCCCAGCGTGGGATCGCGCAGGGGACGACTGGCGGGTTGCATCGCCGCCAGCGCATGCGCCAGGGCCACAACAATGCGCGCAACATCCGCGCCGGCACAGGCCAGGGCGCGATTGCCGCACGCCACCATCCATCCGGTATCCGTGGCGCGGGCAACAATATCCCCCCGCAACGTACCCGCCGGGATATGTCCACCGCATTCCACCGCAATCACGAATTTGGCGGGTAGCCCGCACAGCGTATCGGCAGCGGCAAGGGCAGCATCCAGCGCGTGGATCACATGCGGCGCATCGGGTGCGCTGTTGGGGTCGATTCCCGCCAGGGGGGAAAGCAGCAGCCCGCGCCGGGCCTCGGTTGCGGCATCAATGCTGGCCAGACCGGCCGCATGCATGTCACGGGCGAAGGCGCGGGTGCTGTCGGATGTCAGGCCGCGCAGCTGCAGGTTGCCCCGGCTGGTCAGTTCGATCAGCCCATTGCCATGGGTCCGGGCCGCATGGGCGATCTGCCGGGCCTGTGCCGCGGACAGGCGGCCCAGCGGGGCGCGCACACGCACCAGCCAGCCGTCGGCCGCTTCCATCGGGGTATGCAGGCCGGGGCACCAGCCGCGCACGGTGGGGGCTATGGTCATGGCTGCGGGTCCAGCAGCATGGCGGCGGAATTGCTGCGTGGCCGCCACAGGTCCCGGCGCAGGGCATCGGCCAGCAGGCGGTGGATGGCGGCATGGGCGTCAGGGTTGGCATGGCGCAGGAAGGCGTCCATTTCCACATCATCCAGCAGGGCGCGGAAGGTCAGGTCAAACTGCCGGTCAAAGCGTGCGGGCACGGTTGCGGCGAACCCGTGCAGGGCCTGTACCCCGCGTGCGATTTCGGCAGCGCCCCGATAGCCGTGGCGGCGCATGCCCGCCAGCCACGCCGGGTTGGCCAGCCGCCCGCGCGTGACCCTGGCCACTTCCTGTGCCGTGGCGCGCAGGCGCGGCGCATCGGGGCGGGAGGTATCGCCATGCAGCAGGCGCGGCGCATTGCCCAGCATGCTGGCCGCCGCCGCCATGCCGCCTTCATGGGTGGCCATGTCGGCACTTTCCAGAATATCGGTTTCGGCATTATCCTGCACATGCAGCAGCACCCCCGCCCCCGCCATGCGCGCGGCCAGTGCGTCGGGCTGGCGCTGTCCCTCCCGCCCGCCGCCATAGGTCCATGCCGAACCCTTCAGCCATGCCTGACCCAGATCGTCCCGTGTCGTCCATTCACCATGTGCCAGCGGGTCTTCCACCCCGGTGCCGTAACTGCCCGGCGCCGCGCCAAACATGCGGGCGGTCGCGACCTGCAACGTCGTCCCGTCCAGCCCCGTCGCCTGCGCCGCCAGGGGATTGAGGTCAGGGGCTTCGAAACCGCGTGCGGCCACGGCCTGTACCGCCTGTTCAAACAGGGCGATCTGCCCCGGAAAGGCATCACGGAACAGGCCGGACAGGCGCAGCGTCACATCCACGCGCGGACGGTCGAGTTCGGCCATGGGAATGATCTCGATTCCCGTCACCCGTCCCGATGCGCCATCCCATACCGGGCGCACCCCCATCAGCAGCAGCGCAAGGGCCAGGTTCTCGCCCCCCGTGCGCAGGCTGGCCGACCCCCACAGGTCGATGACCACGCTGCGCAGCGGTTCGCCCTGATCCTGCAGGTGCCCTTCCAGCAAAAGCGCCGCCGTGCGCTGCGCCAGCACCATGGCGGAGCGGGTGGGAATGGCGCGTGGGTCCATGGCATACAGGTTGCGCCCCGTGGGCAGCACGTCGGCCCGGCCCCGCGTGGGTGCGCCCGCCGGTCCCGCCGGGACAAACCGCCCGTCAAGGGCGGCCAGCAGCGCCGCGCTTTCGGCATCCCCGCAGGCCAGCAGGTGCCGGGTGATGTCGTCCGTCGCCATCCCGCCGCATGATCGTGCGATGGCCTGCGCCAGTTCCGGCGCACGCGGGGGCGGATTGCCGAATACATGCAGCCCGTCGCGAATCTGCAGATCCTTGACGTCACACAGATAGGCATCAAGCCGGGCGAGGGCTTCGTCCTCGTCATCCGTGCGGGTCAGGCCGGATTCATTCAGCAGGCCAAGGCTGTCGGCGCGTTGCAGGATTTCCCCGCGCAGGATCGCGCCCCGCCTGCGGTCCAGCCCGTCGGCTGCGGCATATTCGTCAATCAGGCGCTCCAGATCGCCCGTATCGGCCCCCGCCGTGCCAACAGGCACGATGGGGGGCGTCATGTGGCCGATCGTGACGGCCCCCAGTCTGCGCCGCGCGGCGGCTGCCTCGCCGGGATTGTTGACGATGAAGGGGTAGATGACGGGCATGCCGCCAGCCAGTACCGATGGCCAGCACGTGGCCGAAGGGGCCGCAGCCTTCCCCGGCAGCCATTCCAGCGTGCCATGCGTGCCCAGATGCACCATGGCGTCCAGCTGCCGTTCATGGCGCAGCCACAGATAGAACGCGACATAGGCATGGCGGGGCGGCGTGTCGGGGTCATGGTAACCCGCATGCCGGTCGGTCGTGGCCCCGCGATCGGGTTGCAATGCCATGAGGACACGCCCGGTATGGACATGGCGCAGGCAGAACTGGCCATCCCTGACCGTGGGGTCATCTTCCGGCGTGCCCCAGCAGGCCGTCAGCGCATCCTGCAGTGCTGCGGGCAGTACCGTCAGCCACGCGCGATATGTGGCGACGGAAACGAAGGGCCGTGCCGGTGCGCGCGCCAGCATGTGGGCCAGCGCGTCCGGCGTGGGCAGGGCGGCATGGCCCGTATCGTAACCACCGTCGCGCAGCAGGCGCAGGATATGTGCAAGGCTTGCGAAACTGTCCAGCCCCACGGCATGCGCCGTCTGTCCCGTGGGCGCACCCTGCGCGCCGGGATAATCGGACAGGATGATCCCCACCCGTCGCGTGGCGGGCGGTTCATGCCCCAGCCGTGCCCAGCCCACCGCGCGCGCGCAGGTCAGGTTGATGCCATCGGGATAGGGTTCATGGCGCGCGGGCAGGCCGGGAGCCGTTTCTTCCTTGAAGGAAATGGGGCAGGCGGGAATACGGCCATCCAGTTCGGGCAGCACCACCTGCATGGCCAGATCGGCCTGCGACAGGCCACGCACGCTGTCGCGCCATACGGTGTAAGGAATGCCCGGCTGCTGCACCTGCAGCACCGGCACGCCCGCAAGGTCCAGCGGGGAGCGGTTGTCGTCGCCCGCGCGGGCGGAAAAGAAGGTGGCGTTTATGATGACATCCGGCGGGCTTGCCGCCAGCCGCGCGGCCACGACGCGCGCGGAATCGGGGTTCTTGAGCGACGTGACATAAACAAGGTCCGCCCCCATGCCGTGGCGGGCCAGTTGCGCTGCAAGCTGCGTGATGGGCGCGATGTCCCCCGCCAGCAGGTGCGCGCGGTAGAATACCACCATCGCCCGCAGCGGTAGTGTCGGGTCGGCAGCATGCAGCACTTCGGCAGGCGGCAGGGGAACAGGGGCGGTTCCATCATCCGCCCCGCGTCCGGCCAGATGCGCCATAAGCCGCAGGACAGCCTGCATATTGGCCGTGCCGCCGGTGCGCAGCAGCGTATCAAGACGGGTGCGTACGGATTCGGGCACGGTGGAAAGCGCGGCAAGACGCGGGTCATCACGCCCGTCGCCTGCCACGAAGGCCAGCGGGATTCCGGCCTGCTGGCACGCGCGCAACAGTTCTTCCGCACCGTAGCGCCAGTATTCCACGCCGCCGAGCAGCCGGACCACCACGCAGCGCGACTCCATGATCGTATCGGCCACGTACAGGTCGATGGACATGGGGTGCAGCAGGCGCGACAGCGTGGCCGTGCGCAGGGTCGCAGTTGGCGCGCCCTGTGCCGCATGGGCCGCGTTCAGGCACAGAAGGTCACTGTCCGAAAAGGACAGGAACACGATATCCGCCGGGGCGTGCCCCAGGTCTTCCGCCTGTTCGCCGTCCTCCAGCGTGCGGACCTCACGTGCAAGCAGATGCATGGTGGCTGCCCCGTTTTCCGCTGGCCTGCCGTCTAGCCCTGCGCCAGGGCTGCTGTAATGGCGGACTGGTCCATGCCCTTCTGGCCAATGACCACAAGGCTGCCCGTGCGCGGTGCACCCGGCGTCAGGGCGCGGTCGAACTGGTGGCGGAAGCGGTTGCCCACCCCCTGCACCGCAAGGCGCATCGCCTTGCCACGCACCGTGGCGTAGCCCTTCATGCGCAGGATGTCGTGCTGTTCGGCCAGTGTTTTCAGGCAGGCGATGAAGCCTTCCACACTGTCCTGTTCGGGGATGGGGGCGACGAAGCTTTCAAAATCATCATGCTCGTGTTCGCCACCTTCGGCATCATGGTGCGACGGGCGGGCGGCGAGGTCGTCTTCCGCCGCTGCATCAAGGCCCAGCAGGATGGCAGGGTCAACCTGTCCATCGGTCGCGCGCACCACCTTGACCACGCGCGGGATCTCGGCGCGGATGGAGGCTTCCACCGCATCGGCCTGTGCCGGGGTCATGAGATCGGTCTTGTTCAGCACCACAAGGTCGGCTGACAGCAACTGGTCCTCGTACACCTCCGCCAGCGGGTTATCGTGGTCCAGTGACGGGTCGGCGGCCTGCTGGCGGGCGACTTCTTCAGGGTCGTCGGCAAAGCGGCCGGCGGCGACGGCGGGGCCGTCCACGACCGTGACCACGCCATCGACCGTCATGCGGGTGCGGATGGTGGGCCAGCCAAATGCCTTGAGCAGCGGCTTGGGCAGCGCCAGCCCCGATGTCTCGATCACGATATGGTCGGGCGGGGCCTCACGGTCCAGCAGCGCTTCCATGGTGGGCAGGAAGTCGTCGGCCACCGTGCAGCACAGGCAGCCATTGGTCAGTTCCACGATATCCTCGTCCCGGCATCCTTCCACGCCGCAGGCGCGCAGCGTGTCACCATCAATGCCCAGCGTGCCGAATTCATTCACCACGATGGCAATGCGCTGGCCCTTTGCATTGGCCAGCACGTGGCGCAGCAGCGTGGTCTTGCCCGCCCCCAGAAAGCCGGTGATGACGGTGACGGGTACCTTGGCGGGGGCCGTGGTGGATGGGGTCATGGCGATCAGGCTCCTGAAAAAAGGGCGGTAGGGAAACGGCCACGCACCATGTCCGACAGGCTGGCGGGGCGGCGCGATGGCATGACGGTGCCGCTGCGCGACGCGCCGTAAGCGGCGATATAGGTCATGAGGTCCGCTGCCTTTTCCGGGCCAAGATTGGCCAGCAGCCAGCCCCATTTGCCCGGCATGGCCACCACCGCGGTGCAGCCGTCATTGCAGGCGGCAAGGCAGTTGACCTCATGCACTACAACCTGCGGATTATCCGCTGCCAGCGCCTGCATGGCATCAAGCAGCTGGCGTCCGGGCGGGTTGTCGGATGCGGGCAGGCCACGGCGGCACGTCACGCAGACATGCAGGTGAACGGGGCCGGGATCCGTCGGTTCGGATGGTGCGGAAGTGCTCATTACGGTGCATGCCCTTTCGCGGCGTTGCTGCGCGCGGGCAGCGGTGGGCGGGGTGCACGGTCATGGCTTTGCGTTCTGCGCGGGGGCAGGGCGGTCGCCTGTCGCGTGCCGGGCACCCCGCCGGCCATGCGATCGAATTCGGTCCTGTTATGTCCACCTGCGGGCGGACATGATGGCAGGTCTCCTGGCTTGTGGCGGAGGGTGCCGCGGTCAGCGCCCTCGATCCCGGCGGCCTTCCCGGTCCCGATCATGGGGCCAGTGGCGCATGCTGGCCCGCAGGACGCGGACCGGGCCGGGAAACAGCCACCTACAGTTGCGGGGGCAGCGACGGAATTGCCGGTATGGCGCACCGTCTTCCCTATTCTCCCCCACGGGGGGGGAACCATCAGCGGCGGATTTAGACGATTGATCCCCGCACTGTCAAAGAAACCCGGTGTGCAGGCGCATGCCATGCGGTCATGGCAGTGGTGCGCCACAGACAGCCACGCGCCATGCCGCATGGCGGGTCAGGCATGTCCGGGTCAGGGGCGCGATATCCAGTCGCGACAGCATGGAAGCGGTTCCGCCAAGGGCGGCCACCACGATCGCACGGACGACCGTGGTATCAGCCACCACCGTGACCCGTGCGGGTGTGGGCGGCAGGGTTTCAAGCCATCGGGCCACGCGGTGCAGGTGTGCCGCCCGGCTTTCCCCGCCCGGCGGGGCGAAACCGGCATCGGCAATCCAGCGCGCAAGATCGGCGGGGGGCAGGTCTTTTAACGACTGTCCTGCCCATGCCCCCATATCCGGCGCGTGCAGGGCCGGTTCAGGCGTGGCGGGGTCTGTGCCGAAAACCGGCATGGTGGGGGGAAACAGGATCTGTCCGGCATCCAGGATGTGCCGTGCAAGACTGGCGGGCAGCGGACATGTTTCGCCATGCATCGGGAAAACGCCATGGCGCACGCAGGCGGGGACGGGCAGCGCGATGCAGGTCAGGGTCTGGTTCATGCCATGCCGCCCTGCGTGTGGGGAAGGGGTGGGATATGCAAGGGAATGATTGACCTTCCATGTCAATTTTGGAAACATGGACCCAGATCCGGTTATGGGAAGGGCGGCCTGATGTGGTGCGTTCCCCGCATGCTGCTCCGGGTCGCACGTGATCCATGGAGTTACCAGTATGAGCCAAGATACATCCGTTCTGTCCAGCACCGCTGTCGCTGCACCGCAGGTTTCCATCCCGGTCCGCGACCTGCTGCCGTGGGGTGTGTTCGGGCTCGTCCTGGCGTCGCTGCTGATCTATTTCGTGGGGGCCGAGCAGGGTGCGACCTCCCTTATCTCCGGCCATTACGTGCATGAATTCGTGCATGATGGCCGTCACCTGCTGGGTTTCCCCTGCCACTGAATCAGGGCGGCGTGCCTGCGATGGCGCGACGGTGAATGAAGGACGGCATGCCCCGGTGGGCATGCCGTTTTTTGTTGTGCGTGTTGAAGGACCATTCCTTGAGGTATGGTCAGGAAAGCCGACTTTTTGAAAAAAGGCGGCCTCCGGAAACGTCTGATTTATTTATCAGCCGATTATTCCAAATGGCCCTGAAAATCCAGTCAGGAAACATCCTGCGGATCATAAGAAAGTTTTTGGTGAAGCTTTTTTCAAAAAGCTTGGGAAAACGGCGGCCGCTTTAAAAAAACAGCATCGCAAAAGTCTTTCAGGGACGGATCAGCCCATATTGATGACGGTCCGCCCCCGGATATGACCGGCAAGGATGCGTGGTGCGATCCCGATAGCGTCGGCCAGGGGTGCGTCGTGCAGCATGCTGTCCAGCCGCGCGGGATCGATATCGCGTGCAAGGCGGGTCCATGCGGTCATGCGGCGTGGACGCGGGCACATCACGCTGTCGATTCCCTGCAGGCGTATGCCGCGCAGGATGAAGGGCGCCACCGTCAGCGGCAGCGTCAGCCCGCCCACCAGTCCGCAGGCCGCCACCGTGCCCCCGTACTGGACAGAGGCGCACATGGTGGCCAGCGCCTCGCCCCCCACCACATCGATTCCCCCCGCCCAGCGCGCGGTTTCCAGCGCCTTTCCGGTGGGGCTGAGGGTATCGCGCGGCAGTACCTCCGTGGCTCCAAGCCCGGTCAGGTAGGCATGGAGCTGTGGCCGCCCGGTCACCGCCGTCACCTGATAGCCCAGCTGCGCCAGCAGCATGATGGCCATGCCCCCCACGCCGCCGCCTGCGCCATTGACGATGATGGGGCCGCTGGTGGGGGTCACCCCGCCTTCCTCCAGGCTCATGACACACAGCATGGCGGTAAAGCCCGCCGTGCCGATTCCCATGGCCTGCCGCGCGGTCAGGCCCGCAGGCTGTGGCAGCAGCCAGCGCCCCGGCAGGCGCGCCATGCGGGCCAGACCGCCCCAGTGCCGTTCGCCCAGACCCCAGCCGGTGGCCAGCACCGGGTCGCCCGGGCGGTGAACCGGATCATCGGAATGCACCACGCGCCCGGCCAGGTCGATGCCGGGGATCATGGGAAACTGGCGCACGACCGGCGCGCCACGGGTCATGGCCAGCGCATCCTTGTAATTCAGGCTGGAATGATCGATTTCCACCGTCACGTCCCCTTCGGGCAGGGCCGTGGGATCGACCTGCTCCAGCCGGGTCGTGACCACGCCATCCGCGCGGCTGATCATGAGGGCATCGAACATGCTGGCAGTCTTCCGTGATGATGAAGGGAAAATGGAACGCGGGACCACGTTCAATGCATCCTTCATGCCCGATTTAGGTGCATCTTCCTATGTACAGCCGCGTGATTTCGCATGATCGTGAAGCCGCGCGGTCTGGAAAATTGTTGAATATACAAAAGGATTTCAAAACGGGTTGCGACCGGGTTCCAAATCGCCTCTGTCTGTCGTGCCCCGTATGCGGGCTGACATGAAAAAGCGCAGGTCTGGTGTGACCTTCCCACGCTTCCCGCAGGGCGGGCTGTGTGGTGTGCTGCTTTTTCAGCCACTATTGCACAGGCAGGAGGCATGCCGATGTCCGACGTCACAGTTTCTTCCTTTCCCGCCCTGTCTTCCATGAACGCGTTGTGGCAGGCGCGCTATGGCATCCGCCCGCCCGCCAGTGCCCTGCCGGAAAGCCCGGTGGCGCGCAGCCTCATGGCCCATCGTTCCGTCCGTGCCTTCAGCCCGGCGCCATTGCCCGAAGGCGTGGTGGAAGCGGCGGTGGCGGCGGCGCAGTCGGCCTCGACATCATGCAACCTGCAGGCATGGAGCGTGATCGCCGTGCGTGACCCCGACCGTCGCGCCCGGCTGGCGAAAATCGCGGGGGATCAGGATTTCATTGCACAGGCGCCGCTGTTCCTTGCGTGGATTGCCGACCTGTCGCGGCTGGAACATGTGGGGCAGGCACAGGGTCGGGCACTGCCGGGGGTGGACTGTCTGGATACCTTCCTTGGCGCGGTGATGGATACCGCTTTCGCCGCGCAGAATGCGGCGGCCACGTTCGAATCCTACGGTCTGGGAATCGTGTATGTGGGGGCGGTACGCAACCAGCCCGAAGCCATTGCCGCGGAACTGGGCTTGCCCGCGCGTACGTTTGCGGTATTCGGCATGAGCGTGGGCTATCCCGACCGCAAGAAGCCGACCGCCATCCGCACCCGCCTGCCGCAGCATGCCGTCCTGCATGCCGAGCAGTACGATCCCGCCGCCGCCAATGACCGCGCCACCATCGACGCCTATGACGAACGCCTGCGCGCCGCGCGTGCGGCACAGGGGCAGCCCGCGCGGGGATGGAGCGAAAGCGTGGTGGCAAGGCTGGGTGATGTGAAGGCGCTGCATGGTCGTGAACATCTGCCACAGGCGCTGCGGACCCTTGGTTTCATGCTGGGTGAGGCATGAAAAGCAGGGCGCATGCGCATGCGCCGGGGTTGACCGGCACAATGTTCTGGTGAACTTCTGCTAACGTTGCCCGCATCTGGTGGCGGGCAGGGGCGCGCCCTGTATATCGCGCCAGCGCCATGATGAGAGAGAAACGACGGCTATGGACTGCGCCACTTCCCTTCCCTTTACGCTTTCCCCCAGCACATCACCGGTTTCGCCGCAGCGACGGGCGGAGATCCTGGCCAATCCCGGTTTCGGGCGTGTCTTTACCGACAACATGGTCATGATCCGTTATGTGGAAGGCAGGGGATGGCATGACGCCCGCGTACAGCCCTATGCGCCGATTTCGCTGAACCCGGCGGCGGCCGTGCTGCATTACGCGCAGGAAATTTTCGAGGGAATGAAGGCCTACCGTACGGCCGGGGGCGGCATCACCCTGTTCCGCCCCTATGCCAACGCGGCCCGCTTCCGCAAGTCGGCCGAACGGCTGGCGATGGCGGACCTGCCTGATGAAGTGTTTGTCGAGGCGGTGCGCCAGCTGGTGCGCGTGGATCATGCATGGGTGCCCGGCAACCCCGATGAAAGCCTGTATATCCGCCCCTACATGATTGCGAGCGAGACGTTCCTGGGTGTGAAGCCTGCGTCGGAATACATGTTCATGGTCATTGCATCGCCCGTGGGGGCGTATTTCGGTGCGGAGGCGGTCAGCGTGTGGGTGTCCGATTTCTGCCGCGCCGCCCCCGGCGGCACGGGGGAAGCCAAGTGCGGTGGCAACTATGCCGCAAGCCTGCTGGCGCAGCAGGAAGCCAAGGGCCATGGCTGTGCGCAGGTCCTGTTCCTTGATGCGGTGGAACGCCGCTGGATCGAGGAAATGGGCGGCATGAACGTGTTCTTCGTGTTCGATGACGGTTCCGTCGGCACCCCGCCGCTGACCGGCACGATCCTGCGTGGCATCACGCGCGACTCGCTGCTCACCCTGGCGCGTGAAATGGGCCTGACCGTGCGTGAGGAACCCTATGCCATCGACCAGCTTTATGCCGATGCCGCGTCCGGTCGCCTGAAGGAAGTGTTTGCATGCGGCACGGCGGCGGTTGTGTCCCCCATCGGGCGTTTCCGTAGCCACAAGGGCGAAGTGGTGATTGGCGATGGCAAGGGTATCGGTCCCGTCACCGAAAAGTTGCGCAACGCCCTGATTGGCATCCAGCGCGGCACGGCGCCCGATACCCATGGCTGGGTGGAAAAGGTTATCTGATCTTCCGGCCATGGTCGGTGTGCCCTGCACGCCTGGCCATGGCGGATGGTCATCATGACAGGGGGCGGGTCATGCGGTTACGGCATGTCCCGCCCCGTCTGTATCCAGATGGGAAAGTTTTTTGGTGAAGCTGTTTACAAAAAGCTTCGAAAAAATGCCGCCTTCCTGAAAAAGGCGGCACCCCGGAACTTTTGGTATTTTTAAGGGAAAGAACAGGTCTGATGACTGGAGAAATGCTGGATGTAACAGGACAGTGGGACGGGCAGTTCAGCTATCCCCACACACTGACGCCGGAGTTTTTTTCTGCATCGCTGTTCGAAACCGGTAGTCATGTAGGTGGCACGGTGACGGAGCGCGCCACGTCGGGTGCCAATGCCGGTGAATGCTTCATTGCCACGGTACGGGGGGAGCGGACCAGCACCCGGGTACATTTTACGAAAACGTATGAGGATGGTGTGCGCCAGCATGCCGTGCTGTACACAGGCACGCTGAACGCGGATGGAAGCGAGATCGAGGGGGAGTGGCGTATCGCCGGTTCCTGGTGGGGGCCGTTCCTCATGATCCGTCGTGCGGCGGGCAGTGTGGCGGCGGAAATCAAGGTAGCGGAAGCGCCGGTGTCCGATGCGGATTGCATCACCATTTCCCGCTAGAAGATTGTTTTGGAGAACAGGAGTTTTTGGGTGCCGCCTTTTTTCAAAAGGCGGCATTCTTTGAAGCTTTTGGAAAAAAGCTTCACCAAAAACGCCTTCATGTCTTGTGGTAACCGGCTTTGCCCCATGCAACCGGGCATGGGGCAGGCCATGTCTTATTGCGCAGGTGTTGCCGTTTCATCCACCGGCACATAGATCCGGTTGCCGTTGCTGCGGAATTCCGCCTTTTTCTGTTCCAGCCCCGCCTGCCGCTGTGCATTGGCCTTCAGGTCGTGGCTTATGCGCATGGAGCAGAATTTGGGGCCGCACATGGAACAGAAATGCGCGTTCTTGTGCGCCTCACGCGGCAGCGTTTCATCATGGTACGAACACGCCGTATCCGGGTCGAGCGATAGCTTGAACTGGTCATTCCAGCGGAAATCGAAGCGCGCGCGGCTGATCGCGTCATCGCGGATGCGCGCCGCCGGGTGCCCCTTGGCCAGATCGGCCGCGTGGGCGGCGATGCGGTAGGTCACGACGCCGACCTTCACATCATTGCGGTCAGGCAGGCCAAGATGTTCCTTCGGCGTAACGTAACACAGCATGGCGGTGCCGAACCACCCGATCATGGCGGCACCGATGCCCGATGTGATGTGGTCGTACCCCGGCGCGATATCGGTCGTCAGCGGACCAAGCGTGTAGAATGGCGCTTCGCCACATTCACGCAGCTGCTTTTCCACATTGACCTTGATCTTGTGCATGGGCACGTGGCCCGGTCCCTCGATCATGACCTGGCAGCCTTTTGCCCACGCGATTTTTGTCAGTTCACCCAGCGTTTCCAGTTCGGCGAACTGGGCGGCGTCATTCGCATCGGCGATGGAGCCGGGGCGCAGGCCGTCCCCCAGCGAGAACGAGACATCATAACGGCGCATGATGTCGCATATCTCCTCGAAATGCTCATACAGGAAGCTTTCACGGTGGTGGTGCAGGCACCACCCCGCCATGATCGACCCCCCGCGTGAGACGATGCCCGTTACCCGGTTGACCGTAAGCGGCACATGCTGCAGCCGCACGCCGGCATGGATGGTAAAATAGTCCACGCCCTGTTCCGCCTGTTCGATCAGCGTGTCGCGGAAGATTTCCCATGTCAGGTCCTCTGGCACGCCGCCCACCTTTTCCAGCGCCTGATACAGCGGCACCGTGCCGATGGGTACCGGCGCATTGCGCAGGATCCAGTCGCGGATATTGTGGATGTTGCGCCCGGTGGACAGGTCCATGACCGTATCCGCGCCCCAGCGGATGGACCAGACCATCTTCTCCACTTCTTCCGCCACGGATGAGGTCACGGCCGAATTGCCGATATTGGCGTTGACCTTTACCAGGAAGTTGCGCCCGATCACCATTGGTTCGAGTTCGGGGTGGTTGATGTTGGCGGGCAGGATGGCGCGGCCTGCGGCAATTTCGGACCGTACGAATTCCGGGGTGACGAAGGCGGGGATGTCGGCCCCGAAATCCTCGCCATCGGCGCGGCGTGCCTCGGCCCCTGCGTCCATGGTGGCGCGGCCAAGGTTCTCACGGTGGGCGGCGTAGATCATTTCCTCGGTAATGATTCCGGCACGGGCGAATTCGTACTGCGTGACCATCTGCCCAGGCCTGCCTTCATGCACCGTATGGGGCGCAGGGCAGGCAGGGACCAGGTTTTCGCCTTTGGCAAAGCCGTTATCCTCGGGCCGGACGGCGCGTGGCGTAATGGTGGGCAGGTTGCGGGCCGCGATCCATGGCGTGCGGACCGGTTCCAGTCCCGCGCGCACGTCGATCCGCGCATGCGGGTCGGTATAGGGTCCGGAGGTGTCGTACACCCGGACAGGCGGTTCGTTGGCGCTGGGTTCAAGGGCGATTTCGCGGAAGGGTACGCGGATATGCGCATGCCCTTCGGGCGTGGACCAGACCTTGGTGGACCCCATGATGGGGCCGGTGGTGACATGGTCGGGAGATGAAGGCGAAGCAACGGTAGTCATGACAATGCTCCTCGTTTTCTCTCCGACAGGGGGTGTGGGGGAGAAAACCGGAACGGCACATGGATCATGTGCGCAGTATCGTCAGGTCTGACGCATCGTGCCGATTGTCTGCACCAGTCCCTCCGCCGGTATGAGCCGGATCAGGTTCCCCGGAACGCATCGTGCGCCCGGAAGGGTCCCCGCGCGCATGGTCGGCCCATGCCAGCGGTATCTCAGCCCCTTGCCGGGACTCCCCTTGGTCATTTCAGGATCATGAAACACCCGGTACTTGTCAACATTGTCGGAAGGGGTGCGGACGGGCGGGATGAAAAAGAATTCGTGTGCCGATTTGCCAGCCGCGCGGTTGTGTTAGACTGCTTGTGAATATTCATCTTTTGCGGGGAAGCAGGACAGCATGGTAGGTAGCGTGATTTCCGATCGGATTGCACAGGGCAGCGGACGGAAGGCTGCGGATACCGTGATCCGCAATGTCCGCCTGTTCGATCTGGTGACGGGCGAACTGCTGCCGACCGACATTGCCATATGTGGTGACACCATTGTCGGCACGCTGGATCATTACGAGGGCACAAACGTGATCGAGGGGCATGGCCGCATTGCCGTGCCGGGCTTTATCGACACGCACCTGCATGTCGAATCCTCGCTCATCACCCCGTTTGAATTCGACCGCTGCGTCCTGCCCCATGGCGTGACCACCGCCATATGCGACCCGCATGAAATGGCCAACGTGCTGGGTCGCCCGGCGCTGGACTATTTTACCGAAGCGGCCATGCGGACGGTCATGGACCTGCGGGTAAACCTGTCCAGCTGTGTTCCGTCCACTGCCCTTGAAACATCGGGTGCGACACTGGGGGCGGCTGACCTGCTGCCGTATCGCGACCACCCCAAGGTCATTGGCCTGGCCGAGTTCATGAACATTCCCGGCGTGCTGAATGGCGACCCGGTCTGCATGGAAAAGCTGGAGGCCTTTGCTGACGGCCATATTGACGGCCATGCGCCGCTGCTGCGTGGGCGTAAGCTCAATGGTTACCTGTCGGCAGGCATCACCACCGACCATGAAGCCACGACGGCGGAAGAAGCGCTGGAAAAGGTGCGCAAGGGCATGATGGTGCTGATCCGCGAGGGGTCGGTGTGCAAGGACCTGCGCGCGCTGGTGCCGCTGCTCAATCCGGTGACATCGCCATTCTTCGCCTTCTGCACGGATGACCGCAACCCGCTGGAAATCGCGCATGAGGGGCATCTGGATTACCTGATCCGCCTTGCCATCTCGCTGGGGGTGGAACCGCTGGCGGCGTATCGCAGCGCCTCGCTCAGTGCGGCCAACGCGTTCGGCCTGCGCGACCGGGGCATGATCGCGCCGGGCCGGCGGGCGGATATCGTGCTGCTCGATGACCTGCGGGAATGCCGGGTATCGGACGTGATCAGCGCGGGGCGGCTGGTGAATGATGCGCTGTTTGCCACGCGTGACATCATTCCCCCCGTCGGTACTGACAGCATAAGCCTGCCCGCGCCCGTCAGTGCGCAAGACATGCAGATTGCGGGCAGTGGCACGCAGCGCCCGGTGATCGGTCTGCTGCCGGGGCAGATCATCACCCCGTTCCTGCATGCCGACCTGCCGGTGGCGGGTGGCATTGTCCAGCCTGACCCGGCGCAGGATATCGCGCGCATATGCGTGGTGGCGCGGCATGGGTACAATGACAATATCGGGCGCGGGTTTGTTAAGGGATTCGGCCTGTCGGGGGGCGCGCTGGCATCCTCGGTCGGGCATGACAGTCATAATATCTGTGTGGTGGGCATGAATGACGCGGATATGGCGATTGCGGTCAACCATCTGGAAAAAACAGGCGGCGGCTTTGTCGTGGTGCGCGACGGGAAAGTGGGGGCGGACATGCCATTGCCGGTGGCGGGCCTGATGAGCGACGCCCCGTTCGAGACCGTGCGCGACCAGCTGGAGGTACTGCGCGCCGCCGCCCGCGCGCTGGGTTGTCAGCTTGATGAGCCGTTCCTGCAACTGGCCTTCCTGCCGCTGCCGGTCATCCCGCACCTCAAGATCACGGATTTCGGCATGGTGGATGTCAACCGGATGGAACTGGTCTGACACGGTCACGATACAGGAGCAGCCCATGACAGGGGCCAGTGATATCGCCGCCCCCGCGCGCGAAGCCGTGGCCACCCTGCGTGCCTATCGTGCGGACTGGGTGCATTTCACCAATTGGTGCGCGGTCCATGCCGTGTCCCCCATTCCCGCCACAGCGCAGGTCGTGGCGACCTATCTGCGCAGCCTGACCGAATTCGCGCCTGCCACCATCCGGCGCAGGCTGGCTGCGATTGGCAAGATGCACCGTTTTAACGACATGGCGTGGGACGTGACCGACCCCGTTCTCCGCGCGGCGGTGACAGACATGACCGAACGTGCCAGCCGCCAGGCCGCACCGCCTGCGGTGGTGACGCCGGACATGCTGCGCGCCATGGTTGAATGCTGTGCGGACGGATCCCCACGGGGCCTGCGGGACCGTTGCCTGCTGCTGTTCGGTTTCGCGGGGGCGCTGCGGCGTTCGGAACTGGTGGGACTGCAGGTGGAAGACGTGCGCGTTGACCGTACGGCGGTCGTGCTGACCATTCGGGAAGAAGATGCCGCACAGTCCGTCACCCTGCCCCTGTCACCCGATGGCGCACTGTGTCCTGCCGCGGCGTTCGCCGCGTGGCAGCATGTGGCGCACCGGCAGACCGGACCGCTGTTCCGCGCCATTTCCAAGGGGGAGCGCGTGGGCGGCCGTGCGCTGACCCCGTACGCCGTGACCCGTATCCTGCAACGCCGCGCGCTGATGGCGGAAATCCAGCCGGATATCGTTGCGACGTTAAGCGCGCATGCCCTGCGCTCTGGCTATATTGTCGCGGCATTGCGGCAGGGCATGGAAACCGACGCGCTATGCCAGCATACCCGTTATCGTGACCCGCGCGCCCTGCGCCCTTATGAACGCCTGCTGGCCCATGACTGAAAACCTGCGCCTGCCCTGGGCTGACCTGCCCCCTGCCACCGCACGGGAGGAGGAGACCGCCGAGACTGCGCGGCGCACACCGGGAAGACGGGGGCGGCGTCCGCTTTCCGCGTGGCCGCAGCCGGCTGAACCCTCGCCATGGCAATGGTGGCACCTGCTGGTCTACGGGCCGGATGCGGGCATGGACGCCTTTGTGGCGGAGGCCGCCGGTCCCGGCCTGATCCCATGGCCGTTTGACGCCGAACGGGTGGAGGAAGACATGTTCGCGCTGGCGATCGGCGCCAATTCGCCCGCGCGCGGGCGGGCCGGGCTGTCCATTGACGGCTGCCGGATCCTGGCGCGCCAGTTCCGCGCGGCGGCGGAGGCCCGTCACGCCCGGCTGGGCCTGCGGGCGGAAAAGGCCTGCCCGCTGGATTTCCACCAGCTTGTCCCGGTGCCGGAGCGGATTCTCCAGCTTGGCGCCACCCATCCCGATGCGCGGTCCTGGCTGCGCGATAACTGGGGCCTGACCGAAGCGCCGCGGCAGGTGCGCCATCTGCCGGGGCGCAAGGCGGGCCGCCGACTGCCGCGTGGCCACCGGGCCATGGTGTATGGCTTTTTCACCCGCATGGGCACGCCTGCCCCCGTGATCCGCCGGATGGAGGAACATTATCCCACCCTGACATTCCGCCTGTCGGAACGGTCGCTGGCATGACGGGGCAGGCCGACCTGTTCAGCGGAAAGCTGCCCGATGGCGACCCGGTCATTGTACTCGATATCTACCACGGTGGCCTGTCGCACCTGCTGCAACTGGCGCATGCGCGCGAAATCGACCTGGCGCGGCTGGATATCGTTACCCTGATCGACCAGCTGGCCGAAGCGGCACGTACGCATACATCGCTGCCGCTGGGGATCAAGGCGCAGTGGGCGGTCATGGCGTCGGGGCTGCTGCTGCTGCGTTCGCGCCTCATGCTGCCTGCGGATGATCCGCGCCAGCAGCAGGCGACACAGGAAGCAGCCGACCTGCGCACCCGCCTTCTGGCGGCGGAGGATGCCGTCCGCCTTGCCGGCTGGCTTGCGGTGCGCGAACAGCTTGGCCGTGATGTACATGCCTTTGGCGGCGCGGTTGCCCCCGAAGGGGACGAATCGGTGCAGTGGGAAGTGGACCGGATCGAATTCCTGTGGGGATGCCTTGCGGTATTCGACGGGAACTGGGGCGTCATGCCGGTTGAGACACCGTTCTACGCCCCCGTGCAGCTTGACCTGTTTTCCGTGGAGGACGCCCGCGCGCGTGTACGCACATGTCTGGCGCAGGCCCGTGACGAGCCGGTATCACTGGACCGGATGCTGCCCGATTCCGTGCGCGCGGGTCCGGCTGCCGAAATGTCATCAGGACAGCGGCGTTCGGCATGGAGCAGTACGTTCGCCGCCTGTCTGGAAATGGTGAAGCAGGGGGAGGCGCTGGCCTATCAGGCCGCACCGGAAACGCTGCCCCGTTTCAGCGGCATGGCGACCCGGACAGGGCGGGACGGGAGCTGATTCATTTCACCTGAAAATACAGTGAAATGAATTTATCGTTGCAGCTTATATTTGCCGACTGCTATTTTGTATCGAAATAGCAACGTTTTGTGGGGAAACGGGACATTCCAGCAGGAATGGCAGATTTTTTTCCTTCATTTTTTAACAGTTTGCTTGACTGGGATTTTTTTTTGATCAAGCTGGCAGGCAAGAGTTTTTTACTGGCCTGCCGGGCACTGACAGGGGCTGTTTCATAAGGCGTTTCGCGCCATGGGCCATGATGTGTCGGGCAGGACGTTCATACCGAGATTATTTCATACAAGATCAGGGTTGATTTCGAGATGTTAATAATGTTTATGGATAAAGCGTGATGAATGAGTGGCTTGGCCTGTCAGGGCAGGGTGCATGCGATGTCCATGCATTGGCATATGCACTGCCGGAGGTGGCGATGGTCGTGCCTTTCCGTTCCGCCGGAAAGGGGGGGTATCGTGCTTCAGGGTTGAGCCGGGGAGAACAAGGCGGATCGCATCAGTCGTTTCGTAGAAATCTGGTCATACTCCCGTAGTAAAATTGGTGAAATCAGAACATCCAGAACAAATTCTGTAATAATTCCTTCCTAAAACTATGCCGTTCTGAGTGAGGTATGGGTATGACGTATGCGGAACAGAGTGATAATAGACTACAAAAGGTAATCGTTTTCGCGCTTGTCCTGGTGTTTGAAGGGCTGCTGGTGCTGGCGCTCCTGTTCGGGCTTAGCTCCCCGCCGGATGCACCCAAGGAACCGCCGCGGCCGCCGGTGCAGGTCCACATGATCAAGGAACCGCCGCCACCGCCGCCACCGCCGCCGCCACCGCCACCGCCGCCGGAAATTACGCAGCCGCCGCCGCCGTATATTCCGCCGCCGAAGATCCAGGTGCCGACGCCGCCGCCGCCGATGAAGGTGACCCACACGAAGCCGCCGAAGGCGATGCCGCCCGCAAAGGCGACCCCGCCGGCTGATGCGCCCGTGTCCAACGCCCCGCCGGTACCCGATCACATGGCCGGCACGTCGCCGCTGAACCATGTCGTTCCGGAATATCCGGAAGAAATGTCGGAAGAAGGTCGTGAAGGCGTTGTGTCCGTGGCATGTGACGTGGAACCCAGCGGTGTCACCAGCAACTGCCAGGTGGTCAATGTAAAGGGCGGTCAGGCATTCGCTGACGCCGCGCTGAAGGCAGTCCGCCGTTCGCGTTATGCGCCGGCTGTCAAAAATGGTGTGCCCGTCAAGGAGTTCCACCATCTCTATACGATCACGTTCAGTCTGAATGACTGAGCCTGAATGTTAGGTCAGGCACGGCGGGGGCCGGCAGCACCCCGCCGCCTCGGAAAAAACATCCTGCTCCAGAGGATTTTGGTTAAATGATCAGACTGCATCGTAAACACACTCTTGTTGCCTCGGCTGCTTTCGCTGCCATGCTGTGCGCGGCTTCCCCGCTTGCCGCGCTGGCCCAGGATGCCGCCCCGGCCGCTAGCGATGCGGCCACGGCACCGGCGGTTTCCGCCCCTGCAACCGATGGCAGCGGCGCTGCCGCCACCCCGGCACCCGGCGCGGACGCCCCGGCCCCGCAGGCAGCCGCTCCGGCCGATGCCGCACCGGCGCCTGCGCCTGCCCCCGCTGCTGAAGCCCCGCCGGCCGACGCCCCCAAGGCGCCCGAGGGTAACCCGTACGGCCTTGGCGCGCTTTGGGCCAATGGTGACTTCATCGCCCGTGGCGTCCTGCTGATCATGGTCTTCATGTCGCTTGGCACATGGTACATCATGATCACCAAGTTCTTTGAGCAGGCGCGTGTCATGAACGCCGCCAAGCAGGTGATGAGCGATTTCTGGACCAAGGGTTCCATCAAGGACGGTGCTGCCGCCCTGCCCGCGAACTCCCCGTTCCGCTATATCGCCGATACCGGCGTCAAGGCCGCCGAACACCACGAAGGCACGATGCAGGAATCCATCGACCTGCATTCCTGGACCACCATGTCCATCCAGCGTTCGGTTGACGTGATCCAGACCAAGCTGCAGGGCGGCCTTGCCTTCCTCGGCACCGTGGGTTCGACCTCCCCGTTCGTGGGTCTGTTCGGGACCGTCTGGGGCATCTATCACGCGCTGACGGCCATCGGCATCGCGGGGCAGGCCTCGATCGACAAGGTTGCCGGTCCGGTTGGTGAATCGCTGATCATGACCGCCATCGGCCTGGGCACCGCCGTGCCTGCGGTTCTGGGCTACAACCTGCTGGTCCGCCGCAACAAGGGTGCAATGGACAAGATCCGCAACTTCGCCGCTGACGTGCAGTCGATCCTGATGGGTGGTTATCGCCATGGTGCGGACATCACCATTCATCCGGACAACTCCCCGACCACGACGACTATCGATAACCGGGTGGCCTGATCATGGGTATGCAAGTTGGAGGTGGCAGCGATGAAGACGAGGTGGTGTCCGCCATCAACACCACACCGCTTGTCGATGTCATGCTGGTGCTGCTGATCATCTTCCTGATCACCATCCCCGTCGCGACACATACCATCAAGGTTAGCCTCCCCATGGATGCTAACCAGCCCACCCGGACGATGATGAACAACATCGTCATCGCGGTGACCCCGCAGGGGCAGGCATACTGGAACGAAACGCCGCTTACCAGTTATGCCGACCTGGAATCCCATCTGGAACACGTGGCGGCGGAAAACCCGCAGCCACAGATCCAGATCCGTGGTGACCAGGCGGCGAAATATGAAGGTGTGGGCAAGGTGATTGCAGCCTGTCAGCAGGCGGGTATCATCCACATCGACTTCATTACCGAGCAGCCGCACGGCTGATATCCATTCCCGGCCGGGGCCTGTGTGCCCCGGCCAATTTCGGGAGAGTAGACCATGGGCATGAATATCGGCTCAGACAGCACGACCGAGGACGAAGGTATTGTCGATATCAATACCACGCCCCTGATTGACGTCATGCTGGTGCTGTTGATCATGCTGATCATCACCATTCCGCTCCAGACGCATTCGGTCTCGATCGATCTGCCGCAGGGCAATCCCCCGCCTTCCACCGCTCCGGATCCGGTTGTGGACACGGTGGCGATCGATTTTGACAACACCATCACGTGGAATGGCGAACCCGTTGCCGGTGACGCGGACCTTCAGGCCCGTTTCAAGGACGCGGCAGCCCAGCCGGTCCAGCCGGAAATGCACATCCATCCCGATCGCCTGGCCAGCTACAAGGTCGTGGCGAAGGTGCTGGCGGATGCGCAGCGCCTGGGTGTGAGCAAGCTGGGTATCATGGGCAGCGATCAGTTCATGGATGCGCAGTAAGCCAGTCAGTTCCTGATTACTGTATAACAATCAGCGCAACGGCCCCTCCTTCGGGAGGGGCCGTTTTTTTATGCCCGGTTCCAGCCGTAAGAAATGCTGTTTTTTAAGGCATTCTGGTGATTTACCCTGTGGTATCAAAGACACACAGACCACATTGTTCAGCGTGTTCCAGGCCGCCCGACACCTGTTCCCCAAAACAGAAAAAATGCAAAAATCGTTGTATTTGTGCGGGATACGTGCTGATACCCGTCGGGGTCGGCGGCCTATGGTCAGATAGATAAACAGCGTGTTGCATTTTTTAAACTTTGCCTGCGCATGTGTATTTCATAAGTCAACAGACAGGCGGGATGTTCAGTTTCCGTAATTACTTCACATGACCGGACGGGACGGGGCTGTGGACAGGAAGGCAGACGGGGATGGCTGCCACTGGAAACCGTATGGCTGTGTCCGTGAGCGCGGGCACCACATATATTTGCGGGGGAATACATGAAGACGGGCCGGGATATCTATAGCGCAGTAAAACGTCAGGTACGGGTCACGGGAGCGCGCGCCGGACTTGCCGGTCTGCGGATGCCGGGGCTGAAGACACGGCTGCGTGCCATGTCCTGCCTGGTGGGGACCGTCTGTATCGCCACGGGGGCGGATGCGTGGGCACAGACGGCCACGCCCACCACCACACCGGCGCAGCAGCACCGCCATGTCACGCCCCGACATGTTGCGGCGGCACAACCAAAGGCTGCCGCCCCGGCACAGCCTGCAGGTATCGTGGACCATCAGGGGCCGGAAATGATCCGTGTCGCCTCGTCCCGTCAGGCGCGTGATGGCGGCGGCGGCATGATGCGGCTGGAAACGGCGCCGCATGCGGTCCAGACCATTGGCAAGCAGTTCATCGAAATGCGCAGCCCGACCAGCACCGCACTGGATCTGGTCAAGAACCTGCCCAGCATGAACGTGACCACACCCGACCCGTCGGGCATGGAAGGCGGCCAGATCCAGACCCGTGGTCTGACTGATCTGGATATGGGACTTATGCTGGATGGCGCACCAGCAGCAGCGGCGAAGTACCTTAACGAAGATATCGATTCCGAAAACCTGGAAAGTGTGGAGGTCACGCCCGGCAGTTCCGCCACGGACCTGCCCGCCATGTCCGCTGCAGGCGGTGTGATGAACGAACGTTCTCACACGGCATCGCACAAATTCGGTGGCATGACCGATTTCTCCTACGGGACGAACAACATGTCGCGTGAGTTCATCCGCCTTGAATCGGGTGACATCGGCAGGACCGGTATCCGTAGCTACTTCTCGTTCTCCAACACGCATTCACGTTCGTGGATGGGATCTGGTATCAACCAGCGCAAGCATATTGATTTCGGGCTGCAGAAGGACTGGGCCAACGGATCCAATGCCAAGCTGTTTGTGTCATGGAACTCCGAGGACTTCACCATCGACGCCTATCCCGACAGCACGGCGTTCTATAACTACAAGCACACGGGCACCGGTTACGGCCGTAATTCCGACCCGACCAGCGATAACTACTGGAAAAACAATAACGACCACTGGAACCAGATCTTCCTGACGGCGCCGATCCATGTCGTGCTGCCTGCAAAATTCGCCTTCGACCTGCAGCCTTATTTCAGCTTCGGTCAGGGGTGGGATGCCTCACCGGGGAACAATACCCTGTACGGCCAGAACTGGAGTGCGTCCGAAAACCGCAACTACACCAGCTATTTCCTGGAAAACGAAGCCCGGCAGGTCGGTGCGGTCGCCAAGGTGAGTTACGACATCGATCGGCACAACCATCTTTCGTTTGGGTACTGGTATGAAAACAACCAGACCATCCAGAATTATCCCACCGGGTACACCATGGCGAACGGGGCAGCACCCAGCCCCAACTGGCAGCAATATCAGGGTACGGCCGCCAATGGGTACGGTATTACCGGTGTTGATGCCGGTTATGAACTGCATTCGCTGTTCATTCAGGATACCGCGAAGTACTTTAACGACAAGCTGCAGATCCATGCGGGCTTTAAATTCGTCATGTCTGATGCATGGAACAAGGGCTGGGCAGCCAATTCCGATGCGCGCAAGTGGGTTTATGGCCAGAATGGGCACCAAACGGGCCATAACGGCGCCAATACGACCGAACCCCTGCCGCAGCTTTCCATCAGCTACACTTTCAACGATCATCACCAGATCTATGTGAATGCCGAAGGTGATTACCGTCAGCCGAGTGCTACGGATCTGGGCTGGCTGTCACCCACGACGGGTTCACCCATGCTGAAAAACCAGTATTCCATCAAGGAAGAGCTGGGTTATCGCTATCACGACAAATACGTGATGCTTGACCTGTCACTGTTCAACTACAATGTGACGAACCGTATTCTCAGCACCTATCTGGGCGCCAACCAGTACATGCCGATCGAGGGTGGCAACCAGACCATGCGTGGCTTTGACGTCATGATCGCTAGCCGCCCGTTCCACGGGTTCAGTCCCTACGCTTCGTTTGAATACCTGCACGCAACGCAGGATTCCAATGTGGTGGACTCCAACCCGTTTGATGCCAGCTACGGCAAGACGATTGCGGCAAAAGGCCAGCAGGCCATCATGGCGCCGCATGTGATGGCAAACTTTGGCCTGACCTATAAATACAAGGGTTTCTTTGCCAATGCTGCCGTGCACTACACGGGTCCGCAGTCTGTCGCGCTGGACAACAGTGAGCGCATGCCCGGCTACGTGACCGATACCCTGTCGCTGGGGTATCACTTCAAGCCGTTCATGTATGCCAAGTCGCCTTCTTTCAAGCTGAACTTTACCAACCTGACCGGCTCCATCGTGCGGACAGGGGCCATGGGGGCCATCTATCATGCCGGCAGCCAGAGTGGCAGCTACCCGGTGTTCTATGGTGCATCCAGCCCCACGGGTCGTGCAGCAGACGGCAACTCCTTCATGGTCGAGCCGCGCTTCACCATGACCGGCACGATTTCCACTTCCTTCTGATCGTCATCACACACGGCAAACCCCGCCTTTTTTCCAAAAGGCGGGGTTCTTTGTGTCAATGCTGTCCCGCCGTGGTGAAAACGCGGGGGCAGTCAGTATGGGAAATGGATTGTGAAAACAGGCCCGGTACACCCCGTTGATGAAATGCTGCCCGCAGGCATGCTGTTTGCCTTTGGCCTGCAGCATGCGCTGGTCATGTACGCCGGTACGGTCGCCGTGCCATTGGTCTTTGCCGCGGCCATGCATCTGTCACCGGCACAGACTGTCCTGCTGATCAATTGCGGGCTGATGACATCGGGCATCGCCACGATCATACAGAGCATCGGGATCGGCAGGTTCGGCTCCCGCCTGCCCATTGTGCAGGGGTCATCCTTCGCCATGCTGGCGTCCATGCTGCTGATCGGCCAGATATACGGGGTACGCTCTGTCTTTGGCGCGGTCATTGGCGCGGGACTGGCAATGGTGGTGCTGGCGCCGGTCATGGCGCGGCTCATGCGGTTTTTCCCACCCGTGGTGATCGGGTGCCTGATTACCATCATCGGCCTGACGCTGGTGCCGGTGGCGGGGCGGTGGATTGGCGGTGGCACGCCCGGTGCGCCCGGTTTCGGCAGTATTGCAAACCTGGGCCTGGCGTTTGTCACCATCCTCATCACCGTGGGGGTGCAGGCATGGGGCAAGGGGTTCGTGGCCAATATCAGCGTTCTGGTGGGGCTGATCGCGGGCAGTATCCTCGCGGCCCTGTGCGGCATGGGGCATTATGGCATGGTGGCCGATGCCCCGTGGTTTGCCGTCAGCATGCCCTTTGCATTCGGCCTGCCTGAATTCCATGCCATGCCGGTGGTCATCATGCTGCTGAGCATGGTCATCATCGTGGCCGAAACCACCGGAAACTGCCTGGCCATTGGCCGCGTGGTCGATGTGCCGGTGACCGACGCCACCATTGCGGGCGCGTTGCGGGCCGATGGCCTGTCCACCATGCTGGGCGGGACGTTCAACAGCTTTCCCTACAACGCTTTTACGCAGAATACCGGGCTGATCGCCATAACCGATATCCGCAGCCGCTTTGTCGTGGCCGCCGCTGGCGTGGTCATGATCGGGCTGGGCCTGTTTCCCAAGCTGGGTGCGCTGATCGCGGCCCTGCCACCGCCGGTGCTGGGGGGATGTGGTCTGGTCATGTTCGGCATGACCACCATTGGTGGCATACGCGAACTGCTGCATGTCCGTTTCGAGGGCACGCGCAATGGCCTGATTGCCGCCGTGTCCATCGGTCTGGGTGTTCTGCCCATGGCGTGCCCGGATCTTTTTACCCACCTGAACGGGCTGGCGCGACTGCTACTGGGCAATGGCGTGCTGCTGTGTATCCTGTCGGGCGTGCTGATGAACCTGATTGTGGGAAAAAGCGCGCCGGATGTCGAAAGCGTGGTGGACAGGGTGGACGAACGCGCCGCCCCCTGACCCTGTGTGAAGACGTTTTTGGTGAAGCTTTTTTTCAAGAAGCTTCAAGGGACGCCACTTTTTTGAAAAACCGCAATACCTTGAAATTTCCTTTATTTTGAAATTGTTGGCGATGCCGCCCGGCGGCTGATCAGCCGGCTGGCGCTGCACAGCATGCCGATGAAGGCGACAGCCGACCCGAAGCCCAGGCAGCTACGTTCCGCGTCATGCGCGATCAGGCCAAAGGCCATGGCCACGCACATGGCCCCGGTGGCCTGTCCGCACTGGCGCGCGATCTGCACCATGCCCGATGCGCTGCCCGAACGCCCCGGTGGCGCGGTAATCATCATGATGCGGTTGTTGGGGGGCTGGAAAACACCAAAGCCCATGCCCGCGATCGTGATGCGCCACGCAATGTCGTACCATTGCGGATGGGGCGGCAGGAAATAGAGCGTCAGGAACCCCATCGAAGTCATGAACAGCCCGACTGATGACAGGATGGCGGCCGGTACCCGGTCCGTCAGCCTGCTTATGACGGGGGCGACGGCCATGATGCCGACCGGCCACGGTGTCATGAGCAGCCCCACGATGGATGGCGGGTAATGGAACATGGACTGCAGCGTGAACGGAAACGAGATCATGAACAGGTTGGAGGACACAAAGGCTACGAATCCCACCAGCGTGCCCATGCGGAAGGCGGAAATACGCAACATGTCCACCGGAAACATGGGATGTGCGCGCCCACGCTGGCGGCGCACCAGCAGCCAGCCCGCGACAATCCCGGTCAACAGCAGCACGATGACCTGTGGCATGCCCGCATGGTGCGCCACCGAATCCCCCGCCATGATCAGCGCGCCAAAGGCCAGCACGTTCAGCAGGGCGCTGATCCCGTCAAACGTGCCCGCGCTGATGGGCGTGCGCGGCAGGGAAACCAGTGCCAGCACAAGGGCCGTCAGCCCCAGCGGAATGTTGATCAGGAACAGCCATGGCCATGTGGCGACCGTCAGGATGATGGAGGCCACCGTCGGCCCCCCGCCTACGCCCAGCGCCACCATTACGCCATTCAGTGCAATGCCGCGACCAAGGATGGCATGGGGATAGATGAAGCGGATCAGCGCGATGCTGACACTCATGATGCACGCACCACCCACGCCCTGTACCGCGCGCGCCAGTGCCAGCATGAGCAGCGAATGCGACAGCGCGCAGAACAGTGACGCCACCGTCAGCAGCGCCAGCCCGATCTGGCACAGCCGCGCAAAGCCGATGCGTGACCCCAGTGCCGCCATGGGCAGGAGCGAGACCACGCTGGCCAGCTGGTAGGAATTGACGATCCACACCGCTGATGCGGGCGAGACATGAATATCCTGCGCAATGGTGGGCAGTGCGACGTTGGCGATGGCGTAATCCAGCAGCGCCAGCAGCACCGACAGCGCCACCGCCGTCACAGCGCGGACGCGGGCCGCGCCATGCAGGCCTTCGCCTTCGGTCAGGACAGGGGGGGATCGGGGGGGCATGGCAGCGGCTTTTCAGGCGGGAGTCATCTGTTGCGTCTATGCAACGTAACATGGTTCTACCGCAACGCCCCCGACATCCATGCGGATGCAGGGGAAATGGTGCGGCAGGGTCGTACGGTCAGCCCTGTGCGTTAAGCGCGCGCAGGCCGATGTCATGGCGGTAAATGCCATCGGGCCAGTCAATGGCCTTTATGGCCTCATACGCCCGGTCACGCGCCTGCCGTAGCGTGTCCCCCGTGGCGCAGACCGCCAGAACGCGACCACCTGCCGCCACTAGTTCGCCCGCCGCATCCCGTTTCGTGCCCGCCTGGAACACATGCACGCCCGGCATGGCCTCGGCCGCCGCAATATGACGGATCACGCCGCCCGTCACCGGCTTGCCGGGATAGCCACGCGCGGCCATGACCACGCTTATCGAGGACTGGCTGGAAAAGCGGATATCGGTGTGTTCCAGCTGGCCCTTCGCCACAGCGGCAAGGGCGGCCAGCAGGTCGCTTTCCAGACGGATCAGCAGGGCCTGCGCTTCCGGGTCGCCAAGGCGGACATTGTATTCGATCAGCTGTGGGCCGGTCGGGGTCAGCATGAGGCCCGCGAAAATGATGCCGGTGAACGGCGTACCGCGACGCGCCATTTCACGCAGCATGGGGCGCACCAGCAGGTCCAGCGCCGCTTCCTGCTGCGCGTGGTCAAACCCGGTGGGGGGGGAAACCGCGCCCATGCCGCCGGTATTGGGGCCGGTGTCACCATCGCCAATGCGCTTGTGGTCCTGTGCCGCACCGATCAGTACGGCGGTTTCCCCCGCGCAGAAGGCGAACAGGGAAACCTCGTCGCCCATCAGGCAGTCCTCGATCACCACGCTGTGGCCCGCCTGTCCCAGCGTGCCGTCGGTCATCATGTCGGTAATCGCCTGCTCGGCTTCTGCCACGCTCTGCGCCACGACCACGCCCTTGCCTGCCGCAAGACCATCGGCCTTCACCACGACCGGCGCACCATGGCGGCGCACGTAATCCAGCGCAGGGGCGGCCGCGTCAAAGCGTTCCCACCGCGCGGTGGGGATGCCCGCCGCATCACAGACTTCCTTGGTAAAGGTCTTGCTGCCTTCCAGTGCGGCGGCAGCCTGCGTGGGACCGGCGCAGGCGATGCCCGCTTTGGCGCAGGCATCGGCAATGCCCGCCACCAGCGGCGCTTCGGGGCCGGGCACGATCAGGTCGATGCGTTCACGCTGCGCCAGCGCGATCAGGCCCGGCACGTCATCGGCGCGGACGGGACAGTTCGTGCCCAGCACTGCCGTGCCGGGGTTGCCCGGCGCAATGAACAGGGCATCAAGCAATGGCGACCGCGCAATGGCAGCGGCCATGGCATGTTCCCGTCCGCCTGATCCAACCAGCAGCACCCGCATCACTCGTTTCTCCCGTTTTTCATCTCTGCCCTTTCGGGGTGGCCGTCTCTATCATACCTTGCGCGGATGGATGAACAGTTTCCCGACTCCGGCCGCGCCATGGGCGGCAATACCCCTGAATTTTCGGTCGCCGAGATCTCAGGGGCCATCCGCCGTGTGCTTGAAGGCACGTTCGGCCGCATTCGCGTGCGTGGTGAAATCACGGAATTCATGCGTGCACGGTCCGGGCACCTGTATTTTGCGCTCAAGGATGAAGGGGGCAAGCTATCCTCCGTCGTCTGGCGGGGCACCGTGCCCCGGCTGGGGCTGAAGCCGGAAAACGGGGTGGAGGTCATCGCCACGGGCCGGATTTCCGCCTATGGCGAACGCTCTTCCTACCAGATGGTGATCGACCGGCTGGAATACGCGGGCGAGGGTGCGCTGCTGGCCCGGATCGAACGCCTGCGCCTGCGCCTTGCGGCGGAAGGCCTGTTCGATGCGGACCGCAAGCGGCTACTGCCCTTCCTGCCGCGTGTGATCGGGGTGGTCACGTCACCGCAGGGTGCGGTGCTGCATGATATCCGCACTACCATTGCCCGCCGCTTTCCCCATCCCGTTCTGGTCTGGCCGGTGGCGGTGCAGGGGGAGGGTGCCGCCGAACAGATCGCCCATGCCATTACGGGTTTTGACGCGATTACGGGTGGCGGCACGGTGCCGCGCCCTGATGTGCTGATCGTCGCGCGTGGGGGTGGGTCGCTGGAAGACCTCATGGCCTTCAATGACGAAGCGGTGCTGCGCGCGGTGGCGGCGTGCCGCATTCCGGTCATTTCCGCCGTCGGGCATGAAACGGATACGACCCTGGTTGATTTCGTGTCTGACCGTCGCGCGCCCACGCCAACGGCGGCAGCCGAAATGGCGGTGCCGGTGCGTGCCGAACTGGAGGCGGACCTGGCGCAGCGTGACGCGCGCCTGCGCGGTGGACTTGGGCGCACGCTGCAACTGGCGTGCGCGCGTCTGGACCGGGCGGCGGCGGGGCTGCCGGATCTGCCCGCCGTGGTGGAAAACGCCCGGCGGCGACTGGATGATCGGGCTTACCGGCTGGATCTGGCGCTGCCGACACGCATGGAACAGCTGCGCAGCCGCCTGCGCAATGCGTCCGACCGGCTGCCCGCGCCGCAGATGGTTCTTGCACTGCGCCGCGCCGACCTTGCGCGGGTTGATGCTGCGTGCCAGCAGGCGATGGCCGGATACCTGCACCGCCGCGTGTCCACATTGCGGGGGCTGCGCGTGCCGCCCGCCATGCTGGTGGCGCAGTTGCGCGCCAGCGCCAGCCGCCTTGCCGGGGCGGCGGGACAACTGGCTTCCCTTTCCCCGCAGGCCGTGCTGGAACGCGGCTATGTGCTGGTGACCGACAGCGCGGGCAAACCGCTGGCGCATGCGGCGCAGGCGCGCCGGGCGAAACAGGTGACCCTGACCTTTGCCGATGGCCAGGTCGCCGCCCGTCCCATCGGGGCGGAGGACAGGCAGCAGGGGCATCTGGATCTGTAATGCACATACGGGCACGAAACATGACGATAACGACACGATTCTGCGCCATGGGCGCCGCCCTGCTGCTGGCGGGATGCGCGGGGCACGCGGCGCACCGGTCCGCCCCCCGTCCCGCCGTGGGGCAGGCCACAACGCCGGGGCGCATCCCGCCACAGGATTTCGCCCCCGGACTGACGGGGGAAGAAGGCGCGCCGCCACAGGGCACCATCCTGACCAATGACCCTTCGGCCCCTGCGGATACGCCGCTATGTGGCCATGCCGCACGGGAGGCGAACAGCATCGGCGCCACCGTGCACCCCGACATCACCCCCACCACCAGCAGTTGTGCCGCCAATGCGTGTTTCGATGCGCAGACCGGCACCTATATCGCCGCCGATGGCAGCCGACGGGTCTGCCGCTAGCACCTGGCTCATGACACGCTGCATGGGTCATATGTCGCGGGCGGGCAGGCAGGGGCCATATTCCGATTGACTTGGTCCGGATGGATGGTTGACCCTTTGGGACATCATGAGCCTTCCCCCATCATCCGATAGCGTAGGCGATCCGCAGGCGACAGTTCACATGTTCCCCCTCAAGCGCATGCTGTCGGTGCGCGAGGCTGCGGAGTATGTGGGCATCACGCTGCTGCGGCTGCGCAGCCTGCGTCTGGTGAATGCGGGGCCGCACGCCGCCATGCGCAACAAGAGCGGGGTCATGTTCCGGATCGAGGATCTGGACGAATACGTGGACAGCCTCTATCGCCGCGCCAACATTTCCCATACCGAGCAGGCGCGGCACCGCAACGAATGGCGTGGCAGGCTGGCCGCCCTGCCGGAAGAGGCGCGCGGCGGCATATCCGATTCCTTCATGCAGATCATCACCCGTGACGAACTTCTGGAAAAAGGGGCCAATCGCGGGTTCCGTGTCCTGTTCCTTGGGGGGCTGTGCCTGATTTTCCTGTCGCATACCCCGCTGATCTGGCGGCTGTAACGCTGTGATGCGGAGCGCATTTAGGGGAAAATGCGTTTTTTGGGCTGTGCGGGTATGTTCATTCGCCATACGATCCGCTACGCAGAAACCACGATAGCGGAACAATAATGGATCGGATAATGACAGGTATGCGCAGCAGCATTATGGCCCGGACCGGATACGCGCGGCTATGTGGCGCGGTTTGTGGGGCGGCACTTGCCCTGACCCCTGTCCTTGCCATGGCGCAGGATGCCGGTGGCGGCCAGCAGCAGGCCCCCATACTGCCCATGCCGCCCGTGCCGGAATTCAAGCCGCTGCCCCCGGGCACGAAGCCTGTGGCCCCTGTCATCGGCATTTTCAACACCCAGCAGATCATGGCGCAGTCCACTGCCGTGCAGAAGCTGCAGACCGAACTGGGCACCCGGCGCGAAGCACTGGTGCGTGACGTCCGGGCCGAGGATGGACAGCTTCAGGCCCTACGCCAGTCCATCATCAAGGCAGGCAAGGCCCCCACGCCCGAACAGCAGCAGGAACTGCAGAAGCGCGTGAACGCCGATCGCACCAAATTCGGTAACCGGAACCGGATTCTGGAAGAAGACGCGCAGGTTGCCCTGAATCAGGTGCAGCGTGAAATGCAGCAGATTGTCAGCGCCATTGCCTCAGCCCGCGGCATGACCATGGTGCTGCAGGCTGGTACTGCCGCCCTGCATGACAACAGCCTTGATATCAGCGACCAGGTCGTGACCTATCTGAATCAGGCGCTGCCGTCGGTGTACCTCCCCGCCGCGACCGAAGATCCCGAAGAAATTGCCAAGAGCGGCAAATACCCGGTCATGCCGTTCCAGCCCGCCGATAACGGCGGCGAATGATCGCCGGGCGATTATTGAGAAAGCAGTAAAAGTTTTCGGGTGCCGCCTTTTTTCAAAAAGGCGGCATTCTTTTTGAAGCTTTT
>NZ_JBXAYQ010000005.1:0-108516 GCF_057359305.1 Komagataeibacter ossonobensis | reverse complement strand
AGGCAAGCCCCTCCTTTCTCCAAGTCCGGTGTGGCGTGCCGATATCAGTCGGCATCCACCTCGTTCCCATTGATGGTCAGGTGGTCATCCTTTGCATCAACGGTGACGGTTTCACCATCATGGATGGTGCCTTCCAGCAGCAGGCCCGCCAGCGGGTTCTGCAATGCACGCTGGATCACGCGCTTGAGCGGACGCGCACCATACACGGGGTCATAGCCTTCGTTCGCCAGCCATGCCTCACCGCGCTTGTCCAGACGCAACTGAATGTTGCGCTCATCCAGCAGCTTGCGCAGGCGACCGATCTGGATTTCCACGATCTTGCCCATATCCGCCTTCTGCAGACGGGAGAACAGGATGATTTCATCCAGACGGTTGAGGAACTCGGGCCGGAAGTGGTTGCGCACGACCTGCATGACTTCCGGCCGCACGCTTTCGACCGATTCCCCATCCGGCAGATGGGCCAGCACTTCGGAACCAAGGTTACTGGTCAGCACGATCAGGGTGTTGCGGAAATCAACCGTGCGGCCCTGCCCATCGGTCAGGCGGCCATCATCAAGCACCTGCAGCAGGATGTTGAACACATCCTCATGCGCTTTTTCGACTTCATCGAACAAGATGACCTGATAGGGACGGCGACGGACGGCCTCGGTCAGCACGCCACCTTCCTCATACCCGACATAACCGGGAGGGGCACCAACCAGACGGGCGACTGCATGCTTCTCCATGAACTCACTCATGTCGATACGCAGCAGGGCCTTCTCGTCATCGAACAGGAAGCGGGCCAGCGCCTTGCACAGTTCCGTCTTGCCCACACCCGTCGGGCCAAGGAACAGGAACGAACCGATGGGACGGTTGGGATCCTGCAGACCGGCACGGGCACGGCGCACCGCGTTCGACACCGCCTTGAGGGCCGGTTCCTGACCCACCACGCTTTTGCGCAGTTCATCTTCCATGCGCAGCAGCTTGGCGCGCTCGCCTTCCAGCATCCGGTCCACCGGCACGCCGGTCCAGCGCGATACGACAGCGGCAATGCCCTGATCGGTCACGGTATCGCTGACCATGCCGTCGCCCTTGCTGATCTGGTCAGCTTCTTCCTGCGCCTTGGCAATCTGGGCCTGAAGCTGCGGCAGGCGGCTGTACATCAGTTCCGACGCACGCCCCAGATCCCCCTTGCGCTGGGCGATCTCGATGTCCGAACGGACCTGATCCATTTCCTCCTGCAGCTTCTGCACCGCGTTAACGCGATCCTTTTCAGCATGCCAGGCGGCGGTCAGGGCATCAGACTTTTCCTGCAGTTCCGACAGTTCGGCTTCCAGCTTGACCAGACGTTCCTTGCTGGCTGCGTCATCTTCCTTGCGAATGGCTTCGCGTTCGATCTTGAGCTGGATCAGACGACGATCGAGTTCATCAAGTTCCTCGGGCTTGCTGTCGATCTGCATGCGCAGGCGACTGGCGGCCTCATCCACAAGGTCGATGGCCTTATCGGGCAGGAAGCGGTCGGTGATGTAGCGGTTGGACAACGTTGCCGCCGCCACCAGCGCACCATCGGAGATACGGATCCCGTGATGGAGTTCGTATTTTTCCTTGATCCCGCGCAGGATGGAAATTGTGTCGGCCACCGTCGGCTCACCCACATAGACCGGCTGGAACCGGCGGGCGAGGGCCGCGTCTTTTTCAATATACTTGCGATATTCATCCAGCGTCGTCGCACCAATACAGTGCAGCACGCCACGGGCCAGTTCCGGCTTGATCAGGTTGGAGGCATCCATCGCGCCATCGCTGCGACCTGCACCCACCAGGGTATGCATTTCGTCGATGAACAGGATGATCTGGCCTTCAGCCGACTCGATTTCCTTCAGGACCGCCTTCAGGCGTTCCTCGAACTCACCACGGAACTTCGCACCGGCGACCAGCGCGCCCATGTCGAGCGAGAGCAGCTTCTTGTTCTTCAGCGCCTCGGGCACATCACCATTGACGATACGCTGCGCCAGTCCTTCGACGATGGCGGTCTTGCCCACGCCCGGCTCACCGATCAGGACGGGGTTGTTCTTGCTGCGGCGTGCAAGGACCTGAATGGCGCGGCGGATTTCCTCGTCACGACCGATCACGGGGTCCAGCTTGCCCTGCAGCGCAACCTCGGTCACGTCGCGGGCATATTTCTTCAGCGCGTCAAAATTGGCTTCTGCGTTTTCGCTATCCACGGTGCGTCCCTTGCGGATGGTGGCAATGGCTTTTTCCAGCGCCTGTGGCGTCGCACCCCCTCCGCGCAGGGCCTGACCGGCCGGGGTCTCGGATGCGGCGATGGCAGCCAGCAGGCGGTCTTGGGCCACGTATTCATCGCCCGCCTTCTGCGCGGCCTGTTCGGCCGCATCCAGCACGCGCACCAGTTCGCCCGTTGCACTGGGCTGGCCCGCGCCGCCGCCCTGTACTTTCGGCAGTTTGGCAAGGGCGGCTTCATTCGCCGCCGTAATGGCTGGAACCTGCCCGCCGGCTGCGCGGATCAGGGCGGCCGCCGCCCCCTGATCGTCATCCAGCAGGGCCTTGAGCAGGTGCTCCGGCGTCAGCTGCTGGTTGTAATCCCGCATGGCAATGGTCTGTGCCGCCTGCAGGAAGCCGCGCGACCGTTCTGTAAACTTCTCGATGTTCATTTATTCCCTCGTCCCTTTCAATCAGGCGACATAACAGGTTGTGCCACTGCGCCGTCCCTCAACAGGCAACGGCATGGCGCTGGATTCCAGATGGGATCAACTGGATGTTATTACAAGATATCGGGCGTGGATTTCCTTCCCCTGTTTCCTGTCATACCGCATCGGGCAGCCCGGATTTCCATGGGGGATAGCTGACCATTGCCGCCGCCCCTGCAACCTTGATCCATGTCAAGATTGCCGTGCCTTATCAACGTAACGGCCATTCACCCAGCGGCAACACCGCATGAAACCGACAGGGTTCCCCACCCTGACAGGGCGGGGAAGGAAACATCTGTCTTACTTGCCTTTTCTGGCAACCGTCGGGCCAAGCAGCAGCAGGTCGGCGGGTGAAAGCCGGTCCGATGCCGTGCTGGCCTGATGCCAGAAGGGATAGAGCAGCGGCGGCGCGCTGGCGTCATCCAGACGGCTGATTTCCTGAGCCGTCAGGCTGAGATCAGCGGCCTTGAGGTTATCGATCAGTTGTGCCTCCGTCCGCGCGCCGATCACGATGGAGGTCACCGCCGGACGCTGCGCCACCCATGCCAGCGCCACCTGTGCCGCCGAAATGTCACGAGATTCGGCAATGCTGACCAGCACTTCCACCACATCATACAGCTTCTCGATATCATGGACCGGTGGCTCGCCCCAGTTCTCGATCTGCCGCGTGCCCTGTGGCTGGGGCTTGCCGCGCCGGTATTTGCCCGACAGCAGGCCACCCGCCATGGGACTCCAGACCTGCACACCGATCCCCTGATCCACCGCCACGGGCAGGAGTTCGTATTCCGCATCCCGCGCCTGCAGGGAATAATAGATCTGCTGTGACACTGGCGCGATCAGGCGGTTGCGTTCCGCCGTAGCCAGCGCCTTCATGATGTGCCACGCCGAGAAATTGGAAACCCCCGCATAGCGGATCTTGCCTGACCGGGTCAGGGTATCCAGCGCCTCCAGCGTTTCATCCAGCGGGGTCTGACCATCCCATTCGTGCAGGTAATACAGGTCGATATGGTCACGTCCCAGCCGCTTCAGGCTGGCCTCGCATGCGCTGACCAGGTGATAGCGTGACAGGCCCGCATCATTCGCCCCCTTGCCCATGCGGAAACGGGCCTTGGTGGTCACCATGATATCGTCGCTGCGGCCCCTGAGTGCTGCGCCAAGGATTTCTTCCGACACGCCGGTGGAATAGATATCGGCCGTGTCGAACATGTTGACCCCGGCATCAATGCACAGATCGATCTGCCGACGCGCACCGGCAAGGTCGGTATCACCTGTCTTGGCAAAGTCACCCTTGCCGCCAAATGTCATCGTACCCAGCGTAAAGGCGGAAATCCGCAGGCCGGAACGGCCCAACTGACGGTATTGCATGTCTTTTCAATCCTTCTGCATGAAGAGATTTGGAGACTGTCCGTGAAACATCGTGAAAATTGTTAAGAGTTTTTGGTGAAGCTTTTTGAAAAAAGCTTCAAAGAACGCCGTCCTTGCTGAAAAAGCAGCACCCAAAAAATTTCTGTTTCCAAACAGCCTCTCAATGACTGGCGCACGGCATGACAGCCCGCACCGCATGTATTCAGGCGGTATAGGTCACGTTCAGTTCCCCCACACCGGCGCAGGTGGCATGCAGCACATCGCCACGCCGGACCGGCCCCACGCCCGACGGGGTGCCGGTCATGATCAGGTCACCGGGGGCAAGGGCGACAAAACGGCTGAGGGAGGAGATGATCTCGGCCACGGACCAGATCATTTCCACCAGATCGCCCTTCTGCCGGGATTCACCATTCACGCTCAGCGTAATGGCGCCCCCTGCGGGGTGGCCACAGACCGATGCGGGAACAATGGATGAAATGGGACAGGACTGGTCAAACCCCTTGGCCAGCGACCATGGCCGTCCCGCCTTCTTGGCGGCGGCCTGCAGGTCACGCCGGGTCATGTCCAGCCCTACGGCATAGCCATAGATATGCGACAGCGCCTTTTCCACGGGGATGTTCTCCCCCTCACGCGCGATGGCCGCTACCAGTTCCACCTCATGATGCAGGTCGGACGTACTGACCGGAAACGGTAGCAGGCCGCCACCCGGCACCACCGCGTCACCCGGCTTGGAAAAGAAGAAGGGTTCGGAACGTTCGGGATTGCTGCCCATTTCACGCGCGTGGGCAGCGTAGTTCTGCCCCACGCACCATATCCGCCGGACGGGAAAGACACCCGCACGCCCCTCCACTGGCACAACGGGAAGGGTGTAGGGGGGAATCACGTAATCCGTCACGGTACGGTGCTCCTGCTGTTCATATCCGGCGCGCATGGTGGCACCGCGCCCCGGTCCGTGTCACGGCAAATGCTGGCAACAACTGGAAAAGCCGACATAAAAAAAACGCCAGCCGGGACAGCCCGGCTGGCGTCTGGAAAAAGGGATGGCGCACCATCCCCGATCCCGGTCGTGCAATAATCAGTTGCGGGCCTTGTCGACCAGCTTGTTCTTGCCGATCCACGACATCATGGCGCGCAGCTTCTCGCCCACCTTTTCGATCTGGTGTTCGTTGTTGCGGGCACGGGTAGCCTTGAAGCCGATGTTGCCGGACTGGTTTTCCAGGATAAAGTTGCGCACGAAGGTGCCGTCCTGAATGTCGGTCAGGATCTTCTTCATCTCGACCTTGGTTTCCGGCGTGATCACGCGCGGGCCGGACACGTATTCACCATACTCCGCCGTGTTGGAGATGGAGTAGTTCATGTTCGCAATGCCGCCTTCGTAGATCAGGTCCACGATCAGCTTCATTTCATGCAGACACTCGAAATATGCCATTTCCGGCGCGTAGCCTGCTTCGACCAGCGTCTCGAACCCGGCGCGGATCAGTTCAACCAGGCCACCACACAGCACGGCCTGCTCACCGAACAGATCGGTTTCGACCTCTTCCTTGAAGGTCGTCTCGATGATGCCCGCACGGCCACCGCCATTGGCGGAAGCATAGGACAGCGCGATTTCAAGCGCATTGCCCGAAGCATTCTGTGCCACGGCCACCAGCGACGGCACGCCACCACCCTTCTGGTATTCGGAACGCACGGTGTGGCCCGGACCCTTCGGCGCGATCAGGAACACGTCCAGGTCGGGACGGGCTTCGATGATGCGGAAGTGGATCGCCAGACCATGGGCGAAGGCCAGCGCCGCACCCTGCTTGAGGTTCTTTTCCAGCGATTCCTTGTACAGCGCGCCCTGACCTTCATCGGGGGTCAGCACCATCACCACGTCGGCCCACTTGGCGGCATCGGCGGGGGTCATGACCTTGAAGCCTGCGGCTTCGGCCTTGGCGACGGCCTTGGATTCGGGACGCAGGCCGACAACGATGTCGGTCACGCCCGAATCCTTGAGGTTGTTGGCATGGGCATGGCCCTGGCTGCCGTAACCGATGATGGCGACCTTCTTGCTCTTGATCAGGTTCACATCGGCATCGCGATCGTAATAGACGCGCATGATCTTACTCCTTGGGAATGAAAAACGAATCGATCAGGTAAAAACGCGACCCTTACAGGATTGCCGCGCCACGGGCGATGGCGGCGACACCCGTGCGCGACACCTCGGCCAGGCCAAGGGGACGCATGAGGTCGATAAAGGCATCGAGCTTGTCGGTCGCACCCGTCAGCTCAAAGACGAACGAAGTGGCCGAGGCATCAACAGGATGGGCGCGGAACGCCTGCGCGATGCGCAGGGCGTCGGCGCGGCGTTCGCCACTGGCGATCACCTTGACCAGCGCCATTTCACGCGCGACGTGGGGGTCCGCCGCCGTCATGACCGACACGCGGTACACCGGCACCAGGCGTTCCACCTGCGCGCGGATCTGTTCCAGCACGCGCGGGGTGGCGGTGGTAACGATATTGATGCGCGACTGGCGGCCGGTTTCATCAACCGGGGCCACGGTCAGGCTTTCGATATTGTATCCACGACCGGAAAACAGGCCGATGACACGTGCCAGCGCGCCGCTTTCGTTTTCGACCTGAATGGAAATGACCGCGGAGACCGGGCTCTCCTGCTGCGTGGTCATGATGGTGTTTCCTGACTGCTGAAGGTGCTGGCACGCAGGCTGCATGCCAGCAGGATAAGGACGAAAAGCACCCGGCGGGAAAGGCCGCCGGGACTGACGGGCGATCAGACCAGCATGCGGCCTTCGGCGCTGATCTCGTCATCCTGATCGGGACCGAGCAGCATCTGGTTATGCGCCGCGCCCGACGGGATCATGGGGTAGCAGTTTTCATCCTGTGCAACACAGATATCGGCCACCACCGGACCCGGATGGGCCAGCATTTCGGCAATCACGCCATCCAGTTCACCCACGCATGTCGCCCGCAGACCGCGCCCGTGGAAGCTTTCCGCAAGCCGCACGAAATCGGGCAGCGCCGCGCTGTAGCTTTCGGAATACCGCGATTCATGCAGCAGTTCCTGCCACTGCCGCACCATGCCCATATACTGGTTGTTCAGAATGAACACCTTAACCGGCAGGCGATACTGCGCGATGGTGGACAGTTCCTGAATATTCATGAGCGTGGACGCTTCCCCCGCAATGTCGATCACCAGCGCATCGGGGTGGGCGACCTGCGCGCCAACAGCGGCCGGCAGGCCATAGCCCATGGTGCCAAGCCCGCCCGAGGTCAGCCAGCGGTTGGGCTTGTCAAAACCGAAATGCTGGGCCGCCCACATCTGGTGCTGCCCCACCTCGGTCGAGACATATGTATCGCGCCCCGTGGCAGTCGCCATCTCATGCAGGCGACGGATGGCGTATTGCGGGCGGATGATCGCATCGGGCGCCATGTCCTGCGAAAAGCCGAGACTGTCGATCTTCCGCCATTCATTGATCTGGTGCCACCACTGCGCGACATCGATCGGCTGGCGGGTATTGGCGGGGGTGCAGTCCCATTCCTCCAGCATCATTTCGATCACGCGCCGTGCGTCCCCCACAACGCCAACATCCACCCGCACGATCTTGTTGATCTGGCTGGGGTCGATATCCGCATGGATCTTGAACGAACCGGGCGAGAACGCATCCAGCCGCCCGGTCACGCGGTCATCAAAGCGCGAACCGAGTGCAATCAGCACGTCACAGTCATGGGTGGCCATGTTGGCTTCGTACGTGCCGTGCATGCCAAGCATGCCCAGGAAGCGACGGTCCCCCGCAGGCATCGCCCCCAGCCCCATAAGCGTGGACGTGCAGGGGAACCCCGTCTTTTCCACCAGACGGCGCAGGGCCGTGGAGGCCCCGGGTCCGGCATTGATGATGCCACCACCGGTATAGAACAGCGGGCGGCGCGCGCCTTTCATGGCAGCCACGGCGCGAGCGATCACATCCCGCCCCGGTTCGGTTTGCGGGCGGTAGGACGGGTGCGGCGTGCGCGGCGGCGCCACGTAGGGCGCGGGACCAACCATGAGGTTTTTCGGCAGATCAACCAGCACCGGTCCGGGGCGGCCACTGCGCGCGATATGGAAGGCTTCATGCACGCTGGGCGCAATCTCGTCCGCGCGGCGCACAAGGTAATTGTACTTGGTGGCAGGGCGGGTGATGCCCGTGGTGTCGGCTTCCTGAAAGGCGTCGGTGCCGATCAGCGGCACGCCCACCTGACCAGAAAAACACACAACCGGAATCGAATCCAGCATGGCATCCAGCAGGCCGGTCACGGTGTTGGTCGCACCGGGGCCGCTGGTCACCAGCACCACGCCGACCTTGCCGGTGGACCGGGCATAGGCTTCGGCCGCATGCACCGCCGCCTGTTCATGACGGACCAGCACGTGGCGAATCGCGTTCTGACGGAAAATGGCATCATAAATCGGCAGGACCGCGCCGCCGGGATAGCCGAAAATGACTTCGACCCCCTGTTCGACCAATACGCGCAGAAGCACTTCCGCACCGCTGAGTACGGTCGTATCCGTGCCAGCGGTTTGAGGCTTCAGGTCTGTCTGGTGCGATGCTGCGTTCATGTTCCTGCTCCTTCGCCCAAAGCCACCGGAACAATCCGGCCAGCCCTCGGGGGCGAAATCCCGGGGCCGGGTTTACGGAAACCCTTGGCCCGCGTCAATGCGGTTAATAACAAAAGAAATGATTTTATTGCTCCACCTTTCCATTTGTTGCGCGGTTTCGCATTTTTCAAACCGTTTTTCATATAAAAATGTGTCCATCTCCGCCGCCAGCGCGTGATGGGCGAACCATGTCGCCTGTCGTTTCGTGTATTGCCCGGTCAGGCGGATGGCCTGCTGGGTCGCTGCCGCCATATCCATTTCGCCCCGCAGCACAGCGGCCAGTTCGGGCACGCCATGGGCGCGCATGGCTGGCAGGGCCGGGGACAGGTCCTGCGCCAGCAGGCGGGCGACCTCATCCATCGCGCCAAGGTCGAGCATGGCATGGAACCGGCGGGCTATGGCCGCGCGCAGCACGTCACGCGGGGGATGCAGACGTATGGCGACAAAACGCGCGGGCAGCGGGGGCAGCATGGCTTCACGCCGCCACCAGGCCAGCCCATGGCCGGTGGCCGCATGCACTTCCCATGCACGGGCAATGCGTTGTCCATCGGTCGGGCGCAGGGTTGCGGCGGTTTCAGGGTCGCGCTGGCGCAACATGTCATGCACTGCCGCTGGCCCAAGGCGGTCCACCATGTCGCGTGCCTGCGCACGGATGGCGTCGGGCGGCTGGGGTATATCCGCCAGCCCATCAGTCAGCGCGCGGAAATACATGCCCGTGCCGCCACAGAACACCGGCACCCGGCCGGCATCCCATGCGGTACGGGCCGCAGCGATAGCCTGCGTGCGCCACCATGCAACACTGCCGGATTCCGCTGCTGGCAACACACCGTACAATGCATGGGGCACGCTGGCTTCATCGGCGGCGTCAGGCCGGGCTGTCAGGACACGCAGGTCACGATATACCTGCATCGAATCGGCATTGATGATGGTACCGTTCACCTGCCGTGCAAGGGCCAGCGCAAGTGCGGACTTGCCCGAACAGGTCGGACCCGCCACGATCACCGCCACGCGCGCCCGCCCGGCAGGGGGGCGTGTCATTGTCTCTCACCTGTCATATACCCGGACCCCATGGCTGATTCCTCTTCTTTTTCCCATACCCTTGTACTGGTGGCCAACCGTGGCGCCACATCCCTCACGCCGGTTGATATCCAGACCGCGCGTGACCTGGTGCGCGGCAATGCTCCCGTCACCCTGTCGGAAGGGGAAGCGGTTGAAATCGACTGCAATGCCCCCGCGACATGGGAACAGCCGGATATCGGGGCCATGCGGGATGTGTTTGCCGGGCGCGGGATGGACGTGCTGGTAACGCCGCGCGACAACCGCCGCAAGCGGTTGCTGGTGGCCGACATGGACAGCACCATCGTCAGTTGCGAAACGCTGGATGACATCGCGACCCATGCCGGGATCGGGGAAAAGATTGCCGACATCACCCGGCGGTCCATGAATGGGGAAATCGAATTCGAATCCGCCCTGCGTGAACGTGTCGCCCTGCTGCGCGGCCTGCCGGTCAGCCTGCTGGAACGGGCATGGCAGGATGTGAAGCTCAATACCGGTGCCGTGGAACTGGTACGCACCATGCGCGCGAACGGCGCACGCACGGCGCTGGTGTCGGGCGGGTTCACCTTCTTTACCAGCAAGGTGGCGGCGCTATGCGGTTTTGATGAAAACCACGCCAATACCCTGCTGGATGCGGACGGCACGCTGACGGGCACGGTGGGGCAGCCCATCCTTGGCCCGGATGCGAAGCTTGCGCACCTGCGCCGCCTGGTGGCGGCGGGCGGTCTGGACATGCGTGACGCCATGGCGACGGGCGATGGCGCGAACGACCTTGCCATGCTGCGCGTGGCCGGTGCGGGCATCGCCTTCCATGCCAAGCCCGCTGTCCGGCGCGAAATCACCAGCCAGGTCAATCATACCACCCTGCGCACCCTGCTGTTCGCGCAGGGTTACCGGGCGACCGAATTCGTTACGGCGTAGGCACGCTGCCGCTGGCGGCCGTGCCCGGGGGCTGGGTGCGGCTGTCCTGTGCCTCGATGAAAACACGGGTCACCTCGGGGTAGGCCTGCTTGATCTGGTGTTCCAGCGCGCTGACCACGATTTCCACTTGCCCTGCCGTCATGTCGTTGCGGAAATCAAGGCTGATCACCACCAGCACGTCACGTGGGCCAAAATGCAGGGAGCGGATTTCATTCAGCCGCTCCACCCCGCTGGCCGCCAGCGCCATGCGGCGCAGGGCCACCAGCACCTCCGGCGCCACGCCTTCGCCGGTCAGCAGTGACTGCGATTCCCGCGCAAGGAACGCCGCCGTCACCGCAAGAATGCACGCGATGATGATGGACGCCACGCCATCCAGCACCGGCATGTCCAGCCACTCGGCCAGGATATTGCCCAGAAGCGCGACACCAAGACCGCTGAGTGCTGCCGTATCCTCGAACAGGACGGTGAATACGGTGGGGTCCTTGCTCATCTGCACGGCCTCGACCCAGCCGCGACGGCCCTTGCCTTCCTTGCGGAAAGTCCGCAGCGCCATCAGCCAGACCGAGCCTTCAAACACGATGCTGGCCAGCAGCACGACGTAATTGACCAGCACATGCGCGACGGGCTGCGGATGGATGATGTGGATGATCCCTTCATACAGGGACACACCGGCCCCCAGCCCGAAGATCAGCAGCGCCACAACAAAGGTCCAGAAATACAGTTCCAGCCCGTAGCCGAACGGATGCATGGCCGTAGCCGGCCGCGTCGCACGCCGCATGCCGACCAGCAGCAGTCCCTGGTTGCCGGTATCGATCAGGGAATGGATGGCCTCGCTCAGCATGGAGGCGCTGCCGGTCATGAAAGCGGCGGCAAACTTGGTTGCCGCCACCAGCAGGTTGCCACCAAGGGCGGCGAAGATGACAGTTCGGGAAGATGAGGAATGCGCCATTGATTTTTCAATATGAAGTACGGCCACATCCTATCGCGCCGCCACGGCTTTTAACAGGGCGCACGATCAGGCCATACCGGTTGCGGGCGCGGGGCTGCCTGTCCTATGGTCGGGGGCCAATGCCCACGGAGTACGTATCCTGATGCGCACCACTGTCATCCAGATGGCGCCCGGCGCATCCGCGCCCGATAATATCGAACACGCCCGCGCACTGATTACCGCCGCCATCACGGCGGACAAGCCCGACCTTGTCATGCTGCCGGAAATGTGGAGCTGCCTTGGTGGCACCCGGGACATGAAGTTCGCGGCGGCCGAGACCCTGCCCGCCCCCGATGGCACGGGGGAAGCCGGGCCGCTGTACCGGTTCCTGTCGGACATGGCGCGCGAACATGGCGTCATCATCCATGGCGGGTCCATCGGGGAACGGCATGGTGACAGGCTGTTCAATACGTCCGTGCTGTTTGATGCAAAGGGGCGTGAGCGCGCGCGCTATCGCAAGATCCACCTGTTTGACGTCACCACCCCCGGCGGCGAAGGCTACCGCGAAAGCGATACGTACGAACCCGGTTCGGACATTGTGACCGCGCCGCTTTCTGCTGGCCTTACGGCGGGACTGGCCATCTGTTACGATATCCGCTTTCCCGCGCTGTTCCACGCGCTGCGGGCGCGGGGGGCGAACGTGCTGCTGGTGCCTGCCGCCTTTACGGTGGAAACGGGGCTGGCGCATTGGGAAACGCTGCTGCGTGCCCGCGCGATCGAAACGCAGTGCTGGATGGTCGCCTGTGGCACCACCGGCACCCATACGGACGAAAATGGCCAGAAGCGCCGCACGTACGGCCATTCCATGATCATCGACCCATGGGGCACCGTCGTGGCCCAGGTTTCGGACGGACCGGGGTGGAGTACCGCGCGCCTGGACCGCACGGTAACCGACAGCATACGCGAACGCATGCCGGTCATGGCGCATCACCGCCTGTCCATCCACACCCCATGAATGACATGTCGTACCCCGGCTGGACCGATGGGTACCTTCCCACGAAACTGAGCTTTGCCGCGGCCCCGAACGAAAGCGCGCAGCTGTGGCTGGAACGTCTGGTCGGGCAGTACGGGCAATGCCCCCCGGATGAAGCGGACGCACTGGTCTGCCTTGGTGGCGACGGCTTCATGCTGGAAATGCTGCATACGACGCTGGGGCGCAAACTGCCGGTATATGGCGTCAATTGCGGGACGGTGGGGTTCCTGATGAACCCCGCCGTGCCCGATGACCTGCCCGCCCGCCTTGCCACGGCACAGGCTGCCATCCTGCACCCGCTACGCATGAAGGCCACGACGGTCGAGGGCAAATGCATCCATGCCCTTGCGCTGAATGATGTATTCCTGTTCCGCCAGACACGGCAGGCGGCGAAAATCCGCATCGGGGTGGACGGACGCGTGCGCATGCCCGAACTGATATGTGATGGGGTGCTGATTTCAACACCGGCAGGGTCAACCGCCTACAACCTGTCCGCACACGGGCCAATCGTGCCGCTATCGGCCAACCTGCTGCCGCTTACGCCCATCAGTGCGTTTCGCCCGCGCCGGTGGCGCGGCGCGCTGCTGCCTTCCACGGCGCAGGTGCGTTTCGACATTCTGGAAACCGACAAGCGCCCCGTGGCCGCCGTGGCCGACTTTACCGAAGTGCGCGATGTCATTTCCGTCGAAATCAGCGAGGCGCGGGAATTGCAGACTACCGTGCTGTTCGATCCGGGGCAGAGCCTGTCGGAACGGATTATAACCGAACAGTTCACTGCATAAGATATCCCTCGAAAGGTAATAAAAGTTTTTGGCTGACGCCTTTTTTCAAAAAGGTGGTGTCTTTTAAAAGCTTTTTGGGAAAAAGCTTCACCAGGAACTTTTGCTGCTCTTTTATCAGACACGCTCAGACCGGGGCGATCCGGTGCAGGCTGGCGCCATGGTCATGCAGCCATTTTTCGGCCTGACGCCGGTGCGGGGTCAGGCTGTCCACCAATAACCAGAAATCCGGCCCGTGATTCATGTGCCGCAGATGCGCGAGTTCATGGGCAATGATGTAATGCTGAACCTCCAGCGGCGCCATGACCAGCCGCCAGCACAGCATGATCGACCCATCGGATGAACAGCTGCCCCACCGGCTTTTCGTATCGCGCAGCCTGACCTGTATCGGTTTCAGGCCGCAGGCTTCAGCCTGCGCGCGCAGGCGGGCGGGCAGACGGACCTGCGCCTGTGCGCGTAGATAGGCGCTGACACGGCGGGGGACGAATTCTTCCGCACCGCTGACATGCAGCACCCCGTCTTCCAGCCATACGCCACGCCGTGCGTCGGGACAGTGGCGGATTTCATGGCGCCGCCCATCCAGCACGACATGGCCGCCATGGCACAGGTCAACAGGCGGTGGCAGGCGTGACAGCCCCGCCGCCACCCATGCGGAATGCGCGCGCAGCAGCGCCAGCCCATCCGATTTGCGCGCGCCACGCGGCAGGGTAATGACGACATGCCCGCTACGGGGATCGATCCGCATGGAAATACGCCGCGCCTGACGCGATGCCCGCCAGCATACCGTGACCTGACCGGACGCGATGGGCACGACCTCCGTCCCGGTCGTCACAGTATTCCTGCCATGAAACATCCTGTAAATTCATGAAGGCGTTTTTGGTGAAGCTTTTTTCAAAAAGCTTCGACAAGACATCGTCTTTTTGAAAAAAGGCAGCAGCCAAAAACTTTTATTACCCTTTTATCAGCGGCCGGGATGGGCGCGTGCGGCAGAATGCATTCCGTGGGGCTTCGCCGGGCCAGTCAACCACATGGTCCTCCAGCATGCCCGCCTTGCGTTCACTGATGACCCTGCCACTTACGGATATGCCTGCCTCATGCACCGTATCACGGGTGCCGGACACCAGTGGGTGCCACCATGGCAACGGTTCCCCGTCACGTACCAGCACATACCCACAGGTTGGCGGCAGCCAGTCGATATCCGCCAGCATTTCTGGCGTCAGGCTGATACAGTCCTGTACCCGGCGCTGACGGTGTTCATAATCGGTACACAGGCACGACGTGGTATCCAGCAGGCGACAGGCGACATCGGTAAACAGGACTTCATCCGTCTCGTCCTCACGCAGCTTGTGCAGGCAGCACCGGCCACACCCGTCACACAGCGACTCCCACTGCGTGGAAGACATCTGCTCAAGGGGTGTCGTTTCCCAGAATGGCGGGGTGTCATCTGTCATGGTCGTGGTCCTGCCGTATCAAATCCATAAAATCTTCAATGCCCGGCCACCGCCGCCATGGCGCATAGCACGATCATACCGAACGAAAACGCCACCACCCCCGCCACCGGCAGGCCCAGCAGCGGCAGCCAGAGCAGCCGGAAACGCATTTTCGCATCCGCTCCCAACCCACAGGCAGTGCGCGACAGGCCCGGCGGAATCCGGTCCAGCACCCGCAGCAGGGGCCACATCGCGGCAGGGGCAAGGCACAGCCCCTGCACGATACATCTGGCCATTCCGTTCCCATGCGCAAGGTCCGGCCACCATACCGCCAGACCCAGTCCCGGCAGCACAAGACAAAGCAGCATGCCGCGCAGCAGCACGCACCACGCGGGCCATGCCCGGTACAGCACGACATGCACCGCCAGCACCAGCCCGCACGCCACCACAAGACCCAGCGCGATACAGGTCCCATCCAGCCCCAGTAGCCCGGCCGGACGGGCAGCAAGGTCAGGCAGCATCAGCCCGCATCCCGCAACCATGTCTCAAAGCGGCGTGACAGGTCGGGGTAATGTGCCTGCCAGAACTGCACATCCACCGGCAACGCCACGGGCGCATGCGCCGTATCGGGTGTCGTCGCGGCAGGATAGCGGGCAAGGAACGCGGCCTGCTGGTCAGGTTGGATGATAAAGTGCAGCAGGTTGCGCGCCTGCCCCAGCCGGAAGGCCGACTGCCCGGCCACCACGCCCCATGACAGGCCATAGGACAGCGCCATGTCCGTATTGATGCCGATCCTGTCCCTGTAGCGCGTAGCAATGCTGCGCACCGCGTCACCGGGCGCGCTGCCCATCAGCACCTGTCCATGTTCAAGAATACTGGTGGCATCCGCCGGGGTGGACCACCACGTGATATAGGGGCGAAGCTGGCTCAGCTTGCGAAAGGCGCGATCAACACCCTGCGGTGTGGCAAGCTGGCCATACACATCGCCCGGCGCCACGCCATCGGCCATGAGCGCGATTTCCAGCGTGGTACGCGGGTCACGCCGCAGGCCACGCTTGCCGGGAAAACGCACGATATCCCAGAAATCAACCCAGCGTGGCGCAAGTCTGCGCCGTGTCTGGTCCCATGCCACCACGATCTGGGTTGTCATGCCCGGCACACCGCACCCGTCGGGGTTGGTGGCGCTACCGGCCAGGTGAATGACCAGTTCACGCACGCAGGCGGCGCGGATGGTGCTGTCCTCGGCAAAGACCAGTGACCATGTACCCGCGCGTCCCGCATGCAGGCCATGCCTTTCCAGTTCCGTCAGGGTGCCGTTCCATGCCTGCTGCGCCACCGGCTGGTGGGACGCCCGCGCGAAAGGCTGGAGGAAGGCGGCATTCTGCGCCTGTGTCATTTGCGACTCCGTGCTGGCGACCACAAGGGCGGCCTTATGCCGTACGGGGGTCGCAGCAACAGCCGAAACAGACCGGACGGACGGGGCGAAGGACGCCACCAGCAGGCTCAACAGGCCGATACGGACGCGGGGACGGGACGCAAACTGGAACACGGACAGGAAACAATCTTTCAGGCAGGGGCGAAGAATGCCGGACGCTACCCCATTTCACCCCGGAACGGAAAGGCAATTGCCTGCCCCGGCTGCCACGCCAGTATGGCCACCTGCCCCGCCGCCACACGCTGCAGGGCGAGGGTGGGCGGACGGCGCGCCAGCAGTTCCTCCCCATTCGCCAGCCTGAAGCGCAGCAGCACATGATCGCCCATCTGCCGCATGTCCGTCAGGGTCGCCTCCAGCACCGGCGGCCCGTCGGGGTCAGCGCCCCCCGCCATGCCGGGGCGCGAGGGGAACATGACCGCGATCCGGTCCGGCCGGATGCACAGCATGGCCAGTTGATCCGCCTCCACGCCCGGGGCGGCCATGGCTTCGACCGGCAGGCCACCGGGCAGGTGCGCAAGGGCCACATCATCCTCGACACTGGCCACGCGGACCGTCAGGCTGTTGGCATGGCCGAACCCGGTCGCCACCCGGTCACACGCGGGGCGGTCGAACAGGTCCAGCGCCGTGCCAAGCTGCACGATCTCCATGCCATCCATATAGGCAATCGTATCCCCCAGCAGCAGCGCATCCTCGCGCTCCCGCGTCAGCAGCACCACACACAGGCCACGCGCGCGCACCAGCCGGCCGACCAGACGCCGCATGGCCACGCGGGCCGCAGGCGGCAGCGGCGTAAAGGGATCATCCAGCACCAGAACGGGGGGTTCGAACACCAGGGCGCGGCCAATCATGACACGCAGCGCCTGTTCGGGTGAAAAGGTGGCGGGACGGGCATGTTCCAGCCCATCCAGCCCCAGCAGCGCCAGCACGGCGCGCACCCGTGCCGCCACGGCATGCGATTCCTCCCCGCGTGCCCGCAACGCGAAGGCCAGGTTGGCCTGAACCGTCATGTGGGCGAACAGCGGATCGCGCCATCCCACCAGCGCGCATGGCCGCCGGTCGGGTGGCAGGCCGGTCACGTCAACCCCGTCAACCATGACCTGTCCCGCGCAGGTGGACACATGGCCCGCCAGCAGGTCCGCCAGCACGCACAGGCAGTCGGTCCTGTCATTGACAACCGTCAGGCACTGGCCCGCCGCGGCAGAAAAAGACAGGCCCGGCGCACCGGAAAAGGCCCGGAGCGCGTTGACAACCAGCCGAATGGAGAAAGGAGACATGCGATAACAGAAACCTGACTGGGGAGATAACGCGTTATAAGCAATGGTTACCTCCTTACCAGAGGATTGTTGGCTTCACTCGTCACAAAGGAAACGATCATGAGCAAGACCGAAACCATCAAGCACGTCACACACGAAGACCTGCAGGCCCTGAAGGGCCACATCGAGAACCTGCTGCACACGCACGGCAAGCAGGCCCTGCATGATGTTGCCAGCAAGGCGGAACATCTGGCGGGCCAGGCACGCGAAAACCTGGCGGAACACGCACCCAAGAAGGGTGGCTCACGCGCTCGTTCGCTTGTTGCTATCGCCATTTTCTCGGTGATCGGCTATTTTCTTGGCCGCGCAACGAAATAAGGCTTTCTAGCCTGCTGCAACCAGAGGATACGCGAGCATCATGAGAATAGGCGAAATCGGTAAAACCATCATTGAAGGGGAACTGACCCTACGCAAGCTGATGGCGATCCGTCTTGGTCGTCAGGCTGCATTCCTGGTTGTGGCGGCTATCTTTGCTTTTTTCGCAGTCATTTCGGGCCATGGGCTGCTGTGGGCCTTCTGTTACCAGACACTGGGCTTCAGCGCCCTTGGTTCGGCTGCGGCCGTATTCGGGGCCGATCTTCTGGTGGTTGTCATGGGGCTGGTCATGGGCCGGCGTTCCTACATGACACCGGAAGAAATCCGTGTACGATTCGCGCGTGAACACGCCCTGAACGAACTGCGGCAGACCGTTGCCCTGTCCGCCGTGGCCACGACGGTTGCCGGTCCGCTGACCCGCCATACCGGCCGGGCGGTATGGAACCTGTTCAAGGTCATGACGGGGCGCGGAAAATAACCCCCCAGGCCACCGGCCCGCACAGTCTGGCAATGATCCACGTCATTGCCAGATAGTATCCATGCTGAAATTGCATTGGCTCACTTTGTCGTTTTCTGGAAACGTGCAGCTTCTGGATATACTAAGCACGCAAATGGTTTGCATGCTTAATAATTGTATGTCCAAGCTGGCGGAACAGAATGCCCGATCTGGAGCGCAACGAGAAGGAACTGTCGTTTGGTCGCCGTCTCGCCCGGCTTGGTGCCGCATGGCGCAGGCAGGTTGACCGCGACCTGCAGGAATACGGCCTGACGGAAGCGACATGGCGGCCAGTGCTGTACCTTGGCCTGCTGCCGCCCCCCGTGCGCCAGACCGACCTTGTGCGCGCCCTTGAAATCGAAGCCCCGTCCGTTGCCCGCCTGCTTGATGTACTGGAACGCCGTGATCTGGTGTTCCGTTCCCCCGACCGTGACGATAAACGCTCCAAACTGGTCAGCCTGACGGAAAAGGGCGAACGCACCGCACGCCAGGTCCGCCATGCGGTGGAAGCCGTGTCCAACCGCCTGCTGCATGGCATTTCCACCCCTGAACTGCAGGCCTGCTATTCCGTCTTTGAACGGATCGAGGCCAATCTGTGCACCCGGACCGGCGCCCCGGGCGGCGGACAGGCATGACCCCCGTTTTGCTGTCCGTCCCATTGCGTGCCCATGCCCCGGCACTGCCTGCATGGCGGCACCCGATGCCACGACGGAATGTCCCATCCATGCAGTTTGTCTCCATTGCCGGTTTCTTCCATGCGTCTGGTCGGCTACAGATAGCGACGGGCAGGGATACAGTCCGTCATGGCTTGTCCGTGCCTGCTCCTCCTTCAACGGGACCGTTCGGAATGAGAACCGCCTGATGCTGAGCGAATTCAACCTATTCGGTGTCTTCATGGCACCGATTGTCGTCTATGCCGTGGCTGCCCTGCCTGTCACCATGCTGCTGCGATCGCTGTTATGGTGGTGCGGCATAATGAAATGGTTCTGGCATCTCGCCCTGTTCGAGGTTGCGCTATACACTTGCGTCCTCTGCCTGATGATCCTGTACATCTGACTGTCCCAAGAAGGTTCGAGAAATCCCCATGCCCCTCCTGCGCACCCTGATCCGTGTGGTCCTGACCCTGGCGGTCGTGACGATGGCCATCGTCATGGGCGTCACCTTATGGGACACCTACATGATTGCCCCCTGGACACGTGACGGACGTGTTCGCGTCTATGTCGTGGACGTGGCGCCGGAAGTGTCGGGAACCGTGGTGCAACTGCCCGTGGTCGACAACCAGTTCGTGCACCGGGGCGACCCCCTGTTCGTGCTTGACCCCGTACGTTTCCGCCTTGCCATACGCGAAGCACAGGCCCGGCTGGACGGTGCGCTGGAAGACCTGAAGCTCAAGCAGAATGATGCGCGCCGCCGTATGGGACTGGGCGGTATCGTGTCGGCGGAAGAACAGGAAGTCTTCAACTCGAACGTGGCAACGCAGATCGCGTCGGTTGATGCGGCGCGCGCGGCCCTTGACCTGGCCAAGCTGAACCTGCAGCGCTCCATCCTGTATTCCCCGGTTAACGGCAACATCACCAACCTTAACCTGCGGGTGGGTGATTATGTCACGGCGGGCCATGCGCGGCTGGCGGTGATTGACGCCGATTCCTACTGGGTCAACGGCTATTTCGAGGAAACGAAGATGTGGGGCGTGCATGTGGGTGACGATGCGCGTGTCAAGCTGATGGGTTACAAGGACATCCTGCCCGGTCATGTGGTCAGTATCGCCCGCGGTATCAATGACCAGAACGGCAGGCCCGACGGCCTGGGGCTGCAGGATGTCAGCCCGATCTTCACATGGGTGCGGCTGGCGCAGCGTATCCCGGTCCGTATCCATCTGGACCATGTGCCTGACAGCGTGACACTGGCGGCCGGCATGACCGCCACGATCAGCGTCGGTCCCCAGTCCCGTACCCAACGCGGCCGTCTGACGACATGGCTGCAAGACCATCTGTAAGGCGCCGGGCACGATCATGAACATCAACGCAGTTACCCGCCGGACCGGCCTGTTCCTGACATCGGCCATTTTCCTGGCCGGTTGTACGGTAGGCCCCCGTTACCAGCCCGACCGGATGAAACCCCCGGCCAAGTTTACCGAGGATGACCACGCCGCCACCCCTGAGGAAATCGAGGAAACCAACAAGGAACTGAAACAGTGGTGGCACCTGTTCAAGGATCCTGAACTCGACAAGCTGGTCGATAAGGCGATTGCGGGGAACTATAACCTGCAGGTCGCGGGCCAGCGTATCATGTCCGAACGCGCCATCCGTGACGTGCAGGCATCGCAGTGGTATCCGCAGGTGGATACGCAGGCATCCGCGGGTGATGTGCGGTATTCGATCAATATCGATAACTGGCCGCTGCGGCCCGGCAACCCGGTCAACCACCCGCAGGCATCGTATTTGGGCTATGGGTTCAGCGCCAGCTGGCAGATTGACGTGTTCGGTCGCATCCGCCGCAGCGTGGAAGCCGAAAACCGCGCGGTCGAGGAATCGATCGAGGACCGTCGCGCCGTCATGGTCATGATGCTGTCCGAACTGGCCGGTGACTACATGATGCTGCGCGACCAGCAGTTGCGGCTGGAAATCGCCAACAACAATATCCATGTCGCACAGGATGCCTATGACCTGACCAACCGCCTGTATCTGGAAGGCGTGGGTAACACCATGCAGATCGCGCAGGCCAAGGCGGAACTGGATTCGCAGACGGCGGCACGTGAACCGCTGAAAACCCATATTTCCCAGATCACGCATGCGATTGACGTGCTTATGGGGCAAATGCCCGGCACATCGGAACTGGAACTGAAGGTGGCCAAGCCGCTGCCACCAGTTCCGGAATTCCCGTCCACCCTGCCGTCCATGGTGATCGCCAACCGTCCCGATATCCGCAAGGCGGAACGCACCTATGCCGAAGCGACAGCACGCATTGGCGTGGCCGTTGCCCAGCTTTACCCGAACTTCACCATTCCGCTGAACTTCAACCCCAATGCATCGGCCCTGTATCAGGTGTTCCAGATGGGCGGCATGAGCTGGCAGTTCCTGATGATGGCGTCCCTGCCGCTGATGCATGGCGGGAAATATACTTCCCAGATCCGTATGGCGCAGGCTGCGGCCGAAGCCAGCAGGCTTGCCTATCGCCAGTCCGTCCTCAACGGCTTCAAGGAAGTCGAAGACGCGATGGCCGCGTGGCATGATGATGAAGAACACACCGAACTGCTGTCCAAGGCCGCGGAAGACAGCGCACTGGCCAGTGAGCGCGCACGCAAGCTGTATGCCGCCGGTCTGGTCGGGTTCCTGGAAGTGCTGACAACCGAACGCACGACCCTGAACGCCCAGAATGCCGAGGCCATGGCACGGCTGGAACGCCTGCAGGACGCGATCAACCTTTACACGGCGCTGGGCGCAGGCTGGCAGGGGATTGCCCTGACCAATACCACCCTGCCGGTATCACTGGAAAAACAGAATATTCTGGCCCGCGCTTTCCAGCAGTAATACAGCCGCTGCCCCGCTGACCGCCGCCGCAATGGTGGGCCAGCAGGGCAGATGGTCTGCCTGCGAAGGAATCCGCCTATGGTGTGGATTAAGAGGTTATTTAAAAACAACTCATTGATGAAAAACAGTAAAGGTTTTTGAGTGTCGCCTTTTTTCAAAAACGCGACGTTCTTCAAAGCTTTTTGAAAAAAGCTTTATCAAAAACTTTCTTATGATTACGGGATATTTTGCTGAAAGATCCCATTTCCCCGAAGAAAATGAACGTACCAGAAATTTTCTGAAAGCAATACAGGCGTGGCTGACTGCATTCGAAGGCCGCGATACCCTGTTTTATCAGCCTGATCCCCATCATATTACATGGTCCGATCTTTATAAACTGATCCAGGCTGCCGCGATTTACGAATAGGGTACTGACAATTTAATTCAATAAAATCATGGCCAATGATTGTCCTGCGCCCTGCATATGCTAAACAGGTCCGTATATGCGAGCTTGGCGGAATGGTAGACGCACGAGACTTAAAATCTTGCGCCCGCAACAGGGCGTGCGGGTTCGAGTCCCGCAGCTCGCAGATCCTACGGACATTATGACCATGTGCAGGAACGTTCGTTCCGCAGACTGGCCTGGCGGCTTTTGAAAAGGTGCGACCTAATCGCCTTATTCATTCCTCCTGAAAACGGACATCATGCAAACAGGCCCGCAGGCATGAATACCTGCAGGCCTGTCAGAACGCACAACCTCAGGCCGTATCAGTCCTTGTAATCCGGCTGTTCACGATCAAGCTTGCGGCGCAGGGCCTGCCAGATCAGGCGGCCCTGATCGGGATCATCATCAAACTGCTTTTTCGCGCGCAGGATCTGCGCCTCGGACGGAATGTGCAGCGGCACCCCCGTCGCCTGCGCCGCGATCTGGATGCTGCAGGCCTGATTCAGGTAATACATGCGATAGAATGTATGCGCGACGGTCGTACCAACGGTCAGCAGTCCATGGTTCTGCAGAATCAGCGCATTGCGGTCACCAAGGTCGCGCACCAGACGTTCGCGCTCGCTCAGGTTATCATCCGCTGCAATCCCCTCGTAGGGGTGAAAGGCGACGCTGCCGTAGAATTCCATATTGATCTGGTTCAGCGGCAGGACGTTCTGGTCCTGTGCCGCCACCACCATGCCGGGAATGGTATGGGTATGCATGACGCAGGCGGCATCGGGCCTGCTGCGGTGGATGGCAGAATGGATGACAAACCCCGCCGGGTTGATCGGCCACGACGTTTCCTGTCTGGGCAGGCCGTCCGCATCCACCACGACCAGGGAACTGGCGGTAATTTCCTCGAACAGAAGGCCGTAGGGATTGACCAGATAGGCATGACTTGGCCCCGGCAGACGCACGGACAGATGCGTATAGACAAGGTCGGTCATGCCGAAATGCGCGATCAGGCGATAGGCTGCTGCCAGATCCTCACGCAGGGCCTGCTCTGTCATGGCAGATGATGTAGCCGGTGCAGTAGACATGATGTTGGAAAATCCCATCCTGTAGCAAATGCCTGGCCGCCGTGGCGGAATCAGGCCTTATCGTTTTTTGCACGCTTGAAGTGCCCAAATGTGGCCACCTTGCGCGCGCCGGTGGGCAGCGACAGCGTCCCGTCCGCCACGCGACGGACAAGGTACTGATAGGTCTGCAGCGCCTGCGCCCACATGTGTTCCCCGATGGTAATGGTCTCATAATCCTGCGCGCCATTGGCAAAGGCTGGCAGCGGCTGGATCTTGGTATGATAGTCACAGGCATAGAACAGGGGAAAGGAATATCGTTCTGCCGGGACGCTGCGGACGCGATGCGCGGTCGCGACAAAGGCCCCTGCGGTCATGACTTCCAGCATGTCACCAATGTTGACCACAAAGGCGCCCGGTACCGGCGGCGCGTCAATCCAGTCGCCATTACCATTCATGACTTCCAGCCCCGGCTGGTCCGCCAGCAGGATGGTAAAGCATTCATAATCGGTATGCGCGCCAATACCGGGCGCATCCTTTACATCCGCATCGTACGGATAATGGATCATGCGCAGTTTGGATGGCGGAAAATTGGCGTGGTCATCAAAATACGTTTCCGGCAGCCCAAGGGCGAGGGCAAAGCCACGGAACAGCGTGCGCCCCAGCGCGAAAACGGATTTGTAATACGCTTCGGCCTCCGCACGGAAGCCGGGCACCGTGGGCCAGTTGTTCGGCCCCAGCAGCGGCGTGCCCGCCTTGACCAGCGGATTATCGGCAGGGACCTCGAAACCGATGTCAAAGGCTTCCTTATGATCGGGACGGCCCTTGCTGTACACTTCCTCGCCTTCCGGCACGTAGCCCTTATGCGTGGCGGACGTGCCGATGTAGTATTTCATCTTTTCTTCGTAAGGCAGCGCGAAGAAATCCCGCGCCGCCTTGCGCACGCCCGCGATCTCGGCATCCGGCACCTGATGGCCGGAAATATAAAGGAAGCCGACATTGCGCGCCGCAGCCCCGAGTTCCTCCGCCACGGCCTGACGCGCGGCAAGATCAGGACTGTACAGCCCCGCGATATTGACAACGGGAATGGAAGTAAAGGTCTCGACGTGACCGGGCATTACCGTATCCTGTTTGGTAGACGTCATGACGCATGATCCTGTTGCTTGGTCGCGATGAAATCCAGAAAATGGTGGCGTTCCGTCTGTCCCATCCACACATTCAGCCCCCATAGGTCGGCCACCGGCGCATTGGTGAATGGAAGCGTGTGCAGATAGCCATCTGGCCCGCATTCGGGGGTCAGGGTGGTGGTGGCGTAGCCCCGCGCCATCTGGGACAGCCAGACCTTTTCCCAGAACTGCTGATGAAACCGCAGGGCAGGCTGGTATTCAGGGGCGGCCGGATGGGGTACCTGCGGTCCCTGGTCATACCCCACGCGGGCCTGTACATGATGGACCCGGCTGATAAAGGCGCTGAAATCATCCAGCGGGTCATCCAGCAGCCGTTCACAGGTCACGACCCAGTGGCTGATATCAGTCGTGAACAGCACGTCAGGATGCTGGCGGATGACATCCAGCGTCATCCACGGGCTGGACAGGATGCGCGCGCGATGGGTTTCGAAACTGCACAGCAACCCGGTATCGCGTGCCACGTCCTGTGCCCGCGCAATGAATTCGACCTGCTGGGCCGCATTCCACCGATCATTGCCGCCCAGTACGTTTATGAAACGTGGTGACATGGGTACTGCGCGTTCCAGTATGGCGCGCAGATCGGTGACATGATCATCCACGCTGGCCGCCTGGCGGGGTAATACGCCACCACCGGTCATGGCGATGCCGATATAGGGCACGCCTTCGCCGTGCAGGATCCGCGCGCATTCGCTCGCCTGCGCCACGGTGGGTGGAATGCGTGCCTCGATCCCGTCAAAACCCGCTGCCCGCATATCGGCAACAGGCTGGTCCCATGGACGGGTATCGCCCCACAACGTCTTGAATATGTCCAGTTGCATCAGTTGGCGTCCTCCAGCGTGGAACGGATGGGAAAACCGAACGGGATCAGGGCACGGACCATATAATGCAGCTACCCCTTCGATAGACGCGGAACGATGTATTTATGCAACGACGATCAACCGTTGCGGTCATATGTGTAAATAGGAATTTTCCAAAGTACACTTAGGCACGCACGGCACCAAAGACAGGACTGGCAAAAAGCGGGATTGCGTCATTTGTCCGATCGCCCGGCAGCCTGTATCTGACCAGCGACGGGACACGGCATTCCATGGAGGACATGATGCAGGCAAATGCTGACAAGGCGCTCGCTTTACTGATTGATGGGGATAATGCATCCCCCAGGATCATCATTGGCCTGCTGGAAGAAATCGCCAGTTACGGGGTCGCCAGCGTCAAGCGCATCTATGGCGACTGGACAAAGCCCAACCTGAATGGCTGGAAGGAATGCCTGCTGGAACACGCAATCCAGCCCGTGCAGCAATTTGCCTATACAACCGGGAAGAACGCCACCGATGGCGCGATGATCATTGATGCGATGGACCTGCTGTATACCGGGCGGTTCGCAGGGTTCTGCATTGTATCGAGTGACAGCGATTTCGCCCGTCTTGCCGCCCGCATCCGTGAACAGGGGGTGACGGTCTATGGGTTCGGGGAACGCAAGACGCCACGCCCCTTCATTACGGCATGCGACAAATTCGTCTATTTCGATGTCCTCAATCACCACGCCGCGCATGATGTGGAAACACACAGGCACCGGACAGACCGGACCACGTCCCGTGGCCTACCCTTCGGCCAGCCGGTGCAGACCCTTGATGAACAGGATCTGGACAAGCTGCGCAACGCCATCAACGCGTCCTCGAACGAGGACGGATGGGCCAACCTCGCCTCGGTCGGTGCCCATCTGGCCAAGCAGGCATCGGATTTCAACGCCCGCAACTTCGGCTACGCGCGCCTGAGCGACCTGATAACCGATTCCGGCATTGTCGATGTCGAATGGGTCGGCCACCACCCCAAGGTGGTCATGGTGCGGCTGAAGAAATAATCCCGCCGCACCTTGAATCCTATGCCGCGTCAATCCGCGTATCGGCCAGCATTACGGCATGCAGCAGGACATTGGCGCCCGCCGTTGCATCCGTCGGCTCGGCGCTTTCGGCCTCATTATGGCTGATACCATTCAGGCAGGGGACGAACACCATGGCTGTCGGCGCCACCTGCGCCATGTAGGCGGCGTCATGCCCGGCGCCGGAGACGATATCGCGCATGGAATAGCGTTCCTCCTCCGCCGCCTCCCGCACGCAGGCGATGCAGGTGGGATCAAAATGCACGGCGGCTGAATTCCATACCGGCGACACTACGGCTTCAACCCCGCAATCCTCGGCCAGGGCCGCGATCCGGGCGCGGAAATCCTGCTCCATCGCCTCCAGAACCGTGTCGGACGGATTGCGCAGGTCAACGGTAAACATGACATTGCCGGGAATGACATTGCTGCTGGCGGGCTGGCAGTCGACAATACCGACCGTGCCCAGGCCGTCCTTATGGGACATCGCCACGCCATGCACCGCATCGATCATGCGGGCAGCGGCCCACATGGCATCAGCGCGCATGGTCATGGGGGTTGTGCCCGCGTGGGAATCACGCCCCATGACGCGCACTTCGTACCAGCGCATGCCCTGGATGCCCTGCACCACGCCGATCGTCTTTTCTTCGGCCTCCAGCACGGGACCCTGTTCGATATGCAGTTCAAAATACGCGGCGGCGGGATGCTCGCCACAGGGCTGCGTACCTGCCTGCCCGCCCTGTGTCAGGGCGTCACCCAGGGTGATGTTGTCACGGTCGGGACGGCTGCGGGCATATTCTTCGGTAAAGACACCGGCAAATACACCGGATGCCAGCATGGGAGGGGTAAAGCGCGCGCCTTCCTCATTCGTCCAGTTGACGACCTCGATCGGGTGACGGGTCTGGACCTTGCCATTTTCCAGCGCACGCAGCACCGCGACACCACCCAGCACGCCCAGGATACCGTCAAAACGGCCACCGGTCGGCTGCGTGTCCAGATGGCTGCCAATCATGATCGGCTTCAGGCCGGGCTGCGTGCCGGGACGGCGCGCGAACTGGTTGCCCATGGAATCATGGATGACTTCACACCCCAGCGCCCGGCATGTACTGGCAAACCATTCACGCACCTTCAGGTCGTCCGCGCCAAGCGCCAGACGATGCAGCCCGCCACGCGCGGTCGCGCCAAAACGGGCCGTTTCCATCAGGTCGGACCATAGCTGCGAACCATCGATCGAAATGCTGTTTTCCATACCCATGGGTCTCTGTCTCTCCGTTGAATGACGCCGGACGATGCGGAATTGACAAAGGATGCATCAGGTCGCCAGGGTGTGCCATGCCTTACCGCGCGACGGGGCCATGCGGGCAATGCCGCATGGCACGGGCAGGCACGGTCACGCCATGCCTGCCCTTACACGGTTGTTCAGTCCTTTTTCAGGGATTTGCGGCGCAGCGGCATGGTCATGCAGTGGATGCTGCCGCCACCCTGCGAGAACTGGTTGAGTTCCGGGTCCAGCACCGTCAGGCCTTCCGCGCGCAGCATCTGGTTGATGCGCGTGCAGTGATGGGGGCTGACCACGCGTTCGCGGCCCAGCGACAGGACGTTGCAGCCCATGTCCCGCATGGCTTCCTTGTAGCTGACCGGCAGCAGGCGGATGCCCTGTGCGCGGAACCAGTCCAGATCCTCATCGGCGATCACGTCCACGGCAGCGATGGCCAGGTCTTCCGCCACCATGGTGAAGATCACGTCCAGGTGCAGGAAATGCTCGGGGAAGCGGATCATGCGGCAGGTCCAGCCTGCTTCCTCGAACCAGCTGATGAACTCGGCGGCGCCCGCCTCGTCCGTGCGGCCACCACTGACGCCAACCGCCAGCAGGCCGGGACGGATGATGTGGATGTCACCGCCTTCGATATGGCCCTTCGTGCAGGTCTTCCAGATTTCGTCCTTGCCATAGAATTCATGGATCGGCGTGATTTCCGCCGTGCGCTCGGGACGGGCAAGGTTGGTGACGACAGTGCCGAACGGCGTGGTCTGGGAACTGTCGCGGGTGTACACCTCGTACGGCATGTCCTTGTGCGGGGTCAGGAAATGGCAGCTGACCTGCTCACCTTCCAGCGTGGCGACAAGTTCCCGGAACTGCGCATTCAGCGCGGCACGGTCGATCTTCGCACCGTTGGCCATGCTCTGGATGGCGATATCATTACTGGGAATCCAGGAATAATAGTCAGGGGGACATAGCAGCACATCCGCCAGATCCCCGGTTTCACTGTCAATAAACCAGCGGTTTGCGACCATTGCCTTAATCCTTGTCACATAACTGAATACACTAGGGTATTTCCCGAAAGATAACGGGGGGTGCGGACGTTCAAATATCAATGGTTCATAGTTTACTTTGTATTTTCATTAATCTTGACATATGCAATGCCCACCTCCGTTACCAGTGCGCGACCCTCAGGCATGCACGGATGCGGCAACCGCGCGCTGGCCGGACGTTTTTTCATTCCCGGATCGGTATTTTTACGCTTTTCCACCCGGCAGCCACACATAATCATTCCCCCTGCCCTTCGTTGCGGTTTATGGATAATCCTGTCAACGAATTGGCCATTTCCGACAATGAGAAGCGACAGATGCCCGCCTATGTTCCCATACAGGAATAATTCCGGTTGCCAGCATGGCGGCACGGCATGTTCCATGTCTGATACCTGGTGGATCGGTCCTGCATGACGCGAGAACATACATCAAGTCCGGGCAACAGCGCGCCCTCGCGCCGCAAGGCGTCACACCGCAAGGCTGCCGGTTTTCACGGCCAGATCGCCGAGGTGGACCTGCGCCTGCTGCGCGTGTTCCGCACGGTGGCCGAACATGGCGGTTTCGCCGCCGCCGAAGTGGCGCTGGGCAAAAGCAAGTCTTCCATCAGCATCGACATCTCGGCGCTGGAAAACCGGCTTGGCCTGCGTCTGTGCATGCGCGGGCGCAGCGGGTTTGCGCTGACAGCGGAAGGCCGGATGGTGATGGAAGCCACCAACACCCTGTTTTCCGACATCGCACGCTTCCAGCAGCGCATCAACGAAGCCAGCGGCACCCTGTCGGGGCGGTTCTGCCTGTATGTACCCGACAATATCCAGATCCATGGCGAAACGGCGCTGGTACGCGCGATTGAAATCTTCACCACCCGTCATCCGGGGGTGTTCCTCGACATCCGTTCCGCGTCCCCGCGGGAGGTGGAATTCGCGGTGCTGAACGGACAGGCTTCCGCCGGGATCACGCTGAACCCGCGCCACCTGCCCAACATGGAGGCGATCCCCCTGTTCCAGGAGGAACTGCACCTGTTCTGCGGCATGCGCCATCCACTGTTCACCATGCCCGAAGATACGATCACCCCCGAAATACTGTCCCGGCATCGCATGATCGAGGTATCGGGCGCCGCGTCGTCGTCCATGTGGGAAGGGATACGCCCGCGCCTGACCTTTTCGGCCGCGGCCGAAAACGTTGATTCGCGCGCGCTGCTGATCCTGTCGGGCAGTTATGTTGGTTTCCTGCCTGAACCCTTTGCCCAGCCCCTGCTGCGTGCTGGCCTGCTGCGCCGCATCATGCTGGGGGGGCTGCAACTGGTTACGGGTTTCCACTTCATTGCCCGGCCTTCACCCGAAACCGGGCTGATGGTCGATATATTCCGCCGCATTCTGGAAGAAGCCTGCTAGCGCGGGCGCCACACAGATGGTTTTCCACCCCCGACACCTGCCCCATACCCCCGTGGAGCACACCGTATGACCCATTCCATGGCGCAGTTCATGCGCCGCTGTTCTTCCCGCTTCCGCCCCCGTGTGCTGGCAGCCGCCCTTGCCGGGGTGCTGGCCATTGCGGGAAGCGCACAGGCCGCAGAACCCGATCTGCCCGGCTTCATCCATGACGGTACGCTGACCATCTGTACCAATCCCACCCTGCCACCGATGACATTCGTGAACGGTAACGACGTCAACGCCGTGGACGGGATCGACATGGACATCGCCCACCGGCTGGCGGATTACTGGCATGTGTCCATGGTTGTCACGACCATGGACTTTACCGGCCTGTTCCCCAGCCTTGCGGCGCAGCGGTGTTCGATGGTGGCCAGTGGCATCATCAAGCTGCCGGAGCGCGAGAAGAATTTCGATGCCGTCTCCTATCAGGATACAGCGCTGGTGGTCGTGGCGCGCGCCGGTACCCCGCCCCTATCCAGCATGGCCGACCTGTCGGGCAAGACAGTGGCTGTACAGTCGGGCACCAGCTACAGCGCACGGCTGGCAAAGGAAAATGAAACACTGGTCCAGGCCGGTCGCGCGCCCATCATCATCCAGCAGTACCCGACCGAGGACCAGGTGGTGCAGCAGGTGCTGATCGGCCGCGTTTTCGCCTTCGCCAGCCAGGATGTGGAACTGTACTACCGGCAGGAACAGCTGCACGGGAAGGTCAGCGTCATCCTTGTACCGCCCTATCCCGAATACGGGCATTTCGCGCTGTATATCCGCAAGAACGCGCATGACCGCGAACTGCTGGACCAGGCTATCGCCACCATGGGCCAGAACGGGCAGATGGCCGCGATCCAGAAAAAATGGGCCATTTCCCCCGATGTGGCAAAGGCGCTGGCCAACACGTCCCCGGCCCCGATGTTCCGGTGGGACACGTTCTTTTCCGCGCTGACATCGACCGCCTTCATGCGCGGTGCCTTCATCACGCTGGCGGTGGCCGTCCTGTCGCATTTTACCGCCATCATGATCTCGATCCCGATGGCACTGGCGCTGAACGGGCGGGATTCGCTGCTCAAGATGGCGCTGAAGGGATATGTATCGGTATTCCGTGGCGCGCCGACGCTGCTGCAGCTGCTGTTCATATGGAATGCGCTGCCGCAGTTCCTGCCGATCTTCCGCGAGGCATGGTTTACCCCCTTCCTGGCCACATGGCTGTCGCTGTCGATCAACGAATCCGCCTATCAGGTCGAAATCAACCGCGCCGCGCTGGGCGCGGTGGACAAGGGGCAGGAACTGGCGGGCGACGCGCTGGCCATGTCCCGGCGGCAGGTGTACCGCCATGTCATCTTCCCGCAGGCGCTGCGCATTGCGCTGCCGCCCACGATCAATGAATTCATAAGCCTGCTGAAAACCACGTCGCTGGCATCCGTCATCTCGCTTCAGGAACTGCTGGCGGTGACCCAGATCCAGGTGGCGCGTACGTTCGAATTCACGGAATATTACGCCGCCGCACTGGTCTATTACCTCGCCATGGTTTTCTTCTTCCTGTTCCTGCAAAAACGCGTTGAACGACGCTTTGCATGGGCTGACCGTCACAAGGCAACCGCAAATGAATCCTGATCCCAAGACCATGCCGGACCCGTCGGCCATGATTTCGGTGCGTAACCTGAGCAAGCTGTACAAGGACTTCATAGCACTCGACCGGATCAGCTTCGATGTGCAGCGTGGGGAAAAGATTGTCGTGCTGGGCCCGTCAGGTTCAGGCAAGTCAACGCTGATCCGCTGCTTCAACCGCATCGAACCCCATGACAGCGGCATTCTGAGCATTGATGGCAAGATCATCAATGCGCAGACCGACCTTACGCAACTGCGTGCAACAGTTGGTCTGGTGTTCCAGAATTACAACCTGTTCCCGCATCTGAGCGTGCTGGACAACTGCACGCTGGCCCCCCGCCTGGTAAAGAAAACCCCGCGCGCCGATGCGGCGGAAATGGCCATGCGCTTCCTGCAGCAGGTCAATATTGCCGAGCAGGCCAACAAATACCCCATCCAGCTATCGGGCGGGCAGCAGCAGCGCGTGGCGATCGCGCGCGCATTGTGCATGCAGCCCGAGGTCATGCTGTTTGACGAACCGACCGCAGCCCTGGACCCCGAAGCGATTTCGGGCGTGGTCGGGATCATGAATGACCTGGCGCAGCAGGGGATTACGACGCTGTGTGTCACCCATGAAATGGGATTTGCGCGGCATATCGCCGACCGCATCATCTTCATGGACAAGGGCCGTATCCTGGAAATCACGCCACCGGCCGAATTCTTTACAACCCCCAAGACACAGCGCGCGCGGGATTTCCTTGACCAGATGATTTCCTACTGAGGGGCACGCCTCACATCTTGCAGGACAAGGTCTGTCATGACCTGAAATCCGTCCTGTAGAGAGACGGAAATGGAACAAACACTTTCACTGATGAGAGACATGGACGTTCCGGCCCCTCCCCTGATTGAGGCGGTTCGTCCTCGGGGCAAGACACCGCCACATGAACATGATCTGCGGCGCACGATAGATAGATAGAATGGTGCGCTATCGCCACCAGATACGAGAAAGCAGCCACTTCGTTCCTCGTCATCATCCACATCACGGCAGCAGACTGGATCAGACCATAACAGGATCTAAACACCAGATATGTCTTCGCGTCTCACAAGATGTTGTAGCCAAGCAACATCAAAAAAAAACCAAGCCGTTTTCCGCCCCTTCGCACAGCAGCATCCGGCGCATGATGTGAAATTAAATTCTTATAATTATCAATGCGTTATGAAAATTTTTACGTTTGAAAGCGCCAGATTATTGGGCTTTCGATCCATTGGCTACAGATAATGAAAGTATGATTTGGCTTCTTATAAACCAATACACAAGACGCCTTATTGTAAGAATCAAAGCAAGATAAACGGGTTTTTTTGCGCCCTAGAGATCGGTTCTAACGGGAATGAAACAGGAATATCGGCATGAAACTATATTTTTTACGTCATTCCTTCCGTCTTCTGGCTGCAGTTCCCGCATATGTCAGCCTGCCGGCCCTGCCCTGCCTGCTACTGGCATCGACATCACCACTGGCAGTTGCCGCAACGGCACCTGCCAGCGCCCAGTCGGTTGATACGAAACATGCCGCCGCACACCATTCCACGCCACGCCATCAGGGTGCGGCGATGCCCAAGGCATCGCCCGAGCAGATAACAGTAACCCGGTCACATGCGCAGCGTTATCTGGCCACGCCCGGTACGGTCAACACGATCAGCGGGAAGGAACTGCGCTCGCTTCACCTTGAAAGCCCGAAGGATATTGCAGCGTTTACGCCAGGTGTGACGGCAACGAACGCCGTGTCTGGTTCGGCACCCATTTTCTCCATCCGTGGTGTTGGTCTGGATGACTATGTCGGCACCAACATGGGCGGAATTGGTATTTACCTCGATGGCGTGTTCGCCCCCTTCCCCGTCTTCTACACCGGCCAGATGCTTGATATCGAAAGCGTCGCCACGGAAAAAGGTCCGCAGGGCTTTGACATGGGCCGCAGCACCACCGGTGGCAGCATCAATATCCAGTCTGTAAAACCATCCGACAAATTCGGTGGTTATGCGGAATGGGGTTACAGCAGTTACAATACCAACCGTGGCCGCTTTGCCATCAATACACCCATCACCAGCCGGATCTCCAACCGTCTTGCCTTCAATTATGTCAAGGGCGATGGCTGGCAGAAGGACATATCAACGGGCGCGCGCTATGGTTCGCAGGACCTGCTGGCTATTCGTAACCTGACCAGGTTTACGATTGATGATACGTCTTCCCTGCTGCTGAACCTCCATTACACACGCGACAAGGGCACCTCCACTTCACCACAGGATATCGGGCCGGTTTCCGGCGGTGACACTGGCATGAACCCTTCAGCCAATGCGGTCAGCGTGGGCAACGCCGTCCCTCAGCGAAACGAGAATGGCGGGGGCCTGTCCGTCAATTATACCAAGGCGTTTGACTTTGGTGACTTCTCATCCACGACAGCGATCGATTTCTATCGTCGCGATGATACCGACAACTATGACGGCTCCGCCGTTCATGTTGCTGACTACAGATGGAATGATACGGCCATAGCGCAGTCGCATGACATGCACCTGCGTATGAACCCGGCAAAAATCTTCCACCTGACGGTTGGCGTTTTCGAATCATATGACAAGATCGATGGCGACTACACCAGTGACCGCATGCAGTCCAGCAGCGCGCTCTCCCTGGACAACCACTTTTCCCAGCAGAACCTGTCCACGGGGATTTATGTAAACACGGTTACCAATATTACAAAAAAACTGGATTTCATTGCATCGGGCCGTTTTTCATATGACGAACGTGGTTTTGACGGGGGGTCAAGATATTCGGAAATTGGCGCCAATAGCCCGCGGCTTTTACCCCCGTATAATGCCCAGGTAGGCGATGCGTTAACTGGCATCAACCAGCGCCATGACTATCATCGCTTTACCGGGCGTGTGGGCCTGCGCTACCAGATTGTGCCGGGCACTTACGCATACGGCACGATTTCAAATGGCTATAAGGCGGGTTCATATTTTGCCGCACCCGTGCTGGCGGCCGGGGCGCTTGATTATGTCAAGCCGGAAAACCTGATTGCATATGAAGTCGGCATCAAGTCTTCCCTCCTGCATAACAAGATTGAGGTGGAAGGCTCCCTGTTCGACTATGAATATCACAATCGTCAGACCCTGTTCTTCGCACCGATAACGACAACCGAGAACTCGCTTACGCTTGGCACGATCCCGCGTGCGCGCACCCGTGGTGGTGAACTGTCCGCCACACTGCATAACCTGGTGCCCAACCTCGATATCCGTGGTTCCTTTGCCTATCTTGATGCGCAGGTCAAAAGCCCGGTCAACTATATCAACGGACTTTCCCTTGACCCGGCAGTCGCGCACAACTCCCCGCTACCCTTTTCCCCCCGCTTTTCGTGGAGTGGCGTTGCACGCTACAATATCGATATAGACCGTTATCGCGTTACCCTGCAGGCCAGTTACACATGGAAAGACAACATGTGGGCGGCATTGGGTGACCCTAATGCCCAGACCAGCAAGATCAGTTCCCTTGGCCTGCGCATGGAAGTTGGCCCCAAGACAGGCAAATGGACTGCCGCCGTGTATGTTGACAACCTGCAGAACAACAAAGGCACGACCTATTCCTTTACCGGAAGTGATAACAACCGTGCCCAGTACATCCAGACACCGCGCTGGGTCGGCTGTGAACTGCATTACAACTTCTGAAATACCTGTCGGTTATCGGAGAAGTATCTATATATCCTGAATTGCCTGTATATTCTGGAGACGGGACTTCCCCCGTTTCCAGGCTGGCATGACTGCCTGTAATCGTCAGGTGCCAGCAGGATGTCGATTTCCATTCCGGCGCAAACCCGTCCGATACGCCGCCCACAATAGGCGCCCAGCATTTTGAACAGCAGAATGTTTCGACCGGCGTTTACGTCAACACTGATACGACTATCGTCAAGATAGCTCGTTTTCATCGCATCAGGCTGCTTTTCCCATGATGGACGCGCCTATCCTGGCGGCACGGTGCATGAGGACAGCCGTGCGCAATACATACAGACGCCACGCCGGATCGGGTATGAACTGCATTACAAGTTTGGAAAGTAATTCCATTCGAAAGATGCAGAACAGCATATTAATAAAAGTTTTTGGGTGTCGCCTTTTTTTAAAAAGGCGACGTTCCCTGAAGCTTTTTGAAAAAAGCTTCGCCAAAAACTTCTTTCTGATTCCACAATTTACGCGGGTGCCCGCCCGGCAATGGCCATAAGGGTGCGTCCCAGTTCGGTCTTTATCATGCGCTGGGCCAGGGCACGTAGTTGGGTTCCGTCAATATACCCCATGCGGAAGGCCGCCTCCTCGGGGGAGCCAACCAGCATCCCCTGCCGCGACTGCACCGTCTGCACGAACGAGGACGCCAGCATCAGGCTGTCGGGCAGCCCGGCATCCAGCCATGCGCACCCACGCCCGAGGCGTTCGACATTCAGGCTGCCTTCCTCAAGGTAAATCCGGTTGAGATCGGTGATCTCCAGTTCCCCGCGCGGGGAAGGGTGCAGCCCGGCCGCCAGTTCTCCCACGCGCCCGTCATAGAAATAAAGCCCTGTCACCGCCCAGTTTGACGGTGCGTGTTCCGGCTTTTCCAGAATATCCAGCGCATTGCCGTCCGCATCGAATGTCACCACGCCGTAGCGTTCGGGGGCACGCACCTGATAGGCGAAGATCGTGGCCCCATGTGTCCGCTGTGCCGCGGCCCGCAGCATGGCGGGCAGATGATCGGCAAAAAGCAGGTTATCGCCCAGTATCAGCGCGCATGGTGCATCCGCCAGCCAGTCACCCGCAATCCGGAAGGCCTGCGCGATCCCCTCGGGCGCGGGCTGGATACGATAGGTAAAGGACACGCCCAGTGATGACCCATCCCCCAGCAGGCGCTGGAACCGGGGCATGTCCTGCGGTGTTGCAATGATCATGATGTCGCGGATACCCGCCATCATCAGTGTCGAGATCGGGTAATAGATCATCGGTTTGTCATACACCGGCAACAGCTGTTTGCTGGCCGCCAGCGTCATGGGATACAGCCGTGTGCCAGACCCGCCCGCCAGCACGATCCCCTTCAGTCCCGGCGCGCCGGTCATGCCACCTGCCCCAGTCGTTGCCCGTCATAGCGCCGTTCCCGTATGGCCTGCCACCATCTGGCATGGTCAAGGTACCAGCGAACGGTCATGTCCATGCCGGTTTCAAAATCATGTCGTGCCTTCCACCCCAATGCCTGTTCGGCATGGGAAGGGTCGATTTCATAACGGAAATCATGGCCCGGCCTGTCAGGCACGTGCCGGATCAGCCGTGCATGTGGCCCTGCCGGATCGGGACGCAGCCGGTCAAGGATACGGCAGATGGCATGGACCACTTCAAGGTTGGTGCGCGGCTGTCGGGCGCCAATGGCGTATGTCTCGCCCGGCTGGCCCCGTTCCACCGCGCGGACCAGGGCCTCGGCATGGTCGCTGACAAACAGCCAGTCGCGGATGTTCTCACCCGTACCATAGACCGGCAGCTCGCATCCCTCGATCGCATTGATGATCATGAGCGGCACCAGCTTTTCGGGGAAATGCCAGATTCCGTAATTGTTGGTCGTATTCGTAACGAAGGTCGGCAGGCCATAGGTATGCCACCATGCCCGTACCAGATGGTCGGATGCGGCCTTGCTGGCGGAATAGGGGCTACGCGGGTCATAGGGCGTGACCTCGGTAAAGGGGGGATCATGCGGGCCAAGCGCACCAAAGACCTCATCGGTCGAAATATGATGGAAGCGGAAGGCCGCGCGCCGCGTTGCGGGCAGGGCCTGCCAGTACGCGCGGGCGGCCTCCAGCATGGCAAACGTGCCGGTCACGTTGGTCTGCACAAAGGCACCGGCATTGTCGATGGACCGGTCAACGTGGCTTTCTGCCGCCAGATGCATCACCGCATCGGGGCGAAAGGCCGCGAACACGACGCCCAGGGCCACGGTATCGCAGATATTGACCTGGCTGAACGTATAGCGGTCACTGGCTGCCGCAACACCCACCGCATGTGGACTGGCCGCGTAGGTCAGGCAGTCAAGATTCAGGATCTCGTGGCGGGTCTGTGCGATCAGGTGGCGTATGACCGCTGACCCGATAAAACCACATCCGCCGGTTACCAGAATGCGCATGATAATCCGTTACGTCAAAAAGGGTACCAGACAGGAAAAATGTTAATATCCGGCCAACATTACCTGCCTGCCCGCCCCTTTTGCCGCCCCATCAGGATTCCGGTATGATGCGCGGAAAGGATATGCCGTGGATGAACTGCCGCTACGCTGCGCAGGCATGTCCAAATGCGATATACAGGCCAGGCCTGTATTTTTTCGACCAAGGTATGCCGCCTGCATGATGCTCCCCATACGCCTGATCTGGTTATGCACCCTGCCCCTGATCACCGTGTTCATGACAGATGCTGCCGTACAGGCCCATGCCGCCCCCCTGCCCGATGCCGCGATCATGCTGCAGCACGACATGCAGCAGGAACTGGGCGCGCAATCCGCCCTGACACGCCCGAAACAGACCGCACGTGCCATGGCACTGGCAGATGACATGCTGGACCATGCCAGCGCATGGCCACAGGATGAGCAGGTCATGCTGATCGTGGACCGCGCACCCATGGCCCAGTTGATGTGGATCGTTCTGGCCACACCCGCAACGCACCGGCTGACGCCACTGGGCATGGTACCTGTCAGCACGGGACTGCCGGGACGCAAGGAACATTTCCGTACACCTGCGGGCATATTCATCAATAACGGACAGATATACGGCTACCGCGCCCAGGGCACGAAAAACGAACATGGTATCCGTGGCAATGGCGAAAAAGGCATGCGGGTATGGGATTTCGGCTGGCAGACGACCGAGGACTGGCGACGCAAGGGCGCTGTGGCCGTGGTACGGCTGGAGATGCACGCAACCGACCCCACGTTCCTGGAATCCCGGCTTGGACGGGCGGATTCCGAAGGCTGCATCCGCATTCCCGCACGGGTCAACAGTTTCATTGACCGTCATGGTTTGCTGGACCGGCAGCTTGACCTGATCGTCCAGCAGGATGACCCGCAGAAAGCACGCGCCGTACGCGCGCTGCTGGGGGGCAACCACATTTCCACCGCGCTGGCAGGCGACAGGGTCATTGTCGTGGATTCATCCAACCCCGGGGTGCAGATGTCCGATCCGGCGATGGCGCAGAAAATGCAGGACAGTTTCGCGCAGTTCCTGGCCGCAACCGCCCCGCAGCCCGCAAGCCCGGCGCAGGCATCCAGCCCATCCGCACCAACCGCAATTGCCGCAGCAACACCCCCGGCGCAGCCCGTGCAGCTGCCTGCTCCTGCTCCTGCTCCTGCTCCTGCTCCTGCTCCTGCTCCTGCTCCTGCTCCTGCTCCTGCTCCTGCTCCTGCTCCTGCTCCTGCTCCTGCTCCTGCTCCTGAGGACTGGCCCAACTGATTATACTCATGCAAATAAAAATATTCGATTTTGCAATATTTTATTTATTTAAAAATATACCAGTAATATATTTTAAAAATTGATAAAACAAAATTTTTTACTACCGAATTTTCCAAAAATCGGCGGTCTTTGAAGCTTTTTGAAAAAAGCTTCACCAAAAACTTTCTTATGATTGCTGGATATTGCCTGATCTGACTTTTCAAACAGCCTTTGAATTCCATCCATATGCGGACAGGACAACCAGACCCGATACGGACATAAAAAAAAGGGGAAGCAAAAATGCTCCCCCCTTTAATAACCCCTTGGGTTCCGACGCCTTATGACCAGCGCCAGTTCTCGATTTCCGGCATGTCCTTGCCATACTGGGCCACGTAACGCGTGTGTTCGACCAGTTTGTCAGCAATGGCCTGATTGGCGTAAGCCGCCTTGTTCGCCAGTCCCGGCACACGCCGGATGACATTCTGCATCAGGTGGAAGCGGTCAAGGTGATTGCGCACCGTCATGTCGAACGGCGTGGTGGTGGATCCTTCCTCACGATAACCGTGCACATGGAAGTTGCGGCAGTTGGTCCGCTTGTAGATCAGCTTGTGAATCAGCGCGGGATAGCCATGGAATGCGAAGATCACCGGCTTGTCGGTGGTAAACAGGCTGTCGAATACATAATCCTCCAGACCGTCCGGATGCTGCGACTTCGATTCCAGGGTCAGCAGGTCAACCACATTGATCACGCGGATCTTCAGGTCTGGCAGATGCTTGTTCAGCAACTGCACCGCTGCCAGCGTTTCCATGGTCGGCACGTCACCGGCGCAGGCCATGACCACATCGGGTTCACCACCCTTGTCATTGCTGGCCCATTCCCAGATCCCGATGCCCTTGGCGCAATGCGCGATGGCGGAATCCATGTCCAGCCACTGCGGTTCGGGCTGCTTGCCCGCCACGATCACGTTCACACGGTCACGGCTTTCAAGGCAGGTCTTCGCCGTGCACAGCAGGGTATTGGCATCGGGCGGCAGATACACCCGCACCGTCTTGGCCTTCTTGTTCAGCACATGGTCGATAAAGCCGGGATCCTGATGGCTGAACCCGTTATGGTCCTGACGCCATACATGCGATGTCAGCAGGTAGTTCAGCGATGCGATCGGCGCGCGCCACGATACCTCATCCGCCTGCTTGATCCATTTGGCATGCTGGTTGACCATCGAATCCACGATGTGGATGAACGCCTCGTAGCACGACAGGAAACCATGGCGACCCGTCAGCAGGTAACCTTCCAGCCAGCCCTGACAGGTGTGTTCGCTCAGGATTTCCATCACATGGCCATCAACCGCCAGATGGTCATCGTAATCGAACGTCTCGGCATTCCATGCGCGGTTGGTCACATCCAGCACCGCGTTCAGGCGGTTGGAATTGTTCTCGTCCGGCGCCAGCACACGGAAATTGCGTGACGACAGGTTTTCCTTCATCACGTCGCGCAGCCACGATCCCAGCACGCGCGTGGCCTCACCCAGTTCATGCCCCGGGGACGAGACGGGCACGGCATATTCCGTCACATCCGGCAGGCGCAGGTCACGGCGCAGCAGGCCGCCATTGGCGTGCGGGTTTGCGCTCATCCGGCGGTCGCCCTTTGGCGCCAGCGCCGCGATTTCCGGCATCAGGGTGCCGTTTTCGTCAAACAGCTCCTCAGGCTTGTAGCTGTGCAGCCACGTATCCAGCAGCTTCAGGTGCTCGGGCTTGGTCAGGTCGGTAATGGGCACCTGATGGGCGCGCCAGTAGCCTTCCGTGCGCAGGCCATCAACCGTCTTGGGACAGGTCCAGCCCTTGGGCGTGCGCATGATGATCATCGGCCACATGGGGCGCGTGGTGTCATTGTGTTCGCGCGCGGCCTGCTGGATCTTCGATATCGCGGCAAAGGCCGTATCCATCGCCACGGCCATTTTCTGGTGCATGGTGTCCGGGTCATCCCCTGCCACCACGATGGGATTGTAGCCGTAACCACGGAACAGGCTCAGCAGTTCCTCAGGCGAAATACGGGCGAGGACGGTCGGATTCGCGATCTTGTAGCCGTTCAGATGCAGGATCGGCAGGACCGCGCCATCGGTTTTCGGATCCAGAAACTTGTTGCTGTGCCACGATGTCGCCAGCGGGCCGGTTTCAGACTCGCCATCACCCACCACGCAGGCCACGATCAGGTCAGGGTTGTCGAACACCGAGCCATAGGAATGCGACAGCGAATAGCCCAGTTCACCACCTTCGTTGATGGAACCCGGCGTGGTCGGCGCTGCATGGCTGGGAATGCCGCCGGGAAAGGAGAACTGCTTGACCAGCCTGGCCAGCCCGTCCGCATCCTGCGTCACGGCAGGGAAATATTCGCTGTACGTGCCTTCCAGATAGGTGCTGGCGACAACACCTGGCGCCCCGTGGCCCGGCCCCGCGACGAACAGGATGCTGCGGTCCTGTTCACGAATGATGCGGTTGAGGTGCAGGTACAGGAAGTTCAGCCCCGGCGTGGTGCCCCAGTGGCCCAGCAGGCGCGGCTTGGTGTGTTCCAGCTTCAGCGGTTCACGCAGCAACGGATTGGCCAGCAGATAGATCTGGGCAATCGACAGGTAGTTTGCTGCATGCCACCACTTGTTGAACAGCGCGACATCCGCTGCGGACAGCGGTGTTGCGGATGCGGTTTCACTCATTTCCGTTCCTTCCGAGACATTCTATCCCTGTCCGGCCTGCATTCAGGACAGACACATCAGCACATGCCGACGGATTGTTGTTTCCTCATCGGTGGGGATGACCCGCACTTCCACGGCACTATCCGGCATGCTTATGATTTCGCGATGCGCGGCATTCGCCTGCGCATCAAGACGGACACCCGCCCATTCCAGCCGCTTGCAGATCGCAGCGCGGATCAGGGCGTCATGTTCGCCGATCCCCGCGGTGAACACCAGCCCGTCCAGCCCCTGCAGGGCCGCCATCATGGCCCCCGCCTGCTGGGCGAAACGGTAGACGAACAGGTCAAGCGCCTGCGTCACCTCCGGGCTTATCACGGCACGGGCATGCAGGTCGCGCATGTCGGCCGAAACCCCCGATACCCCAAGCAGGCCGGAACGGTGGTAGAGGATATTTTCGATCTCCGCCGCGCCCAGCCCTTCTTCCTTGAGCATGTACAGGATCACGCCGGGGTCCAGATGCCCGCACCGTGTTCCCATCACCAGGCCATCCAGCACCGAAAACCCCATGGTGGTGTCAATGCTGCGGCCAGCCTGCAGGGCACACAGGCTGCCCCCGCTGCCGATATGCGCAACAATGGTGCGCCCCTGCCCCAGATGCGGCGCACGCACGCGCAGGACGGAGGCAATGTATTCATACGACAGCCCATGGAACCCGTACCGGCGTACGCCACGGGCGGCATAATCACGCGGCAGGGCCTGCGCCTGCGCGACCTGCGGCATGGTATGGTGAAAGCCGGTATCGAAACATGCGACCTGCGGCAGGTCGGGATGCTGGGCCAGCAATGCGCGGATGGGGGCAAGGCTACCGGGCTGGTGCAGGGGGGCAAAGGGGGTCAGGGCCGCAAGGCGGGCCAGTATGTCAGGCGTCACCCGCACGGGGGCGATGAATTCCGGGCCGCCATGCACCACACGGTGGCCAACCGCCATGAGATCAACGTCGCCCAGCTGTTTGCCAACCCATTCCATAAGGGTCGCCATGGGGCCGTGATGCGCCGTATCCCCGGCCCCCTCGGCCACGGGAGCCCATTTTTCATCAACCAGCACCCGCCCCGACGCATCCTGGGCGACGAAATGGGGATGGATGCCGATTCCCTCCAGTTCCCCCGACGCAATGCGGTGGCTGGGGGACGCGGCGGTTTCCCCCGGTTCAATGGCAAACAGGGCGAACTTCAGGCTGGATGATCCTGCGTTCAGTGCCAGCACAGCGCGTGTCATGCCTGTTTCCCCCTGTTTTTTTACAACCGGTCGTATGTCACGCCGATCTGCAGTGCCTGACATTGATGCGAATCAATTGGTTGCATCACAGATAACAGTCAGGGAAGCACAATCACAGATAACGACCCGCATGCCATGTCCCCGCCAGACAGGATCCTATCGCGGCACCGCCCTAAAAGTTCATTTTAAATCAATTAGTTACGATCAATATTTTGCGCCCCGCACCAGACACGCGTAGCCTATTGTCACGTCAGCGCATATCACATCCGCGTATGGGATGGGTGCCACCGGCAGATAAGCGCATGGCCCCATCAGGAAAAACGCCGTTCCAGCGCGGCCTTTGCCGCCATGCGCGCCTGCCCCGCATCACGCCCCACCCGGATCAGCGCCGGAATCTGGAACGAGTTGCACAGGATGCTGCGCGCCAGCGCACCCACCGCCAGACTGCCATCGGGCCGCAGCGCCACAACCGCGGCAGGCGGCAGGGTCCGGTCCGCCGGATCGCACACCACGCGCATGACCGCAAAGGGCACCTGCCGGGCCGCGGCCATTTCCGCCACCACGCCACTTTCCATATCTAGCGCCACGCAGCCGGTCTGCCGGAACAGCGCCATCTTGCGTGCAGCCGCGGTGACGATCACGTCACTATGCAGCAGGTCGCCATCAATGACATCCGCCCGGTCCGCCCCCAGCCAGTCCAGCAGGGTGGGGGCCGCGGCCAGACGTTCCCCATTGACCACGACATGACGCGGCATGACGACCGCCCCAGGCTGCAGCGCCGGGTCCAGCCCCGCCGCCAGCCCGAACGACAGCAGCGCGTCCACCCCGCCTTCCAGCAGGTCAAGTACCGCCTGACGCGCACCGGACAGGGTCGCCCCACTCAGCCCGAAACGGGCCGTCGGCAGGAAGGGACGGATCAGGGCGGCTTCCGCCTCCATCCCCACCACAATACCCAGTCGGGAAAATGGGGCGGCAGATACACTGTTGGACATTGCAGGCATTTCCCCCGTTATCAGAAGCCGTAGCCAACGCGGCCGGTATTGCCAATCTGCATGTTCCGGTACCGTGACAGGGCCAGCAGCGGGAAGAACTGACGGTAGCCATGGTACCGCAGGTAAAACACCCTGGGGAAACCTACGGCGTTATACGGTTCTTCCTTCCATTCGCCATTTTTTCCCTGCGTGCGGCCCAGCCAGGCAATGCCACGCGCCACGGCGGGATCATCACGCAGGCCAGCCGCCATCAGGCCCAGAACGGCCCATGCGGTCTGGGATGGCAGGCTCTGTTTATAATCGCCATGCACCCCGCCTTCGTAACTGTCGCAGCCCTCGCCCCAGCCACCATCGGCGCGCTGGTGGCGGCGCAGCCAGTCAACCGCGCGGATGATCATGGGATCGTCATGCGGCATCCCGGCGGCATTGAGCGCACACAGCACGGACCACGTGCCATAGATGTAGTTGGTGCCCCAGCGCCCGAACCACGATCCGTCCTTTTCCTGCTCCCGGCGCAGACAGGCGATACCGCGTTCGATCGCGGCATGGTCCTGGACCTGACGCAACTGCGCCAGAAAGGAAATGCAGCGCGCCGTCACATCCGCCGTGGGCGGGTCGAGCAGCGCGCCATGGTCGGCAAAGGGAATGTGGTTGAGCACGTCGCGGCTGTTATCAACATCGAACGCACCCCAGCCGCCATTGCTGCTCTGCATGCCGATGACCCATTCCCGCGCGCGGGCAACCGCATCCGCATTGGCAGGGTCACCATCGCGGTGCAGCAGCATGCCGACAACGGCAGTGTCATCCACATCGGGGTAATAGTCGTTGGCGTACTGGAATGCCCACCCGCCGGGCCGGACATCGGGACGGTTGATGGCCCAGTCACCCCTGACGTTCAGGATCTGGCGTTCACGCAGCCATTTGCCCGCGGTTGCCAGCTTCTGCTTCGTTTCCTCCGGTGCAATGCCGCCGGGGCCGGATGCGGCCTCGATCATGGCATGACCGGCGAGGCCGGTATCCCAGACGGGGGAGACGCAGGGCTGGCAATAGGTTTCCCTGCCCTGATTGACCAGCAGGCGCCTTACGGCCTCCCACGCGGTCTGCGCACGCGGGTCTTCGTCCGATATCCCCAGCGCGCGGAACATCATGACCGTATTGGCCATGGCGGGATAGATGGCCCCAAGCCCGTCCAGCCCGTTCAGGCGGGGTTCAATGAAATCGACCGCCGCCTTTATGGCCCGACGGCGGGTCTTTTCGGGGATCAGGCGTTCAGCAGGCCGCAGCACCGCATCCGCATACCGGAACACATGTCCCCAGACGGAGCGGTATGGCCCACGAATCCAGTCCCGTACCTTTTTGGGCGATGTCACGAACAGTTCGTGCACATGCACCCGGCGCGGATTGACTGCGGTGGGACGAAGTGCCGCCAGCACCAGCAGGGGTGCTATGACCGTGCGCGACCAGTACGACATGTTCCACATCGAAAACAGCGCCCGGCGTGGCAGCAGCATGATCTCGACCGGCATGACGGGGGCGGCTTCCCACGGCACATCGCCAAACAGGGCAAGCTGGATGCGGGTGAACACATTGGTCCGTTCCGCCCCGCCATGGTCAAGGATGGCCTGCCGTGCGCGCACCATGTGCGGCGCATGCACGCTGTCGCCAATCGCCTTGAGGGCAAAATACGCCTTGACCGAAGCCGACAGGTCGAACTTACCGTCCTGATACAGCGGCCAGCCGCCATGGTCCCCCTGGATACGGCGCAGGTATATGCCGATCCGCTGTTCCAGGTCCGGGTCGATGCGGTTCAGATAATGTTCCAGCAGCACGTATTCCGCCGGAATGGTGGCATCGGCTTCAAGATCAAAGACCCAGTGCCCGTCATCCGCCTGCCGCCTGCCCAGCGCCGCATGCGCACGGGTCACGGCCTGATCCAGTTCGGCCTGATCCAGCGGCGCGTCTGGCGTCACCCTGGGCGTGGCCGCCCTGCGGGTGGATGTGGTCGTCCTGCGGGGACGGGTAACGGTCGGGGTCTCGGTTGTCTTTGCCATTATTCCATGTTCCCCGTGTCATCACGGGGGCCTGTTGCAGATCCGTACATCATCATTTCGGTCGGCCGGGCGCACCCCGACGGGCCTGGACAGCCTGTGCCGCGGCATGGCCTGACCTGATCGCGCCCTCGATTGTGGCGGGCAATCCCGTTGCCGTCCAGTCACCGGCCAGCAGCAGGTTGGGCGCCATGGTCCGCATGCCGGGCCGCAGGCGGTCCTGCGGCACGGTTGCGGCAAAGGTCGCGCGTTTTTCACGCACGATACGCAGCGGCGGCATGGCCACCGGAAGGGGTACTGTCGCTGCCGGGTCGATCGCGGCGCGGACTTCGTTCCAGATGATGGCCGCCAGTTCATCCAGATCGCGCGTAGCGTAGCGGTTGGCGGCGCTGACCGTGACCGACAGGATCCTGTCCTTGACGAACACCCATTCGCTGATGCCGCCCACAACCCCGATGAAGCGGGCCTGCGCCAGTCCGCCGGTCAGCACAGGGGCCTGCGGCAGCAGGAAATGCGCGTTCAGGATCGACTCGAACTGGTCCGGGGCGCTGAACCCCGGCAGGTCGGCCGCAAGCAGGCTGGTCGCCACGGGGGCAGGCACCGCCATGATGACCGTATCTTCCGGCCCCAGCGCAATCCGCTCATTCCCCAGATGCAGGGCCGTGACGCTGCCATCGGCCATCTCGACCGCGCTGACGCGGCTGCCGGTCCGCACTTCGGCCTTCAGTACCGACAGGTGGTCAAGGGCCGGGTCCACGAAGCTTTCGGACAGGCCTTCTGCCGGAAAGCGCGGCAGGCAGTTGCGTCCGCCGCGCGCAAGGCTTTCCTTCACCACCGCACCCAGCAGGGCGGCGCTGCCGGTGTCGGGCATGGTGTTGAGGACGGATATGGCAAAGGGTTCAAGCAGGCGGCGCGCAAGGCTGCCGGGCTGCAGGCAGTCGGACACCACCATGTCCGGCGTTGCCTCCATCAGCGCCAGCAGGCCGCGCAGTTCGGCCAGACGCATGCCCGGCACGCGCCTGCGCTTCGACAGCACCCAAAGCGGCACCCGCCCACGTGACAGGTCCAGCGTCCAGCGCAGCCGGTCGGCAAGGTCCACGAACGGGAAAACCGGTCGCTTCGGCCCCACCAGCGTATCCTGCGCCCCGATCAGGCCAAGATAGCGGTATACCGCCGGGTTGCCCGACAGCAGCAGATGGTTGCCATTGTCGATCCGGCAGCCCAGTTGCCGGTCGAGATAGGACCGTGCCCGGCCGCCACAGGCGGGACCGGCCTCGTATACGCTGACACGCTCGCTGCCGCCCGCCAGTTCAACCGCCGCCGACAGACCGGCCAGCCCGCCACCAACAATATGGACATGTCCCGACATGGATCAGGCCACCAGTGCGCGCAGCGCGACCAGCACCTTGCGCGGGCGGGAAAGGGAAACGCGCTTTTCGGGCGTGCCCCATCCCTGCCGTTCCTGCGCGGCCAGGATGGCGGCGTAGGTCGCGCCCATGACACGCGCGGGCCGCATGGCCGTACGGTCGCACAGTCGCATGGCACGCGAAGCCGCCCGGAAATGGTCATGCGCCCGACCGGCAAGGATACGCCCCACCTGTTCCAGCCGGGGCGCGCGCACCACCGCGTCGGGTTCGGGCACAATGCCAAAGCGTTCCAGCAGTTCGCGCGGCAGATACAGCCGGCCCAGCCGTGCATCCTCCGCCACGTCACGCAGGATGTTGGTGATCTGCAGCGCACGCCCCAGATGATAGGCAACCTGATCCGCATGGACCGAGGAATCGCCAAATACCCGCACCGACAGCCGCCCCACGGCAGACGCCACGCGGTCACAGTACAGGTCGAATGTCGCCTCATCCGGTGCGACGATGGGACCACGGGCATCCATTTCCATCCCGTCGATCACGTCATTGAAGTCCTGCTGGCGCAGATCGAAACGGCGGATGGTCGCCAGCAGCACGCGGTCGATGCCATCACGCGCCTCGCCCGCATACAGCCGGGTAATGCGCGCGCGCCATTCTTCCAGCCTGCGGCACTTGTCGTCCTGCTCGCCTTCATCATCGGCCACGTCATCGACAAGGCGGCAGAAGGCATAGACCGCATACATGCCATACCGCCGGTCGGGCGGCAGGATACGCATTCCCTTGCCAAAGGAGGTGCCAGACCGCACCACGATCTGCTCCACCTCGGCCAGATCGGCGGGATCGCAGCCCAGTACCGGTGCCTCATCATGCCGCGCGCGCAAAAAACCCATTCCCGCGTGTTCCGTTCACTTTACGAATTTCAGTTCCGCCTGTTCTTAGCGGCAATCACGACCAAGGACAAAATCCCGTCCCCTCAGACCAGCGTGCGCACGGCCCCCGCCACCGCGCGCACCACATCCATGCGCGACAGCTTTACCCGGCTTGCGATGGGGTCTTCCACCCGTAGACGCTGCGCCAGACGCTTTGACAGGCCCACGATCACCGCCGCCTCCATGCGCATGCGCCGGTCACGGATCAGGCCGGGCAGCAGCGATGCATGACGGTTCAGTTCATCCACCCGGTCCAGCAGCGCATTGAACACCCGGCGCATGCCCGGCAGCGCATAGCCGTGGCGCAGGTCATCCACCGTGACCCCTTCGCGCGCCAGCCACGGGCGCGGCAGGTAGCAGCGGTCAAGATCACGCAGGTCATCGGCACAGTCCTGCAGGTGGTTGATGATCTGCAGCGCGGTGCACAGCGCGTCGGACGCAGCAAACGTGCCAGCACTCTCCCCATGCAGTTCCAGCAGGAAACGGCCGACGGGATTGGCGGAATAACGGCAGTATTCCTCCAGATCCTCCCACGTATCGTAACGGTTCTTCACCGCATCCTGCCGGAAGGCCACGATCAGGTCGGTGGCGGTATCGGTGGAAACCCCGGTCTGCGCCAGCGTGCGGCCCACGCGCACCGCCGTCTGTGCGTCCGGCCGCTGCGGCGCGGTGCGTTTGCCCAGCACCACGTCCTCCATGGCGTTGAGGCGGGTGATCTTGGCATCCGCATCCAGCCGGTCGGTATCGACGATATCATCAATCACGCGGGCAAAATCATAATAGGCATGGACATGCGGACGCAGCCTGCGGCTGATCAGCAGGGAGCCTACGGGAAAATTCTCGTCCCCGGCATCCTTGCCCGACGAGACATCCTCGCTGCCCCACACGTTCCGCTCATCAGTGTTCACCCTACATCATCCCCCATGCTGCGGTTCATTACGGCTGCGGTGCCCTCACCGCGCATATGTGTCGAAATCGCACCATCCGGTTCGGTATAGGCTCGGTTTTTCCATACCGTGCCCCGCCCCCGATGGTGGTCCAGCGCCGAACCCACCGTCGCCAGCGTATAGAACCCGGCAATGACCGGCAGCAACAGCGCCCATGACGGCGACTGGTTGAAACGCCGCAGGGTGGGGGTGTACGACGCCATGGACATGACCCATGCCCCCGCCCCCAGCAGGCACGGCAGGCCATGGCTGAACAGCGCAAGCTGCAGCGGCACGATCCACACCAGCACCATGCCGATCACGGTCCCCACCAGCATGAGCGGCGAATACCCAAGCTGCACATAGGCCGTGCGCGCCACCATGCGCCAGATATCCGACGGATGGGGATAGGGCCTGATGGAACGGGCCAGGCAGCTATGTCCCAGATAGATCCGGCCGCCACTGTGCTTGATATGGGCGGCCAGCGTGCAGTCATCGATCAGCGCGCCGCGCAGGCTTTCGATCCCGCCAATGCGGGCAAGCGCGCTCCAGCGCACCAGCACCGTGCCTCCTGCCGCCCCCGCAACCCTGCTGCGCGGGTTGTTCACGCTGGCGAAGGGATAGAGCAGCGCGAAAAAGAACACGAACGCCGGGACCAGCATGCGCTCGGCTGGGCTTGCGCAGTTCAGTTCCACCATTTCCGAAACCTGATCCAGCTTCCCCGCCTGCGCCTTGGCCACCAGTGTCGAGACATGGCGCGGGTCATGGGTGATGTCCGCATCGGTCAGCAGCACGAAACCACTGGAATCGGGCACCATCTCGCGCGCCCGGGCAACACCCTGCGCCACGGCCCACAGCTTGCCGCTCCAGCCGGCCGGCCGCGCCTTTCCGCTGACCACTGTCAGCCGGCGCCGGGGGTCGGGCACGGATCGCGCCAGCCGCCCCGTACCATCGGTGCTGTTGTCGTCAACCAGAATGACGTGCAGCAGGCCGGGATAATCCTGCGCCAGCAGCGACGCGATGCACTGTTTGACCGACGGGGCCTCGTCCCGCGCGGGCACCACGATGCAGACTTCGGGGCAGTCCGCGCGTTCAAGCTGCGCGCCCCGCACGGGGGAGAGGACCGGCCCGGCCTGCCAGAACCAGCCATGACAGAAAATCAGCCCGATCCAGATAACGAACACCAGAATGGATAGGGGAAGCAGTAACATGACAGGGTCCTCAATCCAGCATTCCATGCTGTCGGAACCAGTCAATCGCGTCCTTCACCGCCTCACGCGCGGGACGGGGGGCATAGCCCAGTTCCCGGATCGCCTTGTCAGAGGAAAAGAACATCTTCTTGTGTGACATGGCCAACATTTCGGTCGTGACCCTTGGCGCGATGCCAAAGGCGCGCGACAGCCATTCGCTGGCCACGGCCACGGGCCAGATCACGGCCTGCGGCAGGCTTATGCGCGGCGGGGCCACGCCCGCGATTTCCGCCGTCATGGCAAACAGGTCGCGCAGCAGGTAATTCTGGCCGCCAAGGATGTATTTTTCCCCGATCCGACCCCGTTCCAGCGCCAGCGCGTGCCCTTCGGCCACGTCATCCACATGCACGATGTTCACGCCGGTATCGACATAGGCCGGCATACGGCCCGCCGCGCAGTCCAGGATCATCTGCCCCGTGGGCGTGGGCTTGATGTCACGGGGGCCCACGGGGGTGGACGGGTTCACGATCACGGCAGGCAGCGCGCGTTCATGCACCAGGCGCAGGACTTCCTGCTCGGCGCGGTATTTGGACCGCTTGTAGATGCCGATCACGCCATGTTCATGGACCGGCGTTTCCTCATCGGAAATCGTACCATCCCCGATCAGGCCAAGGGCGGCGACGGATGAACAGTACACGATCCGCTCCACCCCGGCCTTCTGTGCGGCCAGCATCAACGCGCGCGTGCCTTCGACGTTGGCGATCATCATCGGCACCGGGTCAGGCACCCACAGCCGGTAATCCGCCGCCACGTGGAACACGTAGCGGCAGCCCTTTACCGCCGCGTCAAAGCTGTCGGGGGTGGACAGGTCCCCTTCCACCAGTTCGGCGGGAAGGTCACGCAGGTTGGTCAGGTCGCTTCCCTTGCGCACCATGAGCCGGAGTGTATGGCCACGCTCCACCAGATTACGGGCAACGGCGGAGCCGACAAAACCGGTCGCACCGGTTACAAGGGTTGGGGCAGTCATGGTCTGAACGATCGCTCCGTCAGGGGACAGAAATCACGATTGCGATTACGGACTCGCAACCAGGGGGCGTTCCATTTATCCCGACACCTCCCGGTGGCGCCAGACCCTGCTGTAGTGTAAGTCAGGCACAACCGGCCAGTGCGGCACGAATTTTACCCGGTGTTCCCACGCCAACAGACCAAGACGGATCTTTTTTGAGAAAGCTCACCATCCTGCTGGCCATCCTTGGCCTGGCCCTGCTTACAGGCTGCACTGCGTGGCTTGGCGCGGGTTCGGTCATGAAGGCCATCGTCTCCATCGGGTTCACCGGTTTCATGGCGACCGTCATGGCCCAGCTTGCAGTCGATGCAATACTGGGTCTTGCGTGGCACGCAGCTTGCCGGGATATTCCGTTCGTGCAGCTGCTGGTTTCGCGCATGATTCGTGACGCCGCCGCGTCCTGCCTGCCGTTTTCACAGCTGGGCGGCATGGTGCTGGGGATCAGGGCCACGTGTTCGAGCGACCTGTTCGCCGGGGCGAAGGGCCGCCATGTGGATGGGAGCGAGGCCGCCTGCGCCAACCTGGTGGACATCACCACCGAAGTCATGGGCCAGATCCTGTTCATCCTGACCGCCGTGGCGTGCCTGGTGGCCCACCAGCAGTCCAGCCCCTTTGCCCGTCCGGTCATGATCGGCCTCGTGCTTCTGAGCATGGGCATCGCGGGCTTCATCTATACCCAGCGCCGCGGGGGTGACCTGCTCAAGCGCGCGGGCAAGATGCTGGGCAACAACATGGCTGCCCAGTGGCAGGACGCGATGCTGAGCAGTGCGGACAGCATACAGGAACGCTTTGACGCCATCTGGTCCCATCCCAGCCGCATCGTGCAGGGCGCGCTGCTGCATTACGTGGGCTGGCTGGGCAGTGCGGCGACGATCTGGGTGGCCTATTACTTCCTTGGCGCGCATCTCGGCTTCGGTGGCGCCATCGCGATCGAGGGCGTGGCCTGCGGCATCATGTCCGTCTCGTTCCTGGTGCCGGCGGGACTGGGTGTGCAGGAAGCCGCCTACATGGCCCTTGGTTCCGCCTTTGGCATCGCGCCTTCCGTCTCGCTGGGGCTGTCGCTGCTGCGGCGCGGGCGTGAACTGGTGATCGGGATTCCCATGCTTCTGCTGTGGCAGGCGATGGAAATGCGTGCCTTGCGCCGCCGCTCCACACAAGGGGAAACCGCACCGGCCGCCGCCCCCGTCTCCATTCACGATTCCACCCCACCCACGGACATCACGCGGGATTGATCCCGCATGCGTCCCGTGCCCCTTCAGACAGACAGACATTTCCCATCATGACGGACCAAACCGTACCCCTGTTCGATACGCTGGTCATTATCGGCCCTGGCCTGATCGGATCATCCATCCTGCGCCGGGGGATGGAAGACCGACGCATCGCGCGCCGGCTGGTGGCCTGTGACATAAGCCCTGAAGTCCGCGCCCGCGTGGCCGAGTTGGGCATTGCCGATGTCGTGGAATCCGATCCGGCCACGGCCGCGCGGGATGCGGACTGTGTCATCATATGCGTGCCCGTGGGCGCGATCGCCATGGTGGCGGCCCAGGTCATGCCCGTCATGAAAAAGGGGGCGATCCTGAGCGAAGTGGGATCGGTCAAGGTCACGGTGATGGAGGCGATGCAGCCGCTGCTGACCCGGTATCCCGATATTGCCTTCGTGCCCGCGCACCCCATGGCGGGCACCGAATTTTCAGGCCCGGATGCAGGCTTCGCCACCCTGTTCGAGGACCGTTGGTGCCTGCTGACCCCGCCCACGCACACACCGGAAGCCGCCATTGCCCGCATCACGGCATTATGGGAAATGATGGGCGCGCGCGTGCGCAGCATGACCGTTGACCATCATGACCGTGTCTGCGCCATTGTCAGCCACCTGCCGCACCTGCTGGCCTTCACCATATGCGGCACGGCGGATGACCTGGCGGATGAAACACGGTCGGAAGTGCTGGATTTCGCGGCGTCGGGCTTTCGCGACTTCACGCGCATTGCGGCGTCCGATCCGACCATGTGGCGCGACATCTTCCTGAACAATCGCGAGGCGCTGCTGGACATGCTCGACCGCTTCATCGCGGATGCGCAGGCCATGGGCGACGCCATCCGCACGGGCAATGAGGACGTGATCGTCAGCCGTATCCAGCGCAGCCGCGCCATCCGGCGCAGCCTGATCGAAAACCGGCAGGCCTGAATAAACGATTATTTTAAAGAACTGATTTATAAAAACAGAAGTTTTTGGTGAAGCTTTTTTCAAAAAGCTTCAGGAAACGCCGCCTTTTTGAAAAAGGCGGCATCCAAAGACTTCTGATAATGCCTGATCAGGTAACCGTGGCGATCCGCAGCGTGTTGGTGCTGCCCGCCACCCCGAACGGCAGGCCCGCGACGATCACCACCGCATCCCCCACCGCGCCATAGCCATCACCCTTTGTCACTGACAGCGCCTGGTCCACCACGCTTTCGATATTATGGACCGGCGTTTCCTGTCCCACGGATACCGCCTGCACGCCCCATGCAACCGCCAGCCTGCGGGCAATGTCATCGGTCGGGGTCAGGCCAAGGATGGTGCAGGTGGGCCGTTCACGCGCAATACGCAGCGCGGTGCGACCCGACAGGGTAAAGGCCACCACGGCTGCGGCATCAAGGGTGGATGAAATCTGGCGCGCGGCGGCGGCAATGGCGCCGGGCACGTCATGTTCCGGATCAGGGCTGGATGTTTCCATCTGGCGACGCCAGACCTCGTCCTCCTCCACCCGGCGCACGATCCGGTCCATGATGGCGACCGCTTCACGCGGGTATGACCCTACCGCCGTTTCAGCCGACAGCATGACGGCGTCCGCCCCGTCAAACACCGCCGTCGCCACGTCCGATGCCTCCGCCCGGGTGGGCGTCGGGGCATGGACCATGCTTTCCAGCATCTGGGTCGCCACCACGACCGGGCGACCAAGCTGCCGGGCAATGCGGATGATGCGTTTCTGCGCCAGCGGCACGCGTTCGGGCGGCAGTTCGACCCCCAGGTCGCCACGCGCCACCATCACCGCGTCCGACAGGGCGACGATTTCATGCAGGTTGTCCATCGCCTGCGGCTTTTCCAGCTTGGTCATGATCCATGCCCGGCCCGCCGCCAGTTGCCGGGCCTCACGCACGTCCTCGGGACGCTGCACGAAGGACAGGCCGACATATTCGATGCCAAGGTCCAGCGCGAAGGCCATGTCAGCCCGGTCCTTGTCTGTCAGCGCGGGGATGGGCAGGACCACATCGGGCACATTGACCCCCTTGTGATCCGACAACGGACCACCAAGCACCACCTCGGTAAAAAGGAAGTCATCGCCACGGTCAAATATCCGCAGCGCCAGCCTGCCATCATCCAGCAGCAGCGTGCTGCCCACGGCGGCGGCAGTGATGATTTCGGGATGCGGCAGGCAGACCCGTGTCTCGTTCCCCGGCGTGGGATCAAGATCCAGCCGGAAGCGTGCGCCCGCGCTCAACTGCACCTTTCCATTGGAAAAATTGCCCACGCGCAGTTTTGGCCCCTGCACATCGGCCAGAATGCCAATCGGGCGCCCCAGTTCGGCCTCCACATTGCGGATCACGGCATGACGGGCGGCGTGGTCGGCATGGGTGCCATGGGAAAAATTCAGCCGGAACACATCAACCCCCGCCACCGCCAGCGCGCGAATGGTCGCGTGGTCCGTGGTGGCCGGACCCAGTGTCGAGACAATCTTGGTCCGGCGCATGGCGCGATAGGGTTTATCCGGCATTTTCTTCTCCAGCCCGTTTACGATCAACCGTCAGGAAGGGGATATGACCTCCTGCGGCAACAGCCCCCACACGGCGCTGCGTTCCAGCCATCCGCTGTACTGCTTGACCGATACCTTGCACCATGACGTACCCGCCTGGCACTGCCGCAGCGTGCCCACCACGCCGGGACGCAGCACGGCCACGACGGGCGATGTCGTGCTGGCGTCCGAACGCAGCATGACAGCCCCCCTGATATCCGCTGCGTCAGCCGCGTCCGCCACATGACCGACAATACGGGTATCCGCCCGGCCGATCACGTCGGTTTCCTTGGCGGCAGGCTGTCCTGCCTGCTGGGCATCGCCCTGTGGGGGCAGTCCCGGAATGACAAACGTGCGCGTTCCCACCAGGGTTGCCTGATGGACCCAGCCCTTCTGGCCATCCGAATCCTCCACCAGGCGCCAGACATCGAATTCGCGCTCGATCTTCACCGGCAGGCCACGGCGATGGTACACCCAGTCAATGGGATAGCGCTGGCCCGGCCCGGTGCGCAGGTTAACCTCATCCGCGCGGAAGGCGGCAAAGCGCGGCAGCGGCAGGCCGGTCACGCTGCCCTTCGTATTGTCCACCGGGGCAAGGGCCGCGGGCGCATCCGGCGGCGTGGCCGCATGCGCGGGCGGCGGCGGGGCGCTACCGGCAACCGCGGCAGCCCCTGCTGTCCCGGCCGCAACCCCCGCCGCCGCACCGGCGGCAGCGGCTGCGTGATGATGGTGATGCGCCCCGGCCGCATGGGCTTTCTTCTCCTTGCCCGCATGGGCATGGGCGGACGTGGCCTCGGCGGTTTTGGCATGGTGGGCATGATGGTGCGTCGTGGCCTGTGCCACGGCACGGTCCATATGCCCCCCACCCATGACCAGCACGGCCGCACAGGCTGCCAGATATCCCCACCGCACGGGGGTGCGGGACGGCACGCTGGCCGGTCGCGCAAGGAATTCATGCCGCACGCACTGCGCCATCGTGTTCTCTTGTCCTTACAGGGTTATGATCTGCCGCCCCCGGGCGGCTTCAAGGAAAGTCGGGACACCCGCCACCTGCACGCAGGGCAGCAGACGGTCCGCAGGAAGATCGCACAGTTTCAGCGCCGCTTCACAGGCCATAAATGTCGCATCCAGTTCAATCGCCGCGTCACGTAACGTATCCATGCCCGCGACCCCACGCGCGCGCACCAATGCGTCGTCACCCGCATCATGCAGCCCGCTCCAGTCACGCGCCAGCGCATGCACCCCACGTCCCGCCGCAAACACGATGACGGGCCGGCCAATGGCCAGCGCCCCCGCCGCCAGCACGAAGGCATAATGCGCACGGGCGTACGCCCCATCATATAACAGGATGGCCATGGCTCCATCGTCCCCCATCATGATGCCGCTCCTTCGGGCACGCCACAGGCCATGGGGGCGGCGTCACGATGGGCGGACAGATCATGGATGGTGGGGTGTGCGCCACATAATGCGCAGTCGGGATCAGTCGGCAGGGTAATGGTGTGGAAGCGCATGGCCAGCGCGTCCCATACCAGCAGCCGCCCGGCAAGACTTTCACCGATACCGAGGATTTCCTTCAGCGCCTCGGTCGCCTGCAACGTGCCCATCACGCCCGTCACCGCGCCGAACACACCCGCTTCGGCGCAGGATGGCACCGTGCCCACGGGTGGTGCTTCGGGATACAGGCAGCGATAGCACGGGCCACCGGGGCGGAAGGTGGACAACTGCCCCTCAAACCGCAGCACGGCGGCGGAAATCAGGGTCCGTCCCTCCAGCGCGCAGGCATCGGCCACCAGGTAGCGGGTGGCGAAATTGTCGCAGCCATCACAGACAAGGTCATAGTCACGCACCAGCGTGCGCGCATTGGCGGCGGTCAGCCGGACGTTATGACAATCCACTTGTGTTCCCGGATTGATCGCATGCATGGCGTGGGCGGCCGACTCGACTTTCGGCTGACCGATCCGGTCGGTCACATGCGCGACCTGCCGCTGCAGGTTGGACAGTTCGACCACGTCATCATCAACCAGCCCGATGCGTCCCACCCCCGCCGCCGCAAGATACAGGGCAACGGGTGAACCGAGTCCGCCCGCGCCAACAATCAGAACACTGGCCTTTTTCAGGGCTTCCTGCCCCGTTCCGCCAACTTCGGGCAGCAGGATGTGGCGCGCGTAGCGCTGGATCTCGTCCTCTGAAAAATTCATCCCTGCCTCCTGGCCTGGTCTGTCACGCAACCATGGCCGATATACCGCGTCCGTTGCGTGATGCAGCCGGAAGCGACGGGCATACGATCACGATTACGTGATAATTTCTTCAGCCAATCATGAAACCAATGCATGCCGGATATGTTTCCAGTATAGTCTAGGAAAGCCGCGAAACCATATGGGGGGAGTATAAATCAATGTCTTATCTTTCCCGCATGGAAATTCCCGACAGCGTTGCCGCCCTGCGCCGCCAGCAGGCGCGATGGGTCTGCGCCGGCACGCTGGCGGCAGCGACTTCACTCTATGCGGCGTCGCCATTTTTCACGCTGTGGTCCATCACCTCGGCCATCCGAACGCATGACATGGGCAGCCTGAACACCTGTCTCAAATGGGAATCGGTGCGCAACGGGCTGAAGACACAGGCGGTCGATAGCCTGATTGGCCCCCCGCATGCGGACGACGAACTGCCGGAATTCGGCGCATCCTTCGCGTCCTCCGCCGTGTCGAACGCCATTGATGAGGAAGTGCGCCCTGACAAGCTGGGCATGCTGGTGGATCACCTGATGCCGCAGGAACAGCCCAGTACGCCACAGACACTGTTTGGCCTGATGCGGCATGTGCATATGCATTTCACCCATCCGGGCGTGTTCGAGGCAAGCGTCATCATGCCCGGGCATGAAAATGAAACGCCACTGCGCCTGCAGATGCGCATCCATGCCTTCCAGTGGAAGATCCATCACATAGACCTGCCTGCCCCCCGGCACGCGCCACTGGTCGAAGCTTCGGCCGGGCCCGTGCCCCAGCCGGTCACACAGCCCTGATACGGCTGTAACGGGCGGGCGTTCCCGCCCGCCATGTGGCCAGAAACAGGATTACTTCGGCGCGGGCAGGTCTTCTTCCAGCACGGTCATGTGGACAGCATAGGACACTTCACCTTCGTCCTCGTCACGGTGGACGGTACCCACCACTTCACCATTGACCGCCAGTTCAACGGACAGACCGGCACGCGGCGGCGCATTGACCGTCAGCCCCGGTGAACCCAGCAGACGACGCAGGCAGACCTGAAGACGCGAAATTTCGGAAGAGGACATGGCAGCCATGAAACGTATGTTCTCCAAAATGGCAGGACCCGCCAGAAACAGGATCGGGGCCGGATATGGCCCGGTAGTCAACGCGCGTGGCAGGTCCGGTCAGGATCGCGCGGCTGCCCCGTGACATGTGCGGGCATCGCCGCAGGCTATAGGCATATGTGTCCGCCCCTGCAACCGCATGCCCATGATTTTCCCCGGCATCGCCGCGTCCCCGCCACGATTCCCCTGTTTCCTGACCATAGCGCAACACCAGTAAGAAGGGAGAACAAAGACCATGTGCCTACGATCTTTTCCCCGGCTGATGCTGCTTGTGGCCCTGCTTGCTCCCCCCATCGGGCTGACAGCGCTTGCAGCCAGCCTGCCGCAGTCCGGTCCCTCCGCAACCGAAACCGGCATGGACCTGAACGCGCGCACCCTGTCACGCCAGATCCATGAAGATGGCGCGGAAGCCACCGTCAGGACACTGGACACGCACCGGGCATGGCCCCGCCTGCGCCGGGCCGTGGCAGCGGGGTGGGATGGATGGATTGAACTTGTGCCCGACCTGATCGCCCATACGGATGACGCGACAGCCCGCCAGCTGCGCACGGCCCTGCGGCAGGCGCTGCCACGTAATCCGCATGCTGTCCTGTCGGTGCTGGACCCCGGCAATGGACCACTGCTGGGCGCGGGAGCGCTGTGCACGCCCCATGGCATGCCCGCACGCTGGGCCCATGACAGCATGCGCGCCATCAGCGCCGAACATGACATTCACCTGACCCATCAGGTCAATGACTGCCTTGCGGCGCTGTCAGCCAGTACGGCGGTTACTGGAAAGGCAAATAGCGGAACGTAACGTAAATGGTATTGCCCCCGGTGGTGGGGGATGCCCCGTCACCGCCCTTATAGGCCAGTTTGCGCAGATAGGTGTACTGCACGCCGCTCATCACCGCGCCATAGCCACCCTGCAGCACATGCCACCAGCCGCCCACCGTCAGGTCGGCCAGGGTATGGGTCTGGGCGTCACATCTGCCACCGCTGATCTGTTCCACGTTGCAGCTGCTCAGCGCGAGGTCATTCACCCCATAGCCATACTGGTAGCCATTCGCGTTATAGGTGCGCCGCCCGGCACTTTCCACGCCACCATACAGATAGACCAGCAGGTTGGGGGTCGGATGGCCGATCAGCCCCATGCTGCCGATGATTTCGGGAATTGGCGCGGGCGTGCCATTGGCCTTGAACGTGGCATCAGGCAGCATGCCGGGGCCATAGCGGCCGATCCCCTCGCCCGCCAGCACGTTACCGGTAAACTGCAGGTAGCGGGGAATGACATGCACCGTCACGTCACCACCAACGCCACCGGCGAAGGACACCCGTTCACGGATCGGGCCATTCGGGGCCTGCGCCATGGCCTTGAACCAGCGCGCAAGGCCATAGATTTCGTAATGGGCGGGCTTGGTGTCCAGCGCGCCTTTCAGCACGATATCAGGGGCGACATCCATACTGTATTTGGCATTGGGGTTGAGCATGCCGGAGCCTGCGTTGCTGTACAGCAGGGTCGTGCCGGATGATGCGATCGTATCATCGCTTGCCCCCGTCAGCATGGCGTGGCTGCCGCCATTGGCGGCATAGGCCACCTGCGGCGCTTCCAGCGACAGCCCCAGCCACCATTTGCGCCCGAAATCCTTGATGAAGCGGATCTGTGGCACGCGGGTGAACACGATACCCGGTATCTGGTTGTTATCGACCACGGGCGGCAGCTGTTCATGACGCGACAGCAGGCCCTGCGTATAGCCGGTGGTCAGGCTCCATGCCTGCCCCGCCAGCACGTGGAAGCCCCATTTCGTGTTGCTGTAGGTCATGTACGCCTGACGGATTCGCGGCGTGTAGCTGTTGGTCTGGTAACTGTTGGCCGTGCCTGCGGCCCCCCCGAAATCGGTTTCGATATAGCCTGACAGGGTCTCGTCCTTGGTGGGAGATCCCTGCAGCAACACGCTCAGACGTGTCAGCTGCGCGGAGGGACGATATTCCCCCGTATGCGCATTGGGGCTGTTGGCATAGGGGAAGCTGCCCCAGCTTGTGGCGGGACCGCTGGTCAGGTTCTTGCTGCGGTAGATGTTCGAAAAATCAATGAAGCCACCCAGACGCACCGACACCCCGCCAATGCGGAAAATGGGCGGCAGGCTGTCCACGCCCGTCTGGGTAATGGCCAGCGGGCTGGAGGAATCAAGGTCAAGCCTGGGCTGCGCGGGGACGATGGATTCCGTCATGGTGTTTTCAGCCGCAGCCTGCGCCTGCGCGTCATCCGACAGGGTCGGGCCACCAATGGTCAGGCGCGACAGGTCGGGCATGGCCGTGATCTGTCCCATCGTGCTGCCGCCCGATGCCCCCCCGCCCGACGGGTGGCCGCCGGACCGCAGCGTGCGCCCGGCCAGGACATGCTGGCTGCCATGCGTCATGCCATGACGGGATTCCAGCTGTTCGACCTTGGCTTCCAGCCGCCGCATTTCGGCATGAAGGGCACGGATTTCCGCCATGTCGTCCGCACGCGCATCATCGGCCACGGCCATGCCACCCAGCATGACCATCAACCCGCCGAGCAACAGGCGCGGGCGCCGCATTCCGTCAGGATGACAGGAAAAACGATCCACTTTCCAACAGTAATCCATCAGTCTGGCGCGTCTGCCCCTGAACATGCGGTTAATAAAAAAACCTGTACGCACCCGCTGCATGTACTGATGATGAATACAGTAACAAACGGACACGGCAGATAAAAACCGATCCCTTCCTTATCCGCCACATGCCGGATGGAATAGAGGAATGGCTCGACACCCTATATAGAAAAAACGTTCAACTGCTATGCATTAACTATTCTCATGCACGGCATATATTCGCATGATTTCGTTTATTTCACACCATTCCTCCCCTTAACTCAAGACCTCTACATGCTTGAATGAAGGAGTAATGGACATGACCGCAGCCCGGCTGCCCGGTTCCCACCCCATTGAGGACCGGCCACTCGCCGGGGCGCCGCACCCCGATCATCCCTTTCACTGGAAACTGTATGGCTGCGAACTGGTGGCGACAGTAGCGCTTATGATCTGCGGGATCGTGTCCGTCACGGTACTGACCACACCCTATACCGCCATTGGCCAAATGCTTGCCCCCCACCCGATCGTGCAGACGGCGCTGTGCGGGCTGTTCTTCGGGCTGTCGGGCACGGTTGCGGCGTTCACCCCGTTCGGGCGGGTCAGCGGGGCGCATGTCAGTCCCTCCGTCTCGCTGGCGTTCAGCCTTGCGGGACGGCTGGGGATTGTGGACCTGTGCGGGTATGTGGCGGCCCAGATGACGGGGGCATACGTCGCGACCCTGCTGCTTGCGGCCCTGGGGCATGTCCTGCCCGTATGGGGGCGGATGGTGCAGGCTTCCGCCTATGCCGCGACCGTGCCCTTTTCAGGGGTCGCCATCATGTGGCCGCTGGTGACCGAAATCGTACTGACGGCACTGCTGGTGCTGATGCTGTGCTACCTTGCGGGCCATCCCGTGCTGAAATGGGTGACGCCGTGGGCGGGGGGACTGTTCTTCCTTGTGTGCAACCCGGTGTCCGCATGGCTGTCGGGCAACAGTTCCAATCTTGCACGCAGCTTCGGCCCGGCCATGGTCGCGGGACAGTGGGAGTCGTTCTGGATCTATGCGCTGGGACCCTTCATGGGGGCTGCGCTGGCGATATGGCTGATCCGATCCCGCCTGCTGGGCCGGATCGAGGTGGAGGAAGCACGGCTGGTCAATTTCGGCCATCATGGCCGCATTCCCTCCCTTCTGCATCCCGGTCGCCATGCCGGGGAGAAGGACTGAAATCACGACAAATTATAGTGGTTAGCCAACGTGGTACTTGCAATTCGTTAAAATCATTCCCAAGATCATTCCACTGAATGGCGAATCGGGCGGCAAGCCCGGTCCGCAGGCGTTCTCAGGGCGGGGCGAAATTCCCCACCGGCGGTGTTTGTTCCCTGTAACAGGGGCACATAAGTCCGCGAGCGCCCGGTCGCAGCACATGCGGACGGGGTCAAGCAGATCCGGTGCAATTCCGGAACCGACGGTTACAGTCCGGATGAGAGAGAACGGAAACTATGGTCCTGCCTTCCATCCGTGAAGGCAGGTGGATGGTTTTACGCGCCCTGGGTCCGTCCGGATGGATGGAGTACTGTATTTTGGACGCGTTGCCACAGGGTGTCACACCCCCTTCAGGCCCCGACATGCCAGCCACGATCGCGCACGCCTTTCGTGCGGCGGTGGATGAAGCCGCGCGCCATGTAGGGGCGACCGCCCCCAACCCGCCGGTGGGCTGCGCCCTGCTGGACGCTGCCGGCACGATCCTGGCCGTTGGCGGCCACCACCGCGCTGGCACCCCCCATGCCGAAATACAGGCCATAAACCAGTGCCGCGAACGCGGGTTGCTGGATCGCGCCCACACGGCGGTCGTGACACTTGAACCATGCAACCATACCGGCCGCACCGGCCCGTGTTCACAGGCGCTGCTGGCGACGCCGGTGCGTGATGTCTGGATCGGCGTGCGCGATCCCAACCCCCATGTCGAAGGCGGCGGGGCGGACTACCTGCGCCAGCATGACTGCCGCGTGCATGTTCTCCACCCCACCGGGCCGCAGGCCGAAATACAGGCCATGTGCCGCAGCCTTCTGGCCCCCTTCGCCCATTTCATGCGCACGGGACAGCCGTGGATCACGGTCAAGCAGGCGCTGGACGCCACGGGGTCCATGCTGCCGCCGGCAGGGCGCACCACCTTTACCTCCGCTGCGTCGCTTGACCTTGCCCACCACCTGCGCCGCGCCACGGATGCGGTGATTACCACAGGGGACACCATCCGCGCCGACAGGCCGGGCCTGAACGTGCGCCGGGTGGCCGATCACCCCGGTCGCGCGCCACGTGTCCTGGCCATCTGCACCCGGACGGGGGAAGTGGACGAGGCATACCTGCAGGCCGCGCGCGCACGCGGCTTTGCGGTGCAGGTGTGCACCGACATCAACGCCCTGCCCGACATGCTGGGCATGGCGGGCGTGACATGGGCGATGGTGGAAGCCGGCCCCCGGCTGTTGGCGGAAATCGAGACCCGTGACCTGTGGCACGACTGGCTGGCCATTACCGCCCGCCCTGATGGCACGGACCAGTACAGCATACGCGTGCGGGAGGGGGATGTGACACCGCTACGCCTGTTCCCCGAACTGGCCGCCGTGAAGGAGTAATCATGTTTTCCGGCATTATTGAACACCAGGGCCGCATCACCGCCGCGCGTCGGCTGGACCGGGACCTGGACATAACCGTGGCCACCGGCATTCCCGACCTGACACTGGGTGAAAGCATTGCCGTCAATGGCGTGTGCCTGACGGTCACATCATTTGATGTGGCGGGAACGGCCACATTCTTCATCAGTTCGGAATCGCTGGACCGCACGGCGCTGGGACGGCTTACCTCCGGGCATACCGTCAACCTTGAACGCGCCGTCACGCCCACCACCCGCCTGTCGGGTCATATCGTGCAGGGGCATGTGGACGGAACCGGACGGCTTGCGGCGGTAAAACAGGCAGGCGAGGCCCGGCACATCACCTTTATCGTGCCTGCCCGCCTGCGCCGTTACCTGGTGGAAAAGGGGTCGATCACGATCGACGGCATCAGCCTGACGCTGAACGAAGTCGGCGCACCGGGGGAAGATGGCTGTGGTGCGGATGAATTCCGCATCGCCCTGATGATCATCCCCCACACATGGGACCACACCACCCTTGGCACCCTGAAGGCCGGGGACCCCGTGAATATCGAAGTCGATGTCATCGCAAAATATGTGGAGAGCGTATGTCAGTATCGTTGATGCCCCCGGCACTGGCACAGGCCGTTGCCACCATCCGCCGGGGCGGGATGATCATCCTTGTGGATGATGAGGACCGCGAGAACGAAGGCGACCTGGTCATGGCCGCCGAACTGGTCACGCCACAGGCCATGAACTTCATGGTCACCCATGCGCGCGGACTGGTGTGCATGCCCATGTCGCCCGAACGCATTGCGCAGCTGAACCTGCCGATGATGACGCAGGTAAACACCTGTCCGCGCGGCACGGCGTTTACCGTGTCCATCGAGGCGCGTGAGGGTGTCACCACCGGCATTTCGGCCGCCGACCGCGCCGAAACCGTGCTGGTGGCGGCAGCGCCCGATGCGAAGCCCGGGGATCTGGTCTCACCCGGTCATATCTTCCCGCTGCGCGCGGTGCCCGGCGGCACGGTGGCACGCCCCGGCCATACCGAGGCCTCGGTCGACCTCGCCCGCATGGCGGGGCTGATCCCGGCTGCCGTGATCTGCGAGATCATGAACGAGGACGGCACCATGGCCCGCATGGACGACCTGCGTCCGTATGCCAAGCGCCATGGGCTGCAGATCCTGTCCATCGCTGAACTGGCGAAATGGCTGGAAGCCAACCCGATCGGCGCCACGCCAGAAGCAAAACCCGCCATCGAGCAGGTCGCCCGCGCCCATCTGCCCAGCCGCTTTGGCGGGCCGGACATGATGATCCACGCCTTTCGCGCGCCCGATGGCACCGAGCATGTCGCCATGGTCAAGGGCCAGCCTGACCGCGCGGGCACCGTACCACTGGTGCGCCTGCATTCGGAATGCGTGACGGGCGATGCGCTGGGATCGTTGCGGTGCGACTGCGGCGCGCAGCTGCAGGGCGCGCTGGAACAGATCGGGCGCGCGGAATCCGGTGTGCTGGTCTATGTGCGTGGTCATGAAGGGCGCGGCATCGGCCTGGCCAACAAGATCCGCGCCTATGCACTACAGGATGAAGGACTGGATACGGTGGACGCCAACCACCGGCTGGGATTCCAGACCGATGCGCGTGACTGGCAGGCGGCATCCGACATCCTGCGCGCGCTGGGGGTGAACCGGCTCGACCTGCTGACCAACAATCCTGACAAGGTACGTGCGCTGGAACGTCATGGCTTTGACGTGCGTGAACGCATTCCCCTTGCGGTGGAACCCAATCCCTTCAACCGGGCCTATCTGGAAGCCAAGCGTACCCGGATGGGGCATGCCCTGTGCGAACCCGCAACAGCGGACGCCCACTGACAAAAGTCTTTGGTGAAGCTTTTTCCAAAAAGCTTCGAAGAATGCCGCCTTTTTGAAAAAAGGCGGCACCCAGAAACTTTTGTCATTTTTTATCAAAACGTTGTTTCCAGATCCCCTTCTACAACAAAAAACGGAAAACTCCCGGATATGAGCACCAACATCCCCTCCGCCCCCGCCACGCTTGAATTCGCCCGCCCGCCGCGCGTCGCCATTGTGGTCAGCCGCTTCAATGAAAACGTGACCCATGGCCTGCGTGATGGCGCGCTGGCATGGCTGGGGGAACATGACATTTCCATGCGTAATGAAGATGTCATGTATGCGCCGGGGGCGTACGAACTGCCGCTGCTGGCACAGACGCTGGCACGCACCGGCCGGTACGATGGCGTGGTCTGCCTTGGCTGCGTGATCAAGGGCGATACGGCGCATTTCGAATTCATAAGCCTGGGCACTGCCGTGGGCCTGCAGCAGGCGGCGCTGAACACGGAAGTGCCAATCGCGTTTGGCGTACTGACCACCTACACGGACGAACAGGCGGTGGTCCGTTCGCGTGACGATGTGCACAACAAGGGTCGCGAAGCCGTGGCCGCCTGTGTTGAAAGTATCGCATTGCTTCAGAAAATCAGAGGCTGCTAAGATACGCTGGCAGTCCATTAAATGGCTAAAAACAGCCTTTTAATGGTCCTGTTTGAGGGAACATGGACAGGGATGGCGAATGCGGCAGCTTACCTTCATTGCCGGGGCATTCGGTATCGGTCTGACGATATGGATGCTGGGGCGTTTTGGCCTGCATGACATCCTCCGGCTGATCGCGGCCGGGGGGTGGAGCATTCCTGCCATCATCATTTTCCATGCAAGCCAGGTCTGTGTTTCGGCGCAGGCATGGCGCCTGCTGGCCCAGAGCGGCCGCCCCCGCCTGTCCTTTACCGATTTTTTCGCCCTGCGCTGCGCGCGTGAAGGGATCAACAACCTGCTGCCGGTGGCGCAGGTTGGCGGCGAGGTCATTACCACCCGCCTCATGGCCCGGCGGGAAAACCTTGGCATCAGGCGCGCCGCCGCTGCCACGATCTGTGACCTGACCATTGAACTGCTCAGTCAGGTCACCTTCACGCTGATCGGGCTTGGGGTGCTGTTCTGCCTGGTCAACCGTTCGCATGTGACGGACGAACTGATGGAAAGTGCCGGGGCGGCCGTAGCACTGGGTGCGGTGTTCTTCGGCAGCCAGTACCTGGGCGCCATTTCCCTTGTGGAAAAGCTGCTGGTGCGCATCGCCGCCCATCTGGGATGGGACGGGGTGGACGACATCCGTGGGCTGCATGCCGAAATCATCGCCCTGTACCGCACACATGAAAATTCGCTGCGCGCGGGGGGCCTGCAACTGCTTGGCTGGTCGCTTGGCACGTTCGAGGTGTTTCTTGTCCTGGCCGCCATGGGACACCCCCTTTCACTGGCTGACAGCTTTGTGATCGAAAGCGTGGGGCAGGCCGCGAAGTCGGCCGGTTTTGCCGTACCCGGTGCGCTGGGCGTGTCGGAGGGGGGATATATCATCATCGGCAGCCTGTTCGGGCTGTCGCCACAGGTCGGGATCGCGCTGTCGCTCATCAAGCGCCTGCGGGAGATTGCATGGGGTCTGCCATCGCTCATGGCATGGCAGGTAATGGAAATACGCTGGATCCGCCCCACCCCGTCCCCCCCGCGGGAGATGCACCTGCCCGGTCAGTCATGATGTCCGGGTATGGCGCGGTACATCGTGTGACAAAGAACCACCTTGCATCGGGACCACATCATGGGCCAAACCGGGCCTCTTCACCGACTGCCGCGCTTCATGCGGCACGACGTAGGTTTCTGAAGGGCTGAATACTCGTCATGCTATCGGTACCGCTTGGGCGCCTTGTCGCTTTCTGTTCCCGTCGTGCCATTGCGGTGGTACTGGCATTTGCCTGCCTGATCGCGGGGGCGACCTATGCCAGTTACGCGCTGTTGGGCGTGACCACGGATACGGGGACAATGTTCTCGTCCTCGCTGGACTGGAAAAAGCGCTCGGACGAGATGGGACGGCTGTTTCCACAAAAACAGGACCAGCTTGTCGCCGTGATCGACGCGGCCCTGCCTGAAGAGGCACAACAGACCGCGCTGGCGCTGGCGGCCAGGCTGCGCGACGACCATACCCATTTCAATTACGTCACCACGCCCCAGACCGATCCCTATCTGGTGCGCAACGGCCTCATGTTCCTTGACCCCAAGGCGCTGGAGCGGGTGCTCAACACCACCATCACCGCGCAGCCGTTCCTGAGCGAACTGGCCGCCGACCCGTCGGGACGCGGCCTGTTCAACGCGCTGAACCTGATTGCGCTGGGCATAAGCCAAGGGCAGGCCGATCTTGGTCCCTTCCATGCGGCGCTGGACGGTTTTGCCACGACGCTGCAGCATTCGGTATCGGACACGCCCGAACCCCTGTCATGGGAACGCCTGCTGGCGGGTGACCTGGCTGATCTTGGTGGCAAGTACCAGTTTGTCGTGACCCAGCCCAAGCTGGATTATGATTCCTTCCAGCCCGGTGGCGCCGCGTCGGACGCCATCCGTGATGCCGCCAATGCCCTGCCCTTCGTCAAGAGCGGCCGGGCGCATGTCCACATTACCGGCGATACCCAGATCGCGGATGAGGAATTCGCCACCGTGGCCGAAGGCATGGTTGCCGGATTGCTGGGGTCGCTGGTACTGGTCACGCTGTGGCTGATCCTGGCGGTGCATACGTGGCGCATCATCGTGCCGATCATCATAACACTGGTGTCCGGGCTGCTGCTGACCACCGGGTTCGCAGCACTCGTGGTAGGCAAGCTGAACCTGATTTCGGTCGCGTTCGCCATTCTGTTCGTTGGCATCGCGGTGGATTTCGCCATCCAGTTCTCGGTCCGGTTCCGTGCGCAGGCGCTGCCTGATGGCACGTCACCGGGACTGCTGGACGCGCTTGAGCAGACCGGCAATGAAACCGGGCACCAGATCCTTGTGGCCGCCATGGCAACCTCGGCCGGGTTCCTTGCCTTTACCCCCACCGCCTTTGTCGGCGTGGCCCAGCTTGGCCTGATTGCCGGTTTCGGCATGCTGTTCGCCTTCATCTGCACGCTGACGCTACTGCCGGCGCTGCTGCGGCTGTTCCGCCCGACTTCGGGCCATGGCAAGATCGGGTTCGCCTTCGCCCGCCCGATTGACGTTGCAATCCGCCATCACCGCAAGCCGATCCTGGGCGCCTTCGTGGTGATCGCGCTGGTGGGCGTAGCCCTTGTGCCCCGCCTGACATTCGACGCCGACCCGCTGCATACCAAGAACCCCAAATCGGAAGGCATGGTCACGCTGGGCATGCTGATGTCGGAACCGCAGTATTCGCCCTATACGGTGGATGTGCTGATGCCGAACCTGGATCAGGCGGCCGCCATGTCCGACAAGCTGTCGGACCTGCCGATGGTGCATGACGCACTATGGCTTGGGTCACTTGTGCCTACGGACCAGAAGACCAAGCTGCCCCTGATCCAGGATGCCGCGAACATCATGCTGCCGACCCTGCTGGTCCCCAACCCCAAACCCGCGCCGAATGCGGACGACCTGCGGACGGCGGCAGCCAAGACGGCGGCGGCCCTTGGCGGCGTGATGGACAAACTGCCCGCCAATGACCCGCTGCGCCGCATCCAATCCGCACTGGCCCATCTGTCACAGGCGGACGACCAGCGCGTGCTGGCCACCAATGAGGCACTGGTGCGCTTCTTGCCCATGCAGCTGAACATGCTGCGCGACATGCTGCAGGTGAAGCCGGTTGCGATTTCCGATGTGCCCGCGCAGCTGGCGCATGACTATCTGCTGCCTGATGGTCGCGCACTGGTCGAAGTTCATCCGACCAAGGAGATGAAGGGCAACCGGGCGCTGCACGTCTATGTGGATGAAATCCAGAAAGTCGCCCCCATGGCGGCGGGTTCCGCCATCGACATCGTGCAGAGTGCGGCGACCATGGTGCATGCCTTTGTCACGGCGGCTGCCGCCGCCATCGTGATGATTGCCATTATCCTTGCCGTCGCCCTGCGCAAGCTGCTGGATACGGCGCTGGTGCTGGCGCCGCTGCTGCTTTCGGCGCTGATGACGGTCATCCTGATCATCGTGGTGCCCGAACAGCTGAACTTCGCCAACATCATCGCCCTGCCCCTGCTGCTGGGGGTTGGCGTGTCGTTCAACATCTATTTCGTCATGAACTGGCGCGCGGGGATCAAGCTGCCCCTGTCCAGCCCGACGGCACGCGCGGTGCTGTTTTCCGCGCTGACGACCGGCACAGCCTTCGGTTCGCTGGCGGCATCCCACCATCCGGGCACGGCCAGCATGGGCCGGCTACTGCTGCTGTCGCTGGCGTGCACGCTGGTGGCGACGCTGATCTTCGTGCCAGCGCTCCTGCCCAAGCGCCCGATCGACGAGGAATGATCCCATCCTGCCGGGAAAACAAAAAAGGCCGCACCCGAAAGGATGCGGCCTTTTTTTATACATACCCCGATCAGGGCGGGTTCCGGCACCCTACGGATCATGAACAGTTCCAGGCACAGTTTCCTACAGCCCTGCCTGTAGCCAGTCCTGTCTTTCCTGTTCCGTCAGGGGCAGGGGAAGGGCCATCCGGCGATGGCTGGACAGGACGCAGGTTTCCAGGACCGCCATCAACGCCACGGCCTGTATGGGGGGCACGGGATTATGGCCCCGGCCCATGATCGCATCGCGCAGCATGGCATAATAGATCCGCTGGTCACCGGGCGGTGCAGGTAGCGCACGGGGTGCAGCGGCACCGTCAAACACAAGCATGTCGTCAGGGTCATCGCCCCAGCCCGGATCACCGGGACGCATTCCGGCCCGAAGCTGGTTTTCCTGCTGGTCGGGCTGACGTTTCACGACCGTGCCACCTGTCCCATGCACGACAAAACGTGGACCGGCCCATGCCGACAGCAGGCTGCAATGCAGGCTGACCCGTCTTTCCCCATAGGTCAGCAGTACCTGCGCCCAGTCATCGCCGCAGGCATTGTCGCGCTGATGGGCCAGACTGGCCTGCACATGATCCGGCAGGCCAAACAGTTGCAGGGCCTGATCGGCCAGATGCGGGCCAAGGTCAAACCACAGACCACCGCCCACTGCATCCGTTTCGCGCCAGCGGTCACGCACCTGCGGACGGAAGCGGTCCATGCGCGATTCCAGTTCGGTTACCCGTCCGACCTGCCCGGTCGCGATCAGGTTGCGGATGCCAAGGAAATCGCTGTCCCAGCGCCGGTTCTGGAAAACGGACAGGAACCGCCCCTGTTCACGGGCAACCTGTGCGACCCTGCGCGCCTGTTCCAGCGTTATGGTGAACGGCTTGTCCACCACCACATGCAGTCCGGCGCGTAACGCCCTGATGGCAAGGTCGGCATGGGTCGCATTCGGCGTGGCGATAACCACCATGTCCAGATCAGGCAGGGCGAACAGGGCATCGGGGGCTGGCGTGACCGTCACCTCGGGCCAGTCATGCAGCACCGCGTCGCGTTGCCGCGAACAGACAGCGACCAGTTCAAGCCCCGGTGTAGCATTGATCAGGGGAGCGTGAAAAATACGCCCGGCAAAGCCATAGCCGACAAGGCCGACCCGTAAGGGCCAGCGTGGTGGTGTGGACATGCGTCTGCCTTCCCTATGGTTTCCCATGATGCTGGAAACCAGCACATGAAGGGCAGAGTATCAAAACAGCCTGCTGATAAAAGTTTTTGGGTGCCGCCTTTTTTCAAAAAGGTGGTGTTCTTTAAAGCTTTTTGAAAAAAGCTTCACCAAAAACTTTTTTAAAATCAGTCATATGCTTCATAGGCAGCTTTTGCTCCATGCCGCCCGTAGCATCAGAACAGCAGGATCATACCGCCCGATGCGCTGTTGTCACTTTCCTTGTAAGGGCCGTGGGCAGCCGAACTGGTATGGGCGTATTCGGCCACAAGGTTCAGCCAGTCCGTCATCTTGTAGTAGGCGGCGCCCACTTCGGATTCATTGCGGCGGACAAGGTCGGGATTGCTTTCACCCGGGGCAAGATAGAGGTTACTGACACCATAGCTTCCGACCAGTTTGAACTTCTTGGTGAAGTTATACATCATCTGGACATAGTAGCCTTCCGACGACCGCTTGCGCCCGTTACTGGCCACGCCATCAAAGAACAGGCCGGTCGTGCCCAGCCCGCTGCCACGGTAGTAATAACCCACGAACTGTGCCGGGCCATAGGTCAGCTTCGTGCCAATTTCGCCCGCTTCCGCCGTGACACCATGCTTCTGGCCCGGAATGACGGCGACATCTGCAGTATTGCTGGTGGTCATGTTGTAAATGCCACCATTTTCTTCAAGCAGTTGGGTGGAAACCGTTGTCGTCTTGCTGACGGTCAGGTTCTGCTGGTGCTGGGTCAGGAAACTGGCCCAGATGCGTGCGCTCAGGCCACCGATCTTGAAGTCGTATGTCACCTTTCCCTGGATCATGGGCGAACTGTGCTGGGTGGATCCGGCCGAATAGGCATTGCCATTGGCGTCATCGCCAGAGAAATCGAACTCATCCAGCGGCTGCAGGATGCCGATCGTGCCCTGGAAGCCCTTGATGGTGGGCGACTGATACGAAATCTGCGGGATCCAGTCGGCATACACGTAACCGACGCCGATACGGCCCAGCGAGGTATTGCCCGGGGCCGAGTTGCTGCCGGTGGAACCGACACTCAGCAGGGTCGCGTCATCAAGGATGGCGTCACCGCCAAAGATGCCAAGATCACGACCGATCTTGAACGTGCCCCATTTCTTGTTGCCCGCCGTCACGTAAACCTGACGAAAATCGATGCCGGCGGTGCCAAGGCCTACCGGGCTACCGCCGGTATTGGCATTGAAGGCGCCGTTCTTGGCATTGTTGATGCCGGGATACATGCCCATGACGGCGGCAAGGTCGATGCCGTTCTGCGTTGTCGAGAGCTTGAGGATCAGGCCCGCAGGCAGCAGGCCGTTACGCAACGCCGAGGAATCGAACCCGCTTGCCCCGGTCGAGACGCCACCGGCCACCGGCATGCCGCCCGCCGGGCTGTTATAGGTATAGAATCCGTTGATGAAGCCCGACAGGTTGATATCGACCGGACCCGCCTTGAAGGTCAGTCCCTTGCCGGGCTGATATTTTTCCATGCGCACGAATGACAGGCCGCCGCCAAGGCCCATGGAATGCTGGGCCGCCAGCCAGGTGGATTCAGCCGATGCCGCACTGGCCTGTGCGCTGGCTGCCGCCTGCTGCGCCTGCGCCAGAACGTAGTCGGGGTCCATGCCACCACCGCCAATATCAATCTGGCCGGGGGGCTGGATCGGGTGCCCCATGGCAGTGCGCACCTGCTCGTGGGCGGATGTGGGGACGGCCATATGGCGCTGTGCAGGCATATACTGCGTCGTGCGGCTGGCGGATGCCGCTTCGCGCACATGCTGCATGTGATGGGCCAGAAGCCCCTTGTACTCGCCCTGCGTCAGGCTGCCCTTTGCCTTCAGGATGTCGAGGAGTTCACTATAATCGTCAGCCCACGCATCTTCGGGGCAGGCAAGGGATGCGCTCCCGCTTGCCATAACAACTACCGCGCCAATACGCGCCAATTTTCCTGCCGACATAGTATTAAACTCCCTGCCAGCATTCCTGTTGTATAAAACCCTGCGGGTCAATGGCCCCCTTCAGGCGCAACAGGTGCCGTCCAGCTACATGAAATGCCTGTAATAACACAGGGACTCTTCCCCCCATGAGGGATAAAAGCAGGACATGCATTCCCGTATCCGGATGGATTCGTTGGCAAACCTTCCTTCTTTTTCATACAATGTTCAAAATATGGTCAGTAGGGAACACATGTGCGTTTCCCGACCGAAAGCGTACGATATCACAGTACGGCAGGGACAGCCGGACGGATAAAAAATCGATACCGTAACATTTTTAAAGATGCATCAAACAATCGTGTGCTTATGTTTTTTCTGACCCGTGACCAGTAAAAACCAACACAAGTACGTTATGCGCATTCAGGAATACAGAATATATCATCACAAAGCTGTGTTTGTATTCTACTGGTTAATTATTGACTGTATCCCTTATGCCCTATCCCGCATTCAGGGTCGTGCGGGCCTGCCGCCATGCGGCTTCCAGTGCATCGATCATCGTGTCGTGGGGTGTGGTCCATTCCGGCGCATCCTGTCCCGGCATGCCCAGGCGCGCACGCCACTGCCCGGTACCGGTGGATGAGGGCTGGCGGTCAAGGTTGAGCGTCCAGTCTGCCGGAATGCGTGCCAGGACGCGGGCCAGCCGTTTTTCCGGTGTCAGCGGTGTTGCGTAATTATGTGACATGGAATCTCCTTACGTTCTCGCAATATCGACTCTGTCCTTGACGTGGGCGGTGATAAGCCCAAAAAACGCAGGCTTTGCCCGTAGCCAAGGATATGCCTTTCGTGTCTGCCTTCCCCGGCCTTGTTCCCGATGCATCCGTTGATGGTGTCGCCCACCTGATCCAGACCGCACTGACACCGGTTTTCATGCTGTCGGGTATCGGCACATTGCTGAACATGTTCAATACACGTCTGGCCCGTGTCAGTGACCATATCGAGACGGTACGCGACAAGCTGGAAAATGCTGATGACAAAAACAGCACGGATTCCGTGTTGCTGTTACGCCGGTTGACGCATCTGCATTACCGCACCCTGCTGCTGGATGCGTCCATCCTGTTCGCGGGCGTGGGTGGGGCATCGGCCTGTGGTTCGGCCTTTGCGCTGTTCATGGGCAGCGTGCGTGATGCATCCATTGCGTGGTGGCTGGTGCTGATGTTCGGCAATGCGCTGGTCTGCACTGTCATCGCGCTGGCCATGTTCCTTGGTGACAGCCTTGTTGCGTGGCATGGCCTGCGGGTCACGACCTTCCTGCCGCACAAGCAGGACATGCTGAACAATATCGTTGACTGATATGGCGGTCAGGGTGCCGCAGTCTGGTTGAACGGATCGATGGCGTATTGTCCCAGCGGGATGTCATGCGTCATCATGCCATGGGCATGCAGGAACGTGGCAAAAGCGGTATAGCGGGGTACGTTCAGCAGCGCTGGCTGCTTGCAGATGCGCGGCAGGGTGGCCTGCCACGCCGCCCGGTTCAGCGGCGTATCGAATTCCGGGTGGTCATGGATCGTCTGCGCCAGCATGGTGTCGGGATGGTTGATGAGGGTATTCGCCCCCTCCGCCAGCGCATCCATGAACTGGCGTATCCACGCATCATGCGCATGGTCGCGACCGGCCAGAAAGATCAATTCATCCGACATCGGCACGCCGTGTTCCTCGGGGAAAAACGCGGAAACTTTTATACCCTTCTGCTGCAGGTCGATCAGTTCATATGTGCGCACCGCCCCGATCACGCCATCCACGGCATGGCTTATGATCGCCTGTTCCAGCTGGAAATTGACATTGACCTGATGCACGTCCCCCATTGCCAGCCCTGCCGAATGCAGCATGGCGTCCAGTGCCGCGTCATCCACACCCGGCATGGACACGCCAATGGTCCTGCCCTTCAGGTCGGCGATGGTGTGAACCCCTTCCCCCATGATCAGGACATTCAGCGGGGTATCAATCAGGGTACCCACCCGTACCAGCGGAATATTCTGGTCCGCCAGCATGCCAAGCTGCGTCTGGTAGGATACAGCAAGGTCCGCCTGCCCCGCCGCAACCAGACGTGCGGGCGATCCGGGGTCGGCCGGGGCGACCAGCTTCACATCCAGTCCGTGCCGGGCGAACGCGCCGCTGTACTGGGCAGCCAGAAGGGCGGCGTGATCGGCGTTGAGGAACCAGTCCAGCACGACCGTGACCCGCTGGCTGGCGGCATGGGCAGGCGGGGCCATTACCATGCAGGCCAGAAAACCTGCTGCCCGGAGGGCGCACATGAGGGTTCGCATGGATGATAGGCTCCCTTTCCCTGACATCCGTGATCCACGGCAGGCAGGGAACGGGTGCGTATGTCCCGGTCGGGACAGCCTCCCTTCGCTGGCATGACCCAGATCAGGTTCAACGGGTATGATCTCAGCCCACGGATCATGGGCACCCCGGTCAGGCAGGAAGAGTGTGGGCACGGCCTGCATCCGTCAAGTCACGGATACAGGACCATGCCCGATGACGTATCAGGCGTCGGGCTGCTGGCGTTCACGGCGTGCGCATAGTGGCAGCAGCACAAGGAAATAACCGAAATAATACAGTGCCGCGATCCGGCCCGCGATCATCCAGCCGCCTTCGGCATGGTGGCGGCCCACCAGCCCCATCAGCACGAACGAGATGACCAGTCCCACCATGCCGATCCTGCAGGCCGGGCGAAAACGCGCCGAACGGACGGGCGAACGGTCCAGCCATGGCACCGCAAACAGGATCAGGATCGACCCCGCCGCCGCCAGCAGGCCGCCAAATTTGGACGGCACGGACTGCAGCAGGCCGTAAAAGGGCAGGAAATACCATTCCGGCTCGATATCGGCAGGCGTGTGCATGGGGTTGGCGGGGCGGTAGTTTTCCGGCTCGGACAAAAGATCGGGCCACAGGAACGCAAGCGCCACGAACACCAGCGCGAACAGCACAAGACCCGTCAGGTCCTTGGTCGTGTAATAGGGATGAAAGGACACGGTCTGGCGTTCGGGCACCGGCCTGCCATCGGGGTTGTTCGGCCCGCTGACATGCAGCGCCGCCACATGGAAGGCCACGACAGCCACAATGGCGAACGCCATGAGGAAGTGCAGCACGAAAAAGCGGTGGATGAAGATATCCCCCAACTGATCGCTGCCTTCCATGATGTGTTCAAGTGTTGCGCCAATGACCGGCACGGCGCCCACCGCCTTGCCGGCAACATCGGCCCCCCAGTACGACATCTGTCCCCATGGCAGTACATAGCCCGCGAATGCCGTGACCATGACCATCAGCAGCAGCCCCAGACCGGTCAGCCACAGAATTTCGCGCGGCTGCTTGTATGACCCGTAATACAGCCCCCGGAACAGGTGAATGTACAGGGCCGCCATGAACAGGCTGGCCCCGGTCATGTGCATCGCGCGCAGCATCCAGCCACCCGGCAGCTGGCGTTCGATCATCTCCACCGACATGAAGGCCCCGGCGGAGGTGGGGGTATAGTTCATGGCCAGGAAAATGCCCGTGGCCAGCATCAGCACCAGCACCGCCGTCAGGATCGCCCCGAAATTCCACAGCGCATTCAGGTTCCGGGGCATGCGGAAGTCGATATATTCCTGCCGGAAGCCGCTTACGATTGGAAGCCTGCGGTCGATCCAGGACAGGATGCCGCCAGAGCGTTCGGATGGCGCATGTGGGGGAATGTTTTCGGGGAGGCTGGACCCGCTCATTCTTGTTTCCTGAATTCAGACGAAAGAAAAATCAGGTAACGGTGTAGCAGCCACACGGACGGCAGGCACCTCATCTTTTTGAATCAGGAACGATTTCATACCATGGCGTCGCCATGCAGCGACACGTTTCGCCATGTCGCCGGAAACGCCTGCGGGCACAGACCAGAAAGGGCTGCGCCACAACAGTAATCCTGATTTTAAGGAAAAGTGGCGCACCCGAAAGGACTCGAACCTCTAACCCCCAGATTCGTAGTCTGGTGCTCTATCCAGTTGAGCTACGGGTGCGCTGTGAGGCGGCTTTTAACTGACCCTGCCGGACCCCGCAACCCCTTATTTTCAATTATCGAAAATTTTTCATTCCTTCGTGCGCGACAGCAGCCGGCCCACGGTCCGCCGGGTCCAGATGCGGATACGTTCCATGTAAAGGTAGATGACCGGCGTGGTGTAAAGCGTGAGCAACTGGCTCATCATAAGGCCCCCCACCACCGTAATGCCCAGCGGGCGGCGCATTTCCATGCCGTAACCACCGTTGGTAATCAGCGGCACGGCCCCAAGGGCCGCTGCCAGCGTGGTCATGAGGATGGGACGAAAGCGCTGGATGCACGCATCGCGAATGGCATGGCGGGCGTCCAGTCCCCGGTCGCGTTCGGCATGCAGCGCGAAATCCACGATCAGGATGGCGTTTTTCTTCACGATTCCCACCAGCAGGATCATCCCGATCATGGTGATCAGCGAAAACTCCTGCCCCAGCGCCCACAGCGCCAGCACCGCTCCCACCCCGGCCGAAGGCAGGGTGGACATGATGGTCAGCGGATGGATGTAGCTTTCATACAGGATGCCCAGCGTCACATAGATCGTGACAAGGGCCGCGATGAAGATCAGCACTTCGTTGATGATGGCGGACTGGAACTGTGCCGCCTGCCCGGTAAAGCCGCCATGGATGGTCTGTGGCATATGCAGCCGGACCATGGTGTCGGCAATGGTGGCCGCCGCGTCACTCAGCGCCATGCCGGGGGCAAGGTTGAAGGAAATGGCCGCCGATACGAACCCGCCCTTGTGCGAAACGGTAATGGCGGTGGGGCGTGGTTCAAGCCGCGCCACGTTTGAAAGGGGCAGCATGGTTTCGGTGCTGGATGACACGGCGGACCCGTTTGACGCACCCGTGCCGCCCGCCAGCCTGTTGGCGATTTCGTTGCGGAAGGACTGCTGGCTCAACTGCGTGCTGGTACTGGCCTGCGTGGTGGTGGCCATGCGGGCGCGGACCGTATTGGACACCGTCCCGCCACCGGGGCTGCCACCGGCGGTGGAAATGCGGAATGACTGCAGGATGTCGGGCGATGTGCGGTACTGGTCCGCCACTTCCATCACCACATGGTAGGTGGCAAGCGATGTGGAGATGTTGGAGGCAATGCGCTGGCCAAACGCGTCATACAGCGTGTTGCTGACCAGTTGTGGCGTAATCAGGTACCGCGCCGCAAGGTCGCGGATGATGTCGGCATGGATGGCAGCGCCATTGTTCATCACATCCGTCGTGACATCGCGCAGGGCGGGGGCCGTGCGCAGCGCCGCCGTCAGGGTTGGCACCCATGTATAAAGGGCGTCCGCATCATCACTGGTCAGAAGATAGCGATAGGCGCCTTCCTTCTGCCGTCCGCCACCGCCACTTATGTCGCCAGCCGAAAACAGGGACACATCAAGCCCCGGAATGTTGGCCAGGCGTTTATGGATGCGTTCGATCATCTCATCGGGGCCATCATCGCGCTTCGTGCGGTCCACCATCTGGGCAAAGGCCTGCCCTTCGATATTGGTGTCACCGGAAAAGGCGATGACTTCCTGCGCATCCCTGTCGACGGTCATCGCATCGCTTATGGCGCGGATCTTTTGTGTCATGGCGGGAAACGACGTGGTCTGGTCGGCGCGGAAGAAGCTCATGACCATGGCCACGTCTTCCTTGGGCAGGATCCCCTTGGGCATGAGCACGATCACCCCGATCATGATCGCAAGGCTCAGCGGCAGGGACACGGCGGTCAGCACGTGGTGGCGCAGCGCCACATCCAGCGTGCGTTCGTAAAACCGCAGCAGGTGCTGGTACCCCGCTTCCAGCCAGTCACCCACGGCCCGCGGCCAGCGCCGCCACCACGGCGCGCCAGGGGGCAGGGGCGTGTCATGGCTGACTTCCAGCAGAAGGCTGCACATCATCGGCGTCAGGCTGAGGGCAAGCACCAGCGAGACGGTGACGGTAATGGCCAGCGTCATGGAAAATTCGAAAAAGACCTTGCCCGGCGTTCCCCCCAGCAGCAGCAGCGGCAGGAACACCGCCACCAGTGATATGGTGATCGACATGACGGTAAACCCGATTTCACGCGATCCCTTAAGCGACGCCTCCATCCGTCCCATGCCCGCTTCCATGTGGCGGGCGATGTTTTCCAGCACCACGATGGCATCATCCACCACGAATCCGGTCGCAATGGTCAGCGCCATGAGGGACAGGATATCGAGCGAGAAATGGAACAGCGACATGATCGCCAGCGTGCCTGCCAGCGAAATGGGCACCGTAATGGCCGGGATCAGCGTGGACCGTGGCGTGCGCAGGAACACCAGCACGACAGCCACCACCAGCAGCACCGATGCCAGCAGCGTCCACTTCGTATCGGCCAGTGACGCGCGGATGGTGATGGAACGGTCCATGGCCGGGGTCAGCGTCACCTCGGCCGGCAGGGCGGCACGCAATGCGGGAAGACGGTCCTTGATTTCATCCGTTACGCGAATGACGTTGGCGCCCGCCCGCGGGAGGATAATGGCCATGGCGGCCCTGCGCCCGTTCAGGAAGCCGACCTTGCGTTCGTTTTCCACCCCGTTATGCACGTAGGCCACGTCCTGCAGCCGCACGGGGCGGCTGTCACGGTAGCCGATGACAAGGTCACGGTACTGCGCCGCACTGCGGGCCTGGTCATTGGTGGCCAGGGTGTAGCGCGTGGTGTCGTTCTCGATCACGCCCTTGGGGGTATTGGCGTTGGCCGACGCCAGGGCGGAACGGATGTCCTCGAACCCCAGCCCGTATTTGAACAGCGGCCACGGATTGATTTCCACCCTGACCGCGGGCGCGGAACTGCCCATGAGTTCGACCCAGCCCACACCCTGCACCTGTGACAGCAGGGGCTGCAGGCGTGTCTTGGCGATATCATACAGTTCCGACATCGGCTGCGTGTCCGATGTCAGGGCAAGGATCATGATCGGGTTTTCGGAAGGGTTGGCCTTCCAGTATTCCGGCTGTGATTCCAGCGTTGCAGGCATGTCGGCGCGGGCCGCACGCAGGGCGGCTTCCACGTCATTGGCGGCGGAATCTATATTGGTCGAATCATCGAATGTCAGCAGGATGAAGGCGCTGTCCTGGCTGGAATCGGATTCGATCTCGCTGATACCCGCGATCTGCCCCAGCCTGCGTTCCAGCGGGGTGGTGACGGAACTGGCCATCTGCTGCGGTGATGCCCCCGGCTGGCTGGCCACGACGTAAATGACGGGTACCGCGATATCCGGCAGGTCGCCCACCGGAAGGATCCGGTAGGCAAAAAGTCCGGAAAGGACGATGGCCGCCGCCAGCAGGGTGGTCGCAACCGGGCGTAGGATGAAAATACGGCACAGGTTCACTGCCTGTTCCCGGGTTCTGGATGCATGCTATTCCTGATTGTTGCGAACGGCGGGGCTGTCTGTTTCCAGCCCGGTTTCCGCCATGGTGCCCGCCTGTCCCGCAGGCTGGCGATAATAATAGTATTCCGCGACCCGCATCGGCAGCAGGTCCATGAACCGTGATCCCGCCACCAGCCACCGTGGGAACGAAATACGCCGCCTGCCTGCCGCAACACCCGACAGGATGGCGCGCACGGCATCACCCGTCTGGGTCAGGCCGGGCATGTGGAAACTGTTCTGCGTGGTCATGGGGGTGGCGACGAAGCCACAGCATACGCTGGACATGACAATGCCCGCGCGTTTCATGTTGGCCCCTGTCGCCACCATGAAACGGTCCACAGCCGCCTTTGACGCGCAATAGGACGGCGTACCGGGGAAGGAGACAAGCCCCGCCACCGACGACATGGCGCAGATGCGCCCCCGCACCCCGTCACATGCACGGGGTTGCGCGCGCATGACATGGATGGCGGGCAGCACCGTGTTCAGCACGCCATCCATGTTGGTCGCGAACATGCGGCGGACCTGTGCATCGGGTTCATGCGGTGCTTCGTCTCCACCCCTGGTGGAGGCGGTAATCCCCGCGCAGGCAAAGACCAGGTCCAGCGGGCCTGCGGTCGTGATCCATTCTTCCATGCCCGCCTGTTCACGGACATCCTGCACCCGTATGCGGGCATCCGCGCCGCGTGCGATGCAGTCTGTCGCCACGGCGCGCAGGTTGCCGGCATTGCGTCCACCCAGATGCAACGTACGTCCCGGTCGTGCAAGGGCAAGAGCAAGCCCGCGTCCAATTCCGGACGAGGCACCTGTAATCAGTATCGAATCCTGTTTCATATTCGCAGAATACATACACCCTGTTAGAACAGCGCTACCCCGTTTACGCATCCGGCGCGCATTTACACCGCCAAGGAGAACCGCATGACCCAGACAACCACCCCCACCCGCACACCCGCAGTCGCCCCGGTCCGGCGCCGTGGGGTATGTCTGGTCATTTCAGCGCCATCAGGGGCGGGGAAGTCAACCATTGCGAATGCGTTACGTGCGTCGGAGCCCCAACTGCTGCATTCCGTGTCCGTTACCACCCGCCAGCCCCGCCCGGGCGAAAGTGATGGAATTCATTATCATTTCCGGAGCATGGAAGAATTTACCCGCATGGCCGAAGCGGGTGAGATGCTGGAATGGGCGACCGTATTCGGTCGTGGGTACGGCACCCCGCGCGCACCGGTGGAGCAGGCACTGGCGGAGGGGCGCGACATGGTGTTCGATATCGACTGGCAGGGACACCGCCAGATCCGCGCCGCCCTGCCGGGGGATGTGATCAGCCTGTTCGTCCTGCCGCCTTCGATCGCGGAACTGGAACGCAGGCTGCATGGCCGCGCGTCGGATGAGGCGGACGAGATCGCACGCCGCATGCAGGCCGCGCGCGACGAAATCTCGCACTGGAATGAATTCGATCACGTCATCATCAATTCCGACCTTGACCAGGCCATAGCCGAAGCCCGTGCCGTGCTGGTGGCGGCCAGGCTGGAACGCCACCGTCAGGTGGGGCTGGCGGACCTGGTGGCCAGCTTCGGGGTCTGAAGTCACCTCCGGCGCTCAGCCATCCATCGGGCGATGCATGTGTTTCATGCGCCATGGATGATGGACAAGCCGCCGGGAATTGATATGCGGGTTAGCGCGGCATCCGCCGCGCCCCGCCCTGACCGCCCGGATTCCCATGCCCACGCGCCGTATGCCCGCCCCCGTCCTGCCATTCTGGATGATTGCCCTGCTGGGGCTGCTTACGGCCATCGGTCCGCTGGCGACCGACATGTATCTGCCCGCCTTTCCCATCATGGACGCGGAACTGGCGGGGGGACACGCAGGCACCAGCCAGGTCACTCTGGCGGCATGGTTCGCGGGACTGGCGGTGGGACAGTTCAGCCTTGGCCCGATTTCCGACCGGCTGGGCCGCAGGCTGCCGCTGCTGGGGGGGCTGGTGCTGTTTACGGTGGGATCGGCCGGATGCGCCATGGCCACGGGCTTCGACCTGTTCTGCCTGTGCCGTTTCGTCTCGGCGCTGGGTGGGGCGGCGTGCGCGGTCCTGCCGCGCGCCATCGTGCGCGACGTGGCGACAGGGGCCGTAGGCGCGCGCATCATGTCGCAGCTCATGCTGGTGTTCGGGGTCATGCCCATCCTTGCACCCTCACTGGGCAGCCTGGTGCTGATGATGGGGCACTGGCGGTGGATTTTCCTGATCGCGGTCATTTATGGCGTGCTGGGACTGCTGACGGTGCTGGCGACCATGCCCGACACCATGCCGGTGGAAAAACGCATCGCCTTTTCGCTGACCGGCACGATCACCCGCTATGCCGGTCTGGTGCGTGAACCGGTGTTCATGTCCAGCGCGCTGATCAACAGTTTTTCCTCGTTCGTCATGTTCGCCTACATCACCTCTGCGCCCGTGGTGTTTGAACACCTGCTTGGGTTCACGCCTACCCAGTTCGGGGTATTTTTCGGCATGAATGCGGGGATATTCATTGCCTGCGCGCAGCTGAACGGCAGTCTGGTCCACCGGATCGACCTGTCACGGCTGCTGGATGGCGGCATCGCGTGCAGCGTGGTGGCGGCAGTAGCCTGCCTGGTGCTGTCGCTTGCGGGCATTGCCGGTCCCGCGCATCCTGTCCTGGTATGCGTGCTGATCAGCTGTATTACCGGCTGTCTGGGGTTTGTGGGGCCAAACGCCACGGTGCTGGCCTTTACCCATCATGGCCACCAGGCGGGCAGTGCGTCGGCGTTGATGGGCACCATCCAGTTTTCCCTTGCGGCGGGCAGCGGTTTCATCCTCGGGCATGTGCCCTTCCATTCCCCCGCGCCGCTGGCGGTGGTGGTCATGGGGGGCGTGGGCTGCATGGTGGCGTGCAACATGTGGCGCCATGCCTGCAACCGGCGGGTAGATGCATCCCACGTGCCCTGATCGTGCAGCACGCACGGCAGGGGGTACGCGCTTTCGCTTTGACGTGGGGGACATGCCGCGCTACGGCAGGAACATGTCTGCTGAACCTGTTGTCCGGCATGGCGATCACCCACATGCGCGGGAGGCGTTGTGAACGGCATTCTCGATTTCATTGCCGGGCTGGGCAGGGCCGTTCTGGATATCGTCCGCATGGCGGGGCGGGTGGCGCTGTTTGCCGCCGTTGCCCTGTCGCATGTGGTCCGCCCCCCCTTCTACTGGCGCACGCTGTGGGGCACGCTGGTGGAAATCGGCTATTTCTCCCTGCCGGTCGTGGCGCTGACCGCACTGTTTTCGGGCGGCGTGATCGCACTCCAGTCCTATACCGGTTTTGCCCAGTACCATGCCCAGAACGCCATTGCCGGGATTGTCATCCTGGCGGTCACGCGTGAACTGGGGCCGGTGCTGGCGGGACTGATGGTGGCGGGCCGGGTCGGGGCCGCCATGTCGGCCGAAATCGGCACCATGCGCGTGACCGACCAGATCGACGCGCTGTCCACCCTGTCCACCAACCCCATCAAGTACCTGGTCACGCCACGGCTGGTGGCGGGCACGCTGGCGCTGCCGTTCCTTGTGCTGGTGGCTGACATACTGGGTGTACTGGGCGGGTTTACCGTGTGCGTGATGAAGCTGGATTTTTCGGCTTCCGCCTATATCACGGCCACGATTGCCTCGCTCAAGGTCATGGACGTGACGGTGGGACTGGTGAAGGCGGCCATATTCGGGTTCCTGATCGCGCTCATGGGCTGCTACCATGGCTATCACAGCCGTGGCGGGGCCGAAGGCGTGGGGGCGGCCACCACGGCCGCCGTGGTCGCGGCCTCGATCCTGCTGCTGACGTTTGATTACCTTCTGACGGATGTGTTCTTTTCCCAATGAGTGACGCAACCCCCAAGATCCGCATTCGCGGCCTGAAAAAGGCATTCGGTCCCAAGGTGGTGCTGGATGGGGTGGACCTTGATGTTATGGGTGGCACATCATTCGTGGTCATTGGTGGTTCGGGCACCGGCAAGTCGGTGCTGCTGCGCTGCATCCTGGGCCTGATTACGCCTGACGCCGGGTCCATCGAGATTGATGGCGTCGATGTCACCACCCTTTCGCCCCGGCAGCGCGAACCCTACATGGCGCGGATCGGCATGCTGTTTCAGAACGGCGCGCTGTTTGACAGCCTGAGCGTGTGGGAAAACGTGACCTTCGGCCTTGTTGCCGCCGCCCGCGCGGGCCATGGGCCGCGCATTACCCGCGCACAGGCCCGCACGCGCGCGGGCGCCCTGCTGGAACAGGTGGGCATGGACCCTGCCGTGGGCGCGCTGTCGCCATCCGAACTGTCGGGCGGCATGCAGAAACGTGTGGGGCTGGCACGCGCCATTGCGGCCCGCCCTGAAATCCTGTTCTTTGATGAACCGACAACCGGGCTTGATCCCATCATGGGCGCGGTGATTGACGGGCTGATTGCCGATTGCGTGCGCAAGCTGGGATCGACCGCCATCGCCATTACGCATGACATGGCGTCCGCCCAGCGGATCGGGGACCGGGTGGGCATGCTGTATGAAGGCAGGCTGATCTGGCAGGGGGCGCCATCAACGTTGTTCAGCAGTGGCAACCCGGTGGTGGACCAATTTACCCATGGCCGCCGCGAGGGGCCGATCAAGGTAGACGTTCGTAACTGATTGATAAAAAACATAAAAGTTTTTGGATGTCGCCTTTCTGAAAAAGCTTCACCAAAAACTTTTTTCATGTTTTCCAAAGGGGTTTTCACACGCCCTCTGACTTTCGCGGCCGGTCGTTCCATATATGATATACACGATCTGTTCTTGTCCAAGGAGCCATCATGGCGCGTCGGCCCGCTAACCGTTTTGTCTGTCAGTCCTGCGGGGCGGTGTTTCCCAAATGGTCGGGCCGGTGCGACGCCTGTGGTGCATGGAACAGCATTGTCGAGGAAACGGTCGAACCCACGGCAACCGGCGGCACCAACGCCCGCAGGCGCACGGGTGCCCGCATCAACCTTGTCGGTCTTGCGGGCGACACACCACCGCCACCCCGCATTGAAACCCGGATCGGTGAACTGGACCGCGTGCTGGGGGGCGGACTGGTTCCGGCATCCGTCGTGCTGGTTGGTGGTGATCCGGGTATCGGCAAATCGACGCTGCTGCTGCAGGGGGCCTGTGCGCTGGCGCGGGCGGGACGCAAGGTCATGTACATATCGGGCGAGGAAGCGGTGGACCAGATCCGCCTGCGCGCGCGTAGGCTGGGGCTGGAAGCGCCCACGCTGGAACTGGCCGCCGCCATAAACGTGGCTGATATCGTCGCAACGCTGGAGGCGGAAAAGGACCTGGCGCTGGTCGTGATCGATTCGATCCAGACCATGTGGATGGAAACGGTGGAAAGCGCACCCGGCACCGTAAGCCAGGTGCGCGCCTGCGCGTTTGAACTGATCCGTCTGGCCAAGCAGCGTGGCTTCAGCCTGATCCTGGTGGGACACGTGACGAAGGAAGGAGCACTGGCCGGTCCCCGTGTGCTGGAACACATGGTTGATGCGGTCATGTATTTCGAAGGCGATCGCGGCCATCAGTTCCGGATTTTGCGCGCGGCCAAGAACCGCTTTGGCGCGACGGACGAAATCGGCGTGTTCGCCATGACCGATCAGGGACTGGAGGAAGTGCCCAATCCCTCTGCCCTGTTTCTGGCTGAACGGCGGGGACATATCGCGGGGTCCGCCGTGTTCGCGGGCATGGAAGGTACGCGCCCCGTCCTGCTGGAGGTACAGGCCTTGCTGTCGCCCAAGGCGGGTGATGGCGGCGCGCGGCGCGCGGTCGTGGGGTGGGATACCGGACGGCTGAACATGCTGCTGGCGGTGCTGGAAGCGCGATGCGGCATCAAGCTCAACGCCATGGATGTACACCTCAATATCGCAGGTGGCCTGCGGGTGGGGGAACCGGCGGCCGACATGGCGGTGGCCGCAGCCCTTGTATCCGCCGCCACCGGGCAGCCCACCAGTGCCGGTTCGGTCTATTTCGGCGAAGTTGGCCTGTCGGGCGAGATCCGTCAGGTCTCGCAACCCGACACACGGCTGAAGGAAGCCCATAAGCTGGGTTTCGAGCATGCATTCCTGCCGCGCCGCATCGCACGCGGCAACCGTAAGCCCACGGCCCCCGATGGGCTGGGCATACAGGAGATCGGCCATCTGGGCGATCTGGTCAGCCTGTTTACCGGGGCAATGGAGGAGGCGGAGGCGTGAGTGCGCCCGAACGCTTCATGCTGCGCGAACCCGCGATGCTGGAGCGGGAGGTAAAGAAAAGCATTTTCCTTGCACAGGCCGCTCCCGTTTCAACCCCTGCGCAAGCCATGGAATTCATCGCATCCGTCAGTGACCCTGACGCCACCCATAACTGCTGGGCCTATCTGATCGGCCAGACCTATCGCAGTGATGACGCGGGTGAACCCGGTGGCACGGCGGGTCGCCCCATCCTGCAGGTGATCGAGGGGCAGGGTTTCGATCGCACCGTGGTCGTGGTCACGCGGTGGTTTGGTGGCACCAAGCTGGGGGCGGGTGGTCTGGTGCGTGCCTATGGTGGCACGGCTGCGGAATGCCTGCGCACGGCGGAACGCGTCCCGATCGTGGAAATGGTGTCCCTGACATTTGGCTGCGGTTTTTCCGACCATGCCCTGCTGCGCGCGCGGCTGGAAAGCATGGACTGCCAGATAAAAGGCGAAGACTTCGGGGCCGCAGGGGTCGACATGCAGATCGCCCTGCCCGCGATACGCGAGGCGGAGGTCCGTACCCGCATCACCGACATCACCCGTGGGCAGGCCACCATCCGCGCGGTGGAGGAAGACGTGACACCGGGTGTTGGAGACTAACGCTATTGCCGCTATGTCAGACAGCGTTTCACGTTCACCATACGGAAAAAAGACCAACCATGACCGATACCCCGCCGGACCGTCTGTCCGTCAATCCCGCCAGCCCCTTTTACAACGAGTCCCTGCTTGATCGCGGCATTGGCGTGCGTTTCAAGGGCATCGAGAAAAATAATGTCGAGGAATACTGCATAAGCGAAGGCTGGGTGCGTCTGGCCGTGGGTCGCGGCACTGACCGTTTCGGCAACCCGATGGCCATGAAGGTCAAGGGACCGGTCGAGGTCTGGTTCAAGTCCTGACCCTATCCTGAAAAGAAACAGGGGGCTGGCACAGGTAAGCCGATAACGGCTTGATATGCGGCATGAAATTACATCATCGCAGCCGGCTGGCCCTTACTGCCTCAAGATCTCCTTCTGGAGTACTTCGTCGCAGACACATGAATTACTCCAGAAATTATCGGCGTCAGTCGCAATACAGCGTTCCTGTTGTGCCGCAGGCTTTGGGACATCATTGCCGGGCATAATGCCCTAAAAGAAAGAATCATCAGAAAGTTTTTGGTGAAGCTTTTTTCAAAAAGCTTCGAAGAACACCATCTTTTTGAAAAATGATTATTTTTTATCAGTGCTTATGGCGCGGACGATGGGACGACAGCATACAGCCCGATTTCCAGATGCTTGCCCGTCGAGTAATTCAGTCCCGTCTGCTGTCCCAGTTCGTGCACATCCAGACCATTTTCCATGATTCGGGCACTGAAAGCGCCCAGATCCTGCGCCCCTACCAGCGCCATGCCGCATCTGGGGTTCTGCTGCAGGAAATCTGCGGCGGCCGTGGCATTGATCAGGCGCGTATCCTGACCCAGCAGGAATACAAGGCTGGGTTCCGAATCTGATGTCGAGGCCACGATAGTCCGCGCGCAGGGACGGTGCGCATCCACCATCGCCGCAAGGCGTGGACTGAGCCAGATGGTCTGCAACCGGGGAATGACGGTCGTGAACAGCCCGACATGGATGATGACGGCAGCCGCTATGGCCGCCATGGCCGCCCGCAGCGCATCACGGTGCAGGATCAGGTAACCCGACAGGCCTAGCAGCGGCAGCGCACCGGCAGGCACCAGCATGGCGGCAGGGGAAACCATGCCTTCCATGCGCCACAGCAGCACCGGCCCCACAAACGCAAGCACCGACCCAACCGTAAACCAGATCAGCCCATAAGCCGCAATCAGGCTACGCCCCCATATCGCCCGTGGCCATTCCCAGTCTGTCGGAAAGGAAACAATCGCCGCCGCTGTCAGGATGGCAATGGCCGGATAGGTCGGCAGCACGTAATGCGGCAGCTTGGTCGCAATAGCCTCGAACACCATCCAGTGCGGCACGATCCAGCACAGCAGATAACGCACATGCGGCTGAAACCGGCGTTCCCATACAAAAGGCAGGCTCATGGCCGCAAAAACCGACCCGGGCCAGAAGGCAATGGCAAAGACAATCAGATGATAGCCGGGTGGCAGGCCATGCGTTTCCTGCCCGCTGGCGACCTTGCCCAGAAAATTGCGCCCGACCGCCCGTGAAAAGAAATCGCCGTGACTGATAACCCCGATGGCGATGCACCATGGCAGCACAATGGCCAGCATGACCAGCCAGCCCCATGCCGGCCGCAGCCGTTTCCACCAGTCAATACGCCGTTCCACCAGCGCCAGCGCAAGGGGGGTGCCAAAACCCGGAATCAGGATAACCGGTCCCTTGAGCATCAGCCCGCACCCCAGCGCGGTCCAGTACAACAGGGCCGCGGCAAGCGGGGTGGCAAGGTCACGTTCACGGTCCAGATATGCTCGCAGCAGCCCGCATTGTGCCAGCAGCACAAACAGCAGCAGGGTCGTATCAATGGTGGCCATCCGGCCTTCGGCCGTCATCAGCACCGATACCGCCAGCAGTGCCGCCCCCAGCAGGCCACACATGGGGCCGAACAGGGCCGCGCCAATCCACGCGGTCAGCACTGCGGAACCGGTCACCGCCAGAAGCGAAGGAATACGATAGGGCCAGACCGCATGCGCGTCCTGCATGCCCGTCAGGCGGACAGCCGTGGCTTCAAGCCAGTATATGCCAGCAGGCTGGAGATAGCGGGGCTGATCCAGAAACCGGACATCGACATAGTTGCCGCTGTGCAGCATCTGTGCCGTGGCTTCCATGTAACGCGGTTCATCACGGTCCAGCGGTGGAAGCGACGCACGCCCCGGCAGGAACAGGAAAAATACGGACAGCGCCACAAGGATATAGTGACGCAATGTCAGACGCGTCATGGGCACGGTCCCTTCAGCGTTCGGTAACGCGTTTCGGTATCCTGGCGCGGTTGTTAAGCCACATTACACCCAATATGTCCCGGATGCCGACAATGGCCCGTTTGAGATTGGTATATTTGGAAGATCCATGCAGCCGGTTACGGTGATCGACCGAAAGACAGGCCAGCGGTACGCCCCGCCTGCCCATAAGGGACGGCAGGAAGCGGTGCAGCCCCTCAAACTGGGGCAGTCCAAGGAAATCCACGCGCCGGAATGCCTTCAGCGACGCCCCGGTATCAGGGCAACCATCATCAAGCAGGCGACGGCGCAGGCCATTGGCAAAACGTGAGGCCAGCCTGCGCGACATGGTATCACGCCGTCTGGTTCGCACGCCCACAACCAGGGGCGCGCGCCCTTTTGCCATGCGGCACATTTCCAGCATGGCGGCGAAATCAGCAGGATTATCCTGTCCGTCACCATCCATCAGGATGACCCACTCACCGCGCGCGGCTTCAATGCCGGTGCGCAGGCCAGCGGATTTTCCGTAAACCGTATCATGACCAAGGATACGCAGGTCAGGCAGGATGCCGTCACGCCTTACGGCTTCAAGCTGTGCGACCGTATCGTCTGTGCTGCCATCATCAACGAAAATGACTTCAGCCCCGGGCAACTGGCCAAGGACATCGGAAATTTCCTGACATACAGGCCGAATATTCGGCCCTTCGTTCAGTACTGCCGCGATAATGGAGACAATGGGACGGTCGTCCGCCCCATTACCTGACATGCCGGTTGTCACCAATGATGATCAGGCAGCACGCTGGGACAGGGCCGTCGGCAGGTCACCGATGGACTTGTCAATGATCTTGCCGTCCGTATCTGCGGGCAGGCTTGCAGCCAGCGTTTCACGCGTGGCCTGAATGGCGATATCAACAGCCGTCTCACGCACTTCGCGCAGGGCGGAACGTTCTGCCGAAGCAATCCGGTCCTTTGCCATCTGTTCGCGCCGTGCGGCGATTTCCTCGGCGTCCTTGCGGGCCTTCAGTGCGATATTGGCGGCTTCGCGCAGGGAATGTTCAACCAGTTCCTTGGCTTCGGCCAATGCCGCTTCGCGGTCACGCGTCGCGTCCTCAAGCATCTGCTCGGCTTCACGGCGCAGGCGCGCTGCTTCATCAAGCTCTGCACGGATGCGCTCCGCCCGTCCGTCCAGCGCGCTCACCAGGGGTTTCCATAGTGAACGCCCGAACAGGACAAAAAACAGGACAAAGGCAACAGCCGACCAGAAACGGGGATCATGAAACATGATTATGACCTGTCTGTCTTGGGCAGCGGGTCAGAGACCACGTGCTGCCGCAGCAGAACCGACCTTTGCCGTCACGAAATCGGCCGGGGCGGCAATGCCGGATAACTGATGGATCAGCGTTTCCGCCGTCGTTGTCGAAATCTCACGCACGGATGCCAGCGCCTGCCCGCGTGCCTGGGCAATGCGGGTTTCGGCATCCTGGATTTCCGTCGCCAGACGCGCGTTCATTTCCTCGGTCTGCCGGGCGGCGGCAAGACGCGCCTCCTCGACAACCTTGTCCACATTGGCCTGTGCATCAGCCAGTGCCTTGCGGCGGGCTTCATGCAGGTCGGCCACTGCTTCATCAGCGCGGGTCTTGGCCTTGTGCGCAATCCCGAGATCCGTCTCGATCGTCTGGCGACGCAGCGACAGGACCTTTTCCACCTTCGGCAGGGCCGAACGGCTCAGCAGAAGGTAAAGTACCAGGAAAATGCCAGCGCCCCATACCACCTGTCCGATGACATAGGGATTGCCGAAATCAAGCTGGGGCATGCCCTCGGCGCGCGCGCCAGGGGCAACCATGGCCATCAGCGGCAGAGCCAGCGCGGACGAGGCCAGAACTGTCCCCGCCCTTCGGATGTTGTCATACATCACGGCGCGCGCCATGTTCGCCTCCAGCGTATCAGACGAACAGGATCAGGAACGCGATCAGAAGCGCATACAGGGCGACGGCTTCCGTCAGGGCGAAGCCCAGCATGCCGAGACCGAACACGTGCGGACGCGCGGACGGGTTGCGCGCGATGCTGCTGACCAGCGTGGAGAAGATGTTACCCAGGCCAATGCCAACGCCAGCGAGGGCGATAACGGCGATACCGGCACCAATTTCACGGGCTGCTGCGATATCCATGTCTTGTTTTCCTTGTTTCAGACGTTCTGGATTGAAATAGATGGAAGCGGGGTTGGGGCCTTTAGTGGGCCACCGCCTCCCTCAGATAGATGCAGGTAAGGATTGCAAACACGTAGGCCTGCAAGGCACCGACCAGCAATTCGAGTGCCATCAGCGCGATATTGATGACCACGGGACCAACGGCGATGATGTCACCGAAGAAGCCCAGACCGGCCAGCATGATCGTGAAGGCGGCAAACATGTCGAACATCACGTGACCGGCGACCATGTTGGCAAACAGACGGATCGACAGGCTCACGGGACGCGAAAGAAAGGAAAGGATCTCGATCGGGATCAGCAGCGGGGCCAGTGCCTTGGGGGCGCCGGCGGGCATGAAATGGGCGAAGAACTTCGCCCCCTGCACCTTGAGCGACACGATGATCGAGAGGCAGAACACCATCAGCGCCAGCGCCAGCGTCACGGCGATATGGCTGGTGAAGGCAAAGGAAAAAGGCAGCAGGCCAAGGTAGTTGCCAGCCAGAATGAAGAAGAACAGCGTGAACACGAACGGGAAGAAGGCACGGCCTTCCGGACCAATCGTATCAACCGCCATGTTATGGATGAAGTCGTAGCACATTTCAGCTGCGGACTGCAGCCGGCCCGGCACCACCGCCGCGGGACGCATGCCCACGTACAGGAATGCCAGAACCACAATGGCGGCAACAATCATCATCATGGGGGACTGGCTGAACCGCAGGGATTCGCCAAGTGCACCCAAAACTGGATGGAGCTCGAACTGACCGAGCGCGTCGATGGATGATCCGGCCGCCAACTTCGTTCTTCCCTATATCCGTCCAGAGCCGTCGTCCGGCCCCTTTGCCTCAGTGTTTATGGCATCGGGCCTGACAAGACGCCAGACATTAAGCACACCTGCCACACCACCCAGAAGCGAAAAGACGATCAGGAACCAGGGCTTCGTATGCAGCCAGTGGTCAAGCCCCCAGCCAATCGCAACCCCGACCACCAGCGCCGATACAAGTTCCGTTCCCGACCTGATCACCAGGCCCAGATCGGACAGCGTCCCACCGGTGTCGCGGGCAGCGGGCGCGGGCGGGTTCATACGCTCGCGGGCTGCTTCCAGTCGCCGGTCAAAGGACTCGTCGGACGGGTCGTTATCCTTATCCACTTCTCGCACCTCCCAAGGGTGCAGGCGCTAGCTAACGATGCTGCAATAACCTGTCAAGCAAGGGGTGGCAAACAAACGTGCCATCCCTGCATCTTTTTTCCCCGGTGGGGGTTCAATATGCCCTTATTCGCCGGAAGAACCACCGGGAATGACATCATAACCGGCGCTGCCGGGAAACGCGCCGGGCGGCGGGGCGTCGGCGGGTTCGACATGGATGGCCTGGTTGACGTCAGGTCCGATCTCACGTGCGTTGATGGCGGTTCCATGATCCCCTGTCACACCGGTGCCGATGGCGTGCAGCGTCGCCCCCGGCTTGAGCCACGCGACAAGACGGGTTGCATTCTTTTCACCCACATACACGACGCTATGGTCACGCATGATCACACCCTGCGCCTTGCCCTGCATGTCATACAGGGGGGCAAGGATGGTCCCGTCCACCGGCACATCGGGGCCGATGCTGGGGGAATCAACCACCGGGGCCGTGGCGGATGCGGGCGGATGCACGTCGGCGATACGGCGCCCACGCGGGCCGCTGACGGCATAGGCACGTACGATCGGCTGGCTTATGCCCTTCAGGCCATTGACGCTGACCTGTTCACCCGGCCGGGCGATGGTGGACAGTTCTTCCCCCAGATCGTGGGAAAAGAAAACCTGTGTCCCGTCCCCCAGCAGCATGCCAGACACCTGGCCCGCCGGGGTCAGGATATACTGCACAAGCTGTCCCGTGGTGACCGGCAGCGGCGTCATGTCGAACACCGGGGTTACCTGCGCCGCAGCCGGGGCGGCCGGCGCGGGCTGTGCGCCACCCCTGCTGGCGGCATGGACACCGCCCGCCGCCAGACTGCCAGCCACAAGCACGCCCGCAAGCAGGCGGCAGGAGGAACGTCGATGAATGTCCATGCGGGTACCCGTCTTTCGTCTGTCTTAACCCCGGTCGTCCACCGGGCGTGCTATCTCATGCCATCCCCGGCGCACAGGCAAGGGGCCTTGCTGTAGGATCAGTGCCGGAAATGGCGCATACCTGTGAAGACCATGGCGATGCCGGCCTTATCGGCGGCGGCAATCACCTCATCATCACGGATGGAGCCACCGGGCTGGATCACGGCTGTCGCCCCTGCGGCGATTGCGGCTTCCAGACCGTCCGCGAAGGGGAAGAACGCATCCGACGCCACGACACTGCCCTGGGTCAGCGGATGGTCGATGCCCGCGGCCTTCGCGGCGTCAGCGCTTTTGGTGGCGGCGATGCGCGCGGAATCAACGCGGCTCATCTGCCCCGCGCCAATTCCCACTGTGCTCTGGTCCTTGGCATAGACAATGGCGTTCGACTTGACGTGCTTGGCCACACGGAAGGCAAAGATCAGATCCGCCATTTCCGCCGGAGTCGGCGCGCGTTTCGTCACCACCTTCAGCGCATCGGGCATGATGCGGCCGTTATCGCGTGTCTGGGCCAGGAAGCCACCCGCCACCGAACGCACCACCACACCACCGGCCGCCGGGTCAGGCAGGGCGCCGGTCAGCAGCAGGCGCAGGTTCTTCTTGCGCGCAAGAATCTCACGCGCTTCGGCACTGACATCGGGGGCGACGATCACCTCCGTGAAGATCGCGGCGATGCGTGATGCCGCCTCGGCTTCCAGCGTGCGGTTGAGTGCCACGATCCCGCCAAAGGCCGAAACCGGGTCGCATCGCAGCGCCTGGTCCCATGCTTCGGCCTGCGTCGCCGCCACGGCCACGCCACAGGGGTTGGCGTGCTTGACAATCACGACGGCCGGGGCGTCAAATTCGGCCACGGCCTCGAATGCCGCGTCGGTGTCATTGATGTTGTTGTAGGACAGGGATTTGCCCTGCACCTGCGTTGCCGTGGCCACGCCGGGGCGGGTGGAGCCATCGGTGTAGAAAGCCGCCTTCTGGTGCGGGTTTTCGCCATAGCGCAGGCTTTCGCGCTTCTCACCCGCCACGATCATGCGCGGGGGCAGCACCTCGCCTTCCTGCTTTGCAAACCATGCGGCAATGGCGGCGTCATAGGCGGCCGTGCGGGCATAGGCCGCACCGGCAAGCTTCTTGCGCTGCGCCAGCGTGGTGCCACCATTTTCCAGCGCGGTGATGATTTCACCATACTGCGCCGGATCGGTCACAATGGCGACATGGGCGTGGTTCTTGGCCGCCGCACGGATCAGGGCCGGACCGCCAATGTCGATGTTCTCGATGCAGTCCTCCGCTCCCGCGCCGGACGCCACCGTGGCCTCGAACGGGTACAGATTGACGGCCACAAGGTCGATCGGGGCGATCTTGTGTTCTTCCATCTGGCTGACATGCGTGGGCAGGTCACGCCGGCCAAGGATGCCACCATGCACCTGCGGCACTAGTGTCTTGACGCGCCCATCAAGGATTTCCGGAAAACCGGTATGTTCGGACACATCACGCACCGGGATGCCGGCTTCGCGCAGGGTACGGGCGGAACCACCCGTCGAGAGGATCTCCGCGCCATGGGCGACAAGGGCGCGGGCAAGGTCAAGCAGGCCCTTCTTGTCGGAAACGGAAATCAGGGCACGCCGAACCGGCACGGTCTTCGGGGGGGTCATCAGCAGGTGACCTTTCACGCAAGCTGGAAATGGGCCAATCCGGGTGGATTAGTCCAACCGCGTGATGCGGGGCAATAAGCGAAATGCCATAACTGCTCCATTGTGGGCGGAAATCAGCCCTGACAGGCCGCCCGGAGGGTCGCCAGCAGGTCGGGGCGGCGTGGTAATGCAACCCCGTCCCATGCCAAGACTTCCCGCACGGACAGGCTGTTGAGGGTGAAGACCGCCGCCGCCTGGCGCAACCGCGCGGGTGAAATACGCCCCACCTGCACGATCCCTGCATCCACCAGCACCCCACGGGCCGTTCCGGGCAATGCGCCATCGCTGACCGGGGGGGTGACAGGCTGCCCGTCAAGGCAGGCGACCAGCGTGCTGGCGCTGGTTTCAGCCACGAAACCCGCATGGTTGAGCAGGATGGCATCATCCGCCCCCTGTTCCGCCGCCTCCATCCGCGCCAGAATGGATGGCAGGTAATTCAGGCTTTTTATCCGTGACAGGATGCTGCCCTCATCACGCCGGTGGGATGCGGTGACCAGACGCACCGGGGTTGCGGGCGGCAGGCCGGATGAAGCGGTCAGCAGCACTGTTGGCGAGACCTGTGCGGGCGGCAGCAGGCCGCGTGGTCCCACCCCACGGGTGCAGGTCAGGCGCAATGATCCCGTTTGCAGCCCGCTGGCATCCAGCAGGGCCGCAATACCCGCCGCAATGGCCGCCCGGTCAGGGGATGGCAGCCTGATGGCCGCCGCCCCCTGCGCCAGACGGTTCATGTGGCGATCGAAATGCCGGACCTGTCCGTCCGCAACCCGCATGGTCTCGAACAGGCCATCGCCCAGCAGGAAGCCCCGGTCCGCCGTGTCCACGCATGCGCCGCCCGCAGGCAGGATCCGGCCATTGAGCCATATGGGCAGGGAAACGGGTGCGGTCATGGAGATCCTCCATCCGGGCTGTCATGGAAAATATCCAGCAGGGCCGCGATTTTCAGCTGCATTTCACGATATTCACGCATCGGGTCGGATTCAAAGGTGATGCCCCCGCCCGCCGCCGCGATGATGCGCTCCGGCGTCATGGACAGCGCGCGGATGATGACGGAACTGTCCATGGCCCCATCGCACCCGATCCATGCCACCGTGCCGCAATAGGCCCCACGGGCGGAGGCCTCCAGTTCATCAATGATCTGCATGGCGCGATGCTTGGGCGCGCCCGTAACCGAACCCGGCGGCAGTGTGGCGGCCAGCAGGTCGAAGGCATCACAGCCCGTACGCAGTTGCCCCGTGACCTCGGACACCAGATGGTGGACATGGGCAAACCGTTCCACGCCAAACAGTTCGGGCACGCTGACGCTGCCGATACGGGCCACACGACCGATGTCATTGCGCATGAGGTCCACGATCATCAGGTTTTCGGCCCGTTCCTTCGCATCATGGCACAGGTGGCGGGCCAGTTGCGCATCTTCCGCCGCCGACCGGCCGCGCGGGGCGGTGCCCTTTATGGGCCGGGTGCGCACCGTGCCATCGGGACCAAGGGCGATGAACCGCTCGGGCGAGGCACTGAGCAGGGCAAATGCCCCATCACATGACAGGAAAGCCCCGAACGGCGCGGGGGATCCGGCCCGCAACGCACGATAGACATCCACCGGCCCAAGCCCGGCGGGTCGGGCGGCATACATGCGCCCGGTCATGTTGACCTGAAACACCTCGCCCGCCGCGATCCGTTCCACCGCCTGCGCCACACCGGCGCGATAGGCCGCGCCATCCTGATCCGGCCTGAAAGGCAGGGCGGGCAATGTGGGGATCGCCCCTGCCGGACCAACCGCTTCCCACTGCGCCACCAGACGGGCAACCCGATCAGCAGGCAGGGCCACAGGGTCATGACCCGCCAGCCACGCCCGGCCCTGCAGACGGTCAAGGACAAAGGCATGGTCATAAATACCGAACGCAGCCTTCGGCTGCGTCGGGTCATCCTTATGCCGGGTCATGATCCCCGTCCCGCGCAGCCCTGCGCCGTAACCGGCAAACCCGATCGCCCCACCGGCAAAAGGCAGACCAGCAGGACAGCCACCAACCGGCAGAGCGTCCCGCAGCACCGCCAGCAGGTCACGGTCCACCGCCACGCCATCCAGCCAGCATCGGCCTGCACGCTGGACCACCACATGCACCGGGTCACGGCAGATGATAACCCAGCGCGCCCGGTCACCAACCGTGCCCCCGCTATCCAGACAGGCAAGCCATGGCAGGTGTCCCCACGCCGCCAGTATGGCGTCCACATCCCGCCAGGGCAGGGGCAGGCTTACGCCGTCCCTAGCCATCCCCGGGGTGTCGCAGGTCGTGGGTGTAGGTTGCCAGCATGGTGCGGACTTCATCCCCATCCGTCGCTTCCAGCGCGCGGCAGGCCATGCGGCGGCAGTCATCCATGGCGGCCGCCCGGATCGCCCGCTTCACCCGTGGCACGGCGGAGGCATGCATGGAAAAGGACCGCACCCCCAGCCCCACCAGCAACGGCACCGCCAGCGGGTCGGACGCCAGTTCCCCACAGACGGAAACCGGCCTGCGCTGGCGCAGCCCCGCATCCGCCGTCATGCGCACCAGCCGCAGCACCGCCGGGTGCAGCGGGTCATACAGGGCCGCCACATCCGCTGCCGCCCGGTCGGCGGCAAGGGCGTACATGGTCAGGTCATTGGTACCGATGGCCAGGAATTCGGCTTCCTGCGCCAGCACATCGGCCATGAGGGCGGCGGCGGGCGTTTCAATCATGATGCCAAGTGGCGGTAACGGCTCGGGGATTTCCATCCCTTTACGCCGCAGCCTGCGCCCGACGCGGGCATAAATGTCACGTGCGGCCCGTACTTCCCCCACCCCGGACACCATGGGCAACAGGACCCGGACCGGCCCCGCATGGGCCGCGCGCAGGATGGCGGCGAACTGCGTTTCCAGCAGGGCGCGATGCTGAAGCAGCAACCGGATGCCCCGCACGCCCAGCGCCGGATTGACATCGCCCCCATTGCCAATACCCACGACGCGTGACAGGGCATCGCTGTTCTTTTCACTGCCCCAGTCCACCACGCGGATCGTGACCGGGTCGCCCGCCATGGCCTCGATCAGGGGCAGATAGATGGCTTCCTGCCGCGCTTCATCAGGCAGGGTATCGGTATTCATAAACAGGAATTCGCTGCGCAGCAGGCCAATGCCCGCCGCCCCCGACTGCGCCACCATCGGCAGTTCGGCCGGGATTTCCAGGTTGGCCTGCAGCGTCAGCACTTCCCCGCTGGACAGGCGGGCGGGCAGCCGACGCAGCCGGCCCAGCATCTGGCGTTCACGCGCATAGGCCGCGACATCCACCCGTGCCGCCGCCGCCGTGCGGCTGGAGGGGCGGATAATGACCTGCCCCGTTGTCCCGTCCACCACCAGGCGCGTGCGCCGCCGCACCTGCGCCAGCAACCCATGGGCAGCCAGCACGGCGGGAATGCCCAGCGCACGCAGCAGGATGGCGGTATGCCCGGTACTGCCGCCTTCTTCCGTCACGACGGCGGCAATGCGGGAGGGATCGATCAGGGCGGCATCGGCGGGGCGCAACTGCTCGGCGACCAGAATGGCCCCGTCCGGCAGGGCGGAAAAGGAACGATAGGGCGTGCCACTGAGGTTACGGACCAGCCTGCGCCCGATTTCACGGAATTCGCCCGCCCGCCTGCGGGCCGCCACCGCGTCCTCGCCCTGTGGCGCGGGACGGTCGGGCGGTGCGAGCATGTGGGCGGCCAGCGCCTCGGTTTCCTGCATGACGGCGGCTTCGGCCAGCATGCCGTGTTCCAGCCGCCCCTCGATCCCGCGCCGCAGGCGCGAAGGTCCCAGCATGCGCCGATAGACTTCCAGCAGGGAGCCAATTTCAACCTGCCCGTCTTCCGGCAGCAGGGCCAGACGGTCATGCAGCCGACCAAGCTGGGCCACGGAACGGCTTATGGCATCATGCAGACGGGTACGTTCATGCGCCGGGTTACAGTCCCGGCGCGCCATATCCACTGGCGGGGGAACCGGTTCATGCGCGACAGCGGCGTAACCGATCGCGACACCGGGGGAGACAGGCTGGCCTTCCAGCCGGATTTCTCCCGCGCGGGGACGCTGCTGCGGACGGCGTTCAGTCGCCTTCATCAAACCCGGCCCCGACCAGCCGCACCAGCGCCGCAAGCGCCTGCGGCCCCTGGGGACCGGTGGTGGTGATGGTGATCGTCTCGCCCCTGCCCGCGCCCAGCATCATGAGTCCCATGATGGAATGGCCCGAAACCGTCATGCCCGCATGGGTTACATCAACACCCGCATCGAATTTTTCCGCGACCGTCACAAATTTTGCAGCAGCCCTAGCATGCAACCCGCGCTGGTTCACGATCTCCGCATCCATCCGGTGCGGCACGGGCTGTGTCGCTGTTTCAGCCACCGTGGCCTGCCACGCTGTCCGCCTCACCCACGCATTCCCCCACACCCGACAGGCATGCCGCCGGCAGGTGGGACGCCACGGATATGTAACGCCTGCCCGCCGCTTCCGCGCCGTTGAGGCATTCGCGCATATCCGCCTGCCCGCGTATCTGCGCCAGCTTGACCAGCATGGGCATGTTTACCCCCGCCAGCACTTCCACCCGGTCGTTTTCCAGCACGGAGACCGCAACATTCGATGGCGTGCTGCCGAACATGTCGGTCAGCAGGATGACGCCCTGCCCGCTATCAACCGAGTCGATGGCCCGTTGCAGGGCATCGCGGCATGTGCCGGGCACAGCGGTGGCGGTCACGTTGAACACCGCGGTCTGCGCCTGCGGGCCGACCACGTGTTCGAGTTCCCCCTTCAGGGTCTCACCAAGGATACCGTGCATCACGAACACAAGACCGATCATTTCGGGTCCGTCTGCTCCGTTGTTTCCGACAGCCCGCGTGGCCGATTGGCCCACCGCCAGCTGCTGCGGCCCTGACGGGCCAGTTCACGATGCATGATAACCACAGGCCATGCATCATGTGGATGGGTATTGTCCGCACGTTGCGCAAGCCTGCGGGCCAGTGCCTCCACCAATGTGACGGAACGGTGCCGCCCGCCCGAACAGCCTATGGCGATGGTGGCGTATTTCTTTCCTTCGCGCACAAAACGCGGCAGCACCAGTTCCAGCAGCCCTACGATACGGTCGAGGAATTCCTGATAATCGGGATCACGGGCGACATAGGCCGCCACGTCCGCATCCAGTCCGGTCATGGCGGACAGGGTGGAATCATAATAGGGATTGGTCAGGAAACGGGCATCGAACACCATATCCGCTTCACGCGGGAGGCCTGCCGGAAAGGCAAATGACATGAGGGCGACTGTCAGGCCATCGAGTCCCCCCGCCGTCCATTCCCCGAAACGGGCCTCGACCAGTTGCCGCAGTTCCGGTGGTGGCAGGTCGGAGGTATCGATCACCACATCCGCCGCTTCACGCAGGGGGGATGTCAGGGCGATTTCGGCCTCGATCCCTTCCTTTACGGTGCCATGGACGGCCTGCGGATGACGCCTGCGGGTGGCGGTATAGCGACGCAGCAGCACGCTTTCCTCGGCCGTTGCGTAAATCAGTTCAGCATTCAGGCCCGGGTTGACGCGCAACCGCGCCAGCGCAGCCAGCACGGCAGATGCATCGAACCCGCGCGTGCGCGAATCCACCCCCACCGCCACGGGACGTTCGGCACGGGCCACGATTTCATCCAGCATGCCCAGCGGCGGATTATCGATCACTTCGTGCCCCAGATCCTCCAGAATGCGCAGAATCGAGGACTTGCCCGCGCCGGACAGCCCGGTGACAAGCAGGATACGACGGGGAAGTGGCGTATCTTCATGCATGGTGTCAGTCACACAAAACCCTGACTTCTGTCAGCCCCATGGCCAATGACAGATCGCTGTATCATGGCGGGATCGAAACCTTTTCATGAACCCATTGTTCCCTGAACGGGCGACAATGGAAAGTGGTGACGATATCACATCTGCCTTTCATCAAGCAGTTGCCTGCGACCGGCAACACAGTCCAGCACCAGCCCGATCCGGGCAACGGCGGAAGGCCATGCCGGATCAATGAAAAACACCGGCTGCCCCACGACCTTATCACGGTGTGGCGGCGGGGGGAGTCGCGGTGGATGGTCAGCCGGGGAAACCAGCCTTGCAACCGCCACAACACGCACGCGCGCCCGATAGCGCATGCGCACGATCCCGATACCGCGCACCTCCAGCAATCCGGACAGGGCTACGGGCGCGCTGGCCCAGCCTTCGTGCAGGCAGACCCGGTCATCGGCCACCAGGTCATAGCCTGCGTCAATCAGGCGCAGCAGCAGGTCGGACTTTCCCGCCCCCGACGGGCCGGTCAGCACGATACCCTGTGCCCCCCGCGCCGCACAGGACGCATGGATCTGGACCGGATCATTCATGGAAAGGAGGTTTATCCGAAAGTCGTCATTTCGGGGATGGAAAATTTTTTATGGACAAAACATGACCATTTTGTGATTCTGGCTTCAATGGAAGAAAACATGCCGTTCCACCCTTCGCCGGAAGTACATATCCGGTGCCTGACCGGCGTCGATGCCACGACCGGGCAATTCCCGACCGAGCTGTTTCCCCAGATCAGGCAGGCACTGGCCACGGGCATGACCCGGCTGGGCCAGCATGGCATGACTGCGGAAAACGTGACCCGCGTCACCTTTACCCTGCGTGAGACCGATGGCTTCAGCGCCTGCTTTCCCCTGCTGAATGACCTGTTCGGCCGGACCTGTCCTGCAACGACGCTGCGACTGGTCAGACAGTTCGAACATATGGGGCAGCTGGCTGAAATCGAACTGGTGGCCATGCCCCCTGCCGACGATTGAGAAACGTAAACGCCGCCAGTCATGGACTGGCGTTCAACCGGATCAGGTTTTTATCGGAAGAAGGATGGTGGTGGAGCTGAGGGGAATCGAACCCCTGACCTCCTCATTGCGAACGAGGCGCTCTCCCATCTGAGCTACAGCCCCACAATCCTCGCGCGATACATACCGTGCGCGGGCCGCAAGTCAAGGCCCATTTTTGGTATGCCAATCGCTTTCCTTCCCTGCCCGCCGCGTTCATGGCAGTTGTATGCGGGCGTGACGGACACTAAATTCCAGTTCCCATCATCCATGAAGGTTGACCCGTTGATCACCATTATCTTTAACCTGCTGGCTGAACTCATACAGCTTTATTACTATGTGGTGATGCTGGCCTGTCTGTTCAGCTTCCTGCTTGGGTTCGGCATCCTGGATCCGCGCAACCAGATTGTCTGGAATATCTCGAACTTCCTGTTCCGCATGACCGAACCGGTCCTGCGTCCCATCCGGAACATCATGCCCAATATCGGCAACATCGACCTCAGCCCGCTCGTCCTGCTGCTGCTGCTGCAGTACGTGGTGATGCCGGTCATGGGCAAGATTTACGGAATGCTCATGGTCGGTATTGCATAAAAGCCGGGGCTACGGGCTATCCCCTGTGCGCCGTAGACGGATATAACAGGTCATACAGGCCTTGGTTTTCCTTCGGCCCGGATTTCAGGAGTTTATCATCACATGAAAAAAATGAACCGTTTCCTGGCTCTCGCCGCGGCCCTGCCACTTGCTGCCGCACTGTCCGGCGCGCCCGCGCATGCACAGGGTTTCGGTGACCTGACCGGTGGTTCGGGTGGACTGGGCAAGGCGAGCAGCCTGCTTTCGGGCAGCGGCCTGAACGTGCCGTCTGTCTCATCGCTGGCCCCTTCCAACGTCACGGGCCTGCTGAGCTACTGCGTGCAGAACAACTACCTGCAGGGCAACAGCCCCACCACCCTGCTGTCATCACTGAAACAGAAGGCGGGTCTTGATACCTCCAGCAACCAGTATTCCAACGGCCAGAACGGTATTCTTGATACCGGCAACGGCAATACGTTCTCTCTGTCATCGCTCAGCGGCAACCTGAAGCAGAAGGTCACGACCAAGGTCTGCAACGCCGTGCTGAAGCAGGGCAAGTCCCTGCTCTGATCCGGCAAACGGATGTCCGCCCGGTTCAAAACGGGCGGACAACCACCATGATCACGATGATCATCATGAGAACGGTCGGCACTTCATTCGCCATGCGATAGAACCGTTCGGGCCGCGTATTGCGGTCATTGGCAAAATCCCGCCGCCAGCGACCGCACGCGCCGTTAAATCCCGCCATCGCCAGCACACAGGCAAGCTTGGTGATCCACCAGCCCGAATGCCAGTCGATCAGCCCGGGAATGGCCGACAGCAGGCCCCCGAACAGGAATGTGCTGATCATGGCCGGCATCATGATGAAACGCAGCAGCTTGTATTCCATCACCTTGAAGCGTTCGGATTCAGCCGTGCCCGCCGCCACCTGGCAGTGGTAGACAAACAGCCGCGGCAGATAGAACAGCCCCGCCATCCATGCGATGAACGACATGATGTGGAATGCCTTCAGCCACAGCATGATGGAAGCCAGCGCGTCAATCATGCGCGGCACCCTGCTGTTTCTGGCTATCCAGTATACGCCGCAGCAGCGGCACGAATTCATTCAGATGCGTGATCCGCAGCAGTCCCGGCCATGATGGCGCGGGCAGTTCGGCCGGCCGCAGCAGCACACATCCCATGCCCGCCGCCTGCGCCGCGCGTGCACCGGTATCGGTATCGGTATCTTCCAGCACGATGCAGTTTTCAGGCGAAACACCCTGCGCCTTCGCCGCCGCCAGATAGACTGCCGGGTCCGGCTTGGGCTGGCCCATGTCGCGCGCGGAATGGATATGCGCGGGCGCGATCAGGGCATCCAGACCGGTACGGCCGAATTTCGCTTCCATTTCCATGACCGAGGAATTGGAACCGATACGGTAGGGTAGCCCAAGGCCCGACACGCCACGCAGCATGGCGGGGGCACCGTCTATGGTTTCCGCCTCACTCCGCATGAGAATGACAAGATTGCGCTGCATCTGCGCAGGCCAGTCATCGGGTAGGGCAATGCCCTCCGCCTGCTCGATTTCATGCTTCAGCGCCGTCAGGGCATGGCCCGCAAAACGGTGGACCGCGTCCTCATCGCTTATGGCAAGGCCATATTCGCGCAGGTTGCGGGCAATCATGCGGCATGACGGCCCTTCACTGTCGATCAGGACACCATCACAGTCAAAAATGACCAGCTTGAGCGCGCCATCAGGACGCAGGGCGGCAGGCAGCATCATTCATACATCCCGTATGGTCTTGATCAGATCGCCCACATGTTCGGGGGGCGTGGTCGGAATGACCCCGTGGCCAAGGTTGAACACGTGGGGGCGTCCCTTCATCGCATCACGGATGGCGCGGGCTTCGGTGCGCATGCCTTCCCCCCCGGCCAGCACGCGGATCGGGTCCAGGTTGCCCTGCAGCACCAGCGTATCCGGCACCTTTTTCGCCACGGCCTTCATGTCGGCCCCGGTATCGAGCGCCATCGCGTTCACGCCCGTCACGTGGCCGTATTCAATCGCCATAAGCCCGGCTAGGCGCGGAAAGCCGATCACCGGCACATCGGGGTGGCGTGCATTGATGATTTCGGTAATCCGGCGCGCGGGTTCGATGACATGCTTGCGGAACTGTGACGGCGGCAGAAGCCCCGACCAGCTGTCGAACAGCATGACCGCTTCCGCCCCGGCCGTGATCTGGTCGCACAGCATGTCCGCCGTGGATGTGGTCAGCAGGTCGATCAGCCGGTCAAAGAATGCCGGGTCGGTATAGGCCAGCCTGCGCGTTTCCTCGAACTCACGCGAGCCATGGCCTTCCACCATGTAGCACGCCACCGTGAACGGGGCGCCGGCAAAGCCGATCAGCGTGACCTGTCCCGGTTTTGCGGGACCGATCGCCTCCGGCCCGTCAACAGCTTTGCGCAGCCGGGACAGCGTTTCCATGACCGGCTGCGTTGCCTCTTTCACCCGCGTGGGATCCAGACGCTCCAGGTCGGCCATCGAACGGACCGCCCCGAGGACAGGGCCCCGACCCGGCACGAATTCCAGTGACTGCCCCATTGCCCATGGCAGGATGAGGATATCGGAAAACAGGATCGCGCCATCCATGCCAAAACGGCGGATGGGCTGCAGCGTGATATCCACTGCCATGTCCGGTGTCATGCAACGGGTTATGAAATCCGCCTTTTCACGCAGTGCCCGGAATTCTGGCAGGAACCGGCCCGCCTGCCGCATCAGCCATACCGGAGGTGGCCATGTCGCCTCTCCCAACAGGGTGGCGAGCAGGGGTTTGCGTGTTTCAGTCATCGATCCGTCGTTCTGTTTCGTTGTGGCCGGACTATCTCGTACTTTCGTCGTGACGGATAGCGGGCAGGTGAGACGCGCGCGCCTCTTTCAAAACAATAAAAGAAAAGAGAAAGAAATTTTTTGATGTGCTTTAAGTGCTGTGGATGACGGGGTACCCACGTTTCCGAAAATGTACCCCACTTTTCCCACAGAGTGTACAGTTTCCGACTCCAAGGATTCCCGTGGCCGTGGGGAGTTATCCAGATTGTACCGACATGGGCCTGTGTACAACCCACCGCGAACGGAGGTGTACCCGTTGTCCACGGTACTCGGTACGGCGCAGAATTGTTTGGAGTACTGTCCCCATGTACCCCAGTACTCGAACGCACCGAATTTCGTGTTTCACTTCGACAGTACGGAGAGGGTGATGCCAGACGACTCGAATTTAGTACTAAAGCCGCTGCCATTACAGGCGGAGTCGCCGCCGATAGTACTGGCCAGCCGCTCTGCCGCGCGGCGGAGTCTGCTGGAATCAGCGGGGATTCGGGCGGATTACCGTGCGGCGGATGTGGACGAACATGCCATTCGCGACCGTGCCCGCGCCTGCGGGATGGAAGCAGGCCAGACAGCCCTTGAACTGGCCCGGGCCAAGGCGCGCGCCATCAGCGTGGACAATGGCGCGGCCGTGATTGGCGCGGACCAGATGCTGTCATGCGATGGGGCATGGTTTGACAAGCCGGAAAGCATGGACGCCGCCCGACAGCAGTTACGCACGCTGCGCGGCAGGCCCCATATGCTGCATACGGCGGTGGTGATGCTGCGTGACGGGGCCGAGGTCTGGCGGCACGTTGCCTGCCCCGTGCTGCACATGCGTGCCTTCAGCGATTCCTTTCTGGAGCATTACCTGGCGATGGAGGGCGATGCGATTCTGTCCTGTGTCGGGTGTTACCGGCTGGAAGGTATGGGCATTCACCTGTTTTCCCATATAAAAGGCGAACATTCCGCCATCATGGGATTGCCCCTGCTGGCATTGCTGCAGGCGTTGCGGGCACAGCGTATCATCATGCAATAAATTGGTTTGCGGGGGGTTGCATTGCCAGGATCTTACGGTTATACCCCGCGAACCAGACCACGGCGGGCCATGAAAAATGGCCGGTCAGTCAGGACAGTGGGGCCATAGCTCAGTTGGGAGAGCGCCTGAATGGCATTCAGGAGGTCAGGGGTTCGACTCCCCTTGGCTCCACCAGATTCCTTATCTGGTAACCCCCCTTGAAATACAAAATCCGACAGGTCACCTAGTAGGCTGATAAAAGGTCTATGAACTGAAATGTCCTGAATAAGATTTTTTCAAAAAAAGCGGCACCCAAAAAATTTTATTACTTTTTTATCAACGACTTTTGCGCCAATGCATAAAATCTGTTTCCGAGCTGCCTTAATCGGTTCGTAACACGTGCTGCGTTAAAACTGCATTTCATACGAATGAAACGCGTGACCGGTCCGGCATGCGTCCGACCGAATGAAAAGCAGATCCGGATGCAGATTTTAAATGATGACCCATCCATGCCCGCATCGGGGCATGACCACCTGTCCATATGTCGGGCACGCCGTGGATGATGGACAGGAATCCCGTCCTGCCTGTCGCGTCCGCCGGGTATGGGGGGCAGGACGCTGAACTGGCGGCACTGTCGCTTAGCGGAGTGTATGTACTGACATCCCGATCAGGTCACCATGCCGATCCCGATGCCACCCTTTTGCACCGGATCGGTATGGAAGGGGACTTCTCATACAAGACCTGCCTCCTGTCGCATCACAGGAATCACGTCAGGGGTCTGTCCTGTCAGATAGAACCCGCCCCGCAGGGCAGACTCTTGCAGTGTGAACGTGGCGCGGTGTGGAGCGTGGTGGTGGATGTGCGCACTGGCTCCCCTACCTTCGGGCAATGGGTCGCGGAAACCCTGAGTGCCGGAGATGGCCGACAGTTATGGATTCCGCCGGGATTCCTGCACGGGTCATGCACGCTGGATGACCGGACGGCGATCCGTTACCACTGCACCATTCCACCACAACGGCAGTATGAACGGACCGTGCGCTGGAATGATGAAGCACTGGGGATCGGGTGGCCCGTGGCGGACATGCAGGCTGTCCTGTCCCAGCGGGACCTGTTGGCAGCGCCTTTTTTCAGCGTGATCAACTGGTTTGAGTATGCCTGATTATAAAAAATGAAGGTTTTTGGGCACCGACTTTTTTCAAGAAGGCGGCGTTCCCTGAAG